>CAXSEG010000001.1:0-41375 GCA_964235545.1 uncultured Acetobacteraceae bacterium
GCGGGGGCGGCTGCGGCCTCCGGCTGCCGAATGGTAAGCAAGCCGAAAGGGCCAGGATGGCGGCCAACGCCATGGCCGGCCCGAGCATCAAGTCACCATGTCACCCAGCAAGCTCACCGCAAGCGCGTAGAAGTCGGACGGGTTGTAATGGCGGATCGCGGTGAAGTTGGAATATACCATGTAGGCGGGCCCGCCGTTGCTGTCCGGCATCACGACGGCGCCGACCGGGTCGGGGCGGCTAAACGCGCTTCCGTCCTCGCGCCGCACACCGATCCGCTGCCATTCGCCCAGCGAGCGACGGACCTCACGGCCGAGCGAGGTGGCATCCAGCTGCAACGGAACCTGCACCGGCTGCACCGTCGGTTCGCCATAGCGCCAGCCGGACATGGCGAGGTAGTTGGCGATCGACCCCAGGACATCGCCCCGGCTGTCCCAGATGTCCCGCCGGCCATGGCCCTCGAAGTCAACGGCGTAACGTAAATAGGAGTCAGGCATGAATTGCGGTTGGCCCATGGCGCCGGCGTAGGAGCCGAGCATGCGGCTGGGCAGCACGTCGCCGTGGTCGAGGATCTTGAGCGCGCTGATCAGCTGTGCCCGGAAGAACGACGCCCGCCGCCCCTCCCACGCCAATGTCGCAAGCGCCTCGACCACGTTGTAGCTGCCGGTATCGGTACCGAAATTGCTCTCCAGCCCCCAAATGCCAGCGATCGGCTGGACGTCCACCCGGTAGCGGTCCGCGACGGATTTGAACAAGGCACGGTTGGCGGCATAGGCATCCCGGCCGCGGGCGATGCGCTTGTCCGACATCGTGAACGACCGGTAGCGCAACCAGGTCATGGTGAACTCGGGCTGTTTTCGGTCCGCGTCGATCACCTTCTGGTTGGGGGCGATGCCGGCGAAGGCTGCGTCCAACGTCGCGTCGCGGATGCCGGCCCGGCGCGCGTCCACCCGCATGCCGGCCAGAAAATTGCCGAAGCTGTCCTGCGCCTGCGCGGCAAGGGGCGTAGCGGCCAGTCCCGCCAGGAGTGCCCGGCGACGCATCAAAAGCGCACGGAGGCGGCAAGGGAGCCGAAATTGAACAGGCCACTCTTTTGGGTGCGAAATTCCTGGGTCTGAAAGGTCTGCGAGTAGGTCACCCGGACCCCGTAGAGGATGACGGCCGCTCCTGCCTCCAGCTCGCCTACGTCCCACTTGGTTCCGACGTGGCGGCTGCTGCGGAAATTGTTGCCGTCCAGCGTGACATCGGTCCCGACGGCTTGGCCGTTTGCCCCGGCGAACACGTACCAGGCGAAGGGGCGCGTCGGGGTGTAGGCGTCCGTTCCGCTCAGGCCGGGCTGGATGCGGGACGCGCCATAATCGCTGTCCAGCCCCTGCCCCATGCGGAAAACGCCGCCACCCAGGAAATAATTGCGCAGCAACCCCACCCCGACCTGCGCGGTCGGCAACACGTCGAACTCGAGTTCCTGCCCGATACCGACCGGGATCGGCGTGCTGCCGAGTGATATGCGCCACGTGCGCTGCTCCGTGATCTCGAAGATCGGCTCGTTCTTCAAGCCGGTGCCCCAGCCCTTGTTGGGCGTGTCGCCAATGACGTCGTGGAAACCGTTCTGGATGGTTTTGCCGCCGGCAGCCGGTCCGATCACGCCCAATTCGACGCCGAGCACGGTCCTCGCGTCTCCGGTGTCGTGGATGATCGAGCCGGTGACACCGAGCACGGCGGCATACGGCCGGTCACGCAAGGGCGGATTGTAGGACTGCGTGTCGCGCGGCGTGAAGATCGACTGGGTCAGGTCGAGGCTGACCCGCTGCACGCCATCTCCCCAGACCTGGTTGGCCGCGGTTTGCAGGAAGGTTGGCACTTCGTTGGTGCCGGAGGTCCAGCCGAGGCGTAGACCGCTCGTGTAATATTGGTCGGATGTACCGCGCAGCGTGGAAACCGCATCGTTCTCCACCTGCAGCGTTACGATGTTGGCCGTATCCTGCTGCGGGGTTGCCGCCAGGACGGGCAGGCATAACAGGCTGCTGGCAGCAGCGAGGGCGAGTGAACTGCGCGACATGGTGACCTGTCTCGACGTGGCTCCAGGTTGAATAAAGGGTTGCACGTCAGCGCGAAACCCTCTCAATCGCCTCCGGAAGGACAGGTGGCCGAGTGGTTTAAGGCAGCGGTCTTGAAAACCGCCGAGGTGCAAGCCTTCGTGGGTTCGAATCCCACCCTGTCCGCCCACGCGGCCGGCGAAGGCGGCGCCGGTGCTCAGGGTAGAAGGGGCGCAGCCCGTATCGTCATTTCCGGAAATGCTTGCACGTCCAGGTTGGCGGCTGCGTCCCGCGTGTGCGTCGCACGATAGCCGACAAATGTCGGCTCGCGGTGGACGTGGACGAGGTTCCTGACCAAGTCGACGACCCAGTATTCTGGAATACCGGACCTGGCGTAGATCTCCCGCTTGCCTGTCAAGTCGAACGGCGGGCTCGAGTCGGACTCTGCCACGATCAGGAAAATGTCAGGCGGTTGAGGGTGCTGCAGCGGATAACCTGCTGCAGCGGATAACCTTGCCAGCCGGGTCGGACCAGCACGACGTCCGGTTGCGGCTCGGTTCCGTCCTCCAACGTCACGGGGTTCCGCACCCTCACCGTAGCCCGACCCGCGGCGGCGGCAGCGAAAAACTGCCCGGCCAAGGCGTCGACGGCGAGCGCGTGACGGACTCCGATCGGCGACATGGCGACGAGTTGGCCTTCGATGAGTTCGACCCGGTCATCCTCGCCCAAAATGCCGGCTTCGCCCATCCTGTAGTAATCCGCCGTCGTCAGGCGCCAGCGTGGCGCTGCATGGCGGCTTAGGATGTCGGTCCCGCCCAAGCCCATTGTCCTTCCCCCCTTTCCGCCTGACCCAGGTGCAACCATAAGCGGCGGGCAACAGCCGGTCGAGGCCGTGGTGCTTGCTACTCCGCCGCCCGGCGCTGCTCCGTGAACCGGTTGGCCGGCCGGGGCAGGCCCAAATTATCCCGCAACGTCACCCCCTCGTACTCGCGGCGGAACAGGCCCCGGCGTTGCAGTTCGGGGATGACCTTGGCCACGAAGTCGTCCAAGCCGGCCGGCAGGAACGGGAACATCAGGTTGAAGCCGTCGCAAGCCTCGCTGGCTAGCCAAGCCTCCATCTGGTCGGCGATGGTCTTGGCCGTTCCCACCATCGACAAGCCGCCATAGCCGCCGACCCGCTGAGCGAGCTGCCGCACAGTAAGGCTCTCGCGTGCGGCCACTTCGATCAACGATCTTTGGCCGCTTTGGCTGGCGTTGGTCTGTGGCATCGGCGGCAACGGCGCGTCGAGCTCGAACCCCGACGCATCCACGCCAAGGCGCATCGAAAGATTGGGCAAGGCACTGTCGGTATGGACAAGGCTGTCCAGCAGCGCATGCTTCTCGGCCGCTTCCGCCTGGGTATCGCCCACGATGACGAGCAAGGCCGGCAGAATCTTCAGGTGGTCCGGATTGCGGCCGAGCCTGGCCATGCGGCCCTTCACGTCCGCCGTGTAACGCTGCCCGTCTCCCATGGTCGTGAAGCTGGCGAACACGACCTCCGCCGTCTCCGCGGCGAGTTGCCGCCCGGCCTCGGAGGCACCGGCCTGGACGATCACCGGCCAGCCCTGCGGCGGCCGGGCCACATTCAGCGGTCCGCGCACCGAGAGATACGGCCCCTTGTGGTTCAGCACATGCATCTTGGCCGGGTCGAAGAATACGCCGCTTTCAACATCACGGATGAAGGCATCATCCTCCCAGCTATCCCACAGCCCGGTGACCACGTCGTAGAACTCGCGGGCGCGGCGATAGCGCTCGTCGTGCTCCATCTGGTCGTCCATGCCGAAATTGAGCGCGGCATCGGGGTTCGACGTCGTAACGATATTCCAGCCGGCGCGCCCGTTGCTGAGATGGTCGAGCGAGGCGAATTTACGGGCGATGATGTAGGGCTGCTCGAACGTGGTGGAGGCGGTGGCGATCAGGCCGAGCCGCTCCGTGACTACCGCCAGGGCGGGCAGCAACGTCAACGGATCGAACGACGTGACCGTGGCGCTGCGTTTCAGCGCGTCGATGGGCATGTTCAGCACGGCGAGGTGGTCGGCCATGAAGAAGGCGTCGAAACGGCCGCGCTCCAGGGTTTGAGCGAAGTGCTTGAGGTGCGTGAAATTGAAGTTTGCGTCCGGCCAGCCGCCGGGATAGCGCCACCATGCCGTGTGGATGCTGACAGGGCGCATGAAGGCGCCGAGGCGGAGCTGTCGGGTCATGCAGGCAGGTCCTTGTGGCTGCTGCGCAGATTGGGCGGCGAGGGCGGCGAGTCAAATCAATGCCGGGCTGGCCGGTAGCCGGCCCGGCAGTCAACTTAAGATAAGGCTTGGCGGCATGCAGGGGTTGCGGCACACCCCTCGCATGGGAGGGAGCACGCTTGGCTGGCTGTCTAACCTGGCTGCGGTTGCGGCGGGCGCGGGTATCGTCCAGTCGCTGATCGGTGCCGCCATGGTGCGCCGGTTCGCTGCCCGCTCAGCCCCCGCTTTCGGGCCTTTCCCGCCCGTCACCGTCCTCAAGCCGTTGCATGGCAGCGAGCCATTGCTGGAAGAGGCGCTGGCGACGTTTTGCACGCAGGACTACGCCGATTTCCAAATCGTGTTCGGCGTCTGCCATGCGCTTGACCCGGCCGTCGCGGTGGTGACCGGATTGCGGCGGCGGTTCCCGCATGTCGAGATCGACCTCGTCGTGTGCGACCGGCAGCACGGCTGCAACCGCAAGGTGTCGAACCTGATCAACATGCTCGGCATGGCGCGGCACGAGGTGCTGGTCATCGCCGACAGTGACTTGCACGTCGCACCGGATTACCTGCGCCACGTGGTTGCGGCACTTGCCTTGCCGCGCGTGGGTCTGGTCACGACGCTTTCGGTCGGGCTGCCGGCAGCCGAACGCCTGCCCGAGCGGCTCGCGGCCAGCCAGATCACATACGGCTTCCTGCCGAGCGTGCTGCTTGGACGGGCGCTTGGTCGGCAGGACTGCCTGGGTGTCACGATGGCCATCCACCGGAGTGTCCTGACCCGTGTTGGCGGACTCTTTGCACTGGTCGATTACCTGGCCGATGACGCCGTGCTGGGCGGGCTAGTGCGGGCGCAAGGGCTCGCGGTCGGCTTGGCCGTCACGTTGCCGGCGACGACGGTTGCGGAAACGACGCTTTTGACGAGTTTCGAGCACGAGTTGCGCTGGGCACGGACGATCCGTGCGCAGGCGCCGATAGGCTACGCAGCTTCGATGCTGCAACATCCCATCGTCCTGGCCATCGCCGCGTTCGCGTTCTCAGGGTTCAGCGTATGGGCTGCGCTGCTGACCGGTGTAGCCTGGGCGGCTCGTGCCGTTGCTGCGCGCGCGATCGACCTTGGTCTACGACCGATGGTGCGCGACCACGACCACGGACGTGCCCTGCGGACGCCCCTGCTTTTGCTGCCGCTACGGGAGTTCATGTCGCTGGCTGTCATGGTGGCGAGCTACCGGACGCGGCGGGTCATGTGGCGGGGCTACACGATGTATGCCGGCCGGCCGGCCGTGGCCCGGCCGATCGCCGCCGCGGATGTCGTTCACCTGAAACGCGCCGGCCGGTAAGGCGCGGGGTCGATCACGGGAGGCCCGCCGGCCAGGAGGTCCGCGACCAGTCGGCCCGTCAGAGGGCCAGCGGCTAGACCGATATGGCCATGCCCGAAGGCGTGGATGATGTCCTTGCAGCGCGAGGCCGGGCCGATCACCGGCAAGCCATCGGCAATCGAGGGTCGGTGGCCCATCCAGACGGTGAGCCGGTCGTCCGGAAGGTCACGCGGCAGTCCTGGGTAGGTCCGAAGAGCGAAATCCCGCAGGATTCCGGCACGGCGCCAGTCTGGGGGCGCGTCCAGCCCGGCCAACTCGATCTGCCCGGCGATCCGGAGCGCCCCGGCGGTCACGGTGTTGGCCATCTTGCCGTCGCTCGGCATCACGGGATGGCGGGGCGTAGCCTCCGGCGCATTGATCGCGACGTGGTAGCCGCGTTCGGTCTCCAGCGGCACACCGTTCCCCGCCAAAGCGGCGAGCGGGGCGGACCGGGCGCCTGCGGCGATCACGGCCTTGGCAGCCGGGATGTCACCAGCCGTGGTTTGTATGATTTGCAACTGGCCGGCCACGATCCGGAAGCCGGTCGCATTGCCGACCCGGCGCTGAAGGCCGAGCGTTTCGGCATAGGCGGCGAGTGCGGCGACGTAACCGCCGGGGTCGAGACAGTGGGCTCCGTCCTCCACCAGCACGCCGAAGGTGTAGCGGCGGTCGAGGGCCGGCTCCTGCTGGCGAAGCTCGTCCTCGGACAGCTCCAGCCAGCGCACGCCGTTGTCCCGGCGCAAGCGCCAGGCGAGCGCCTCCGCCTCGAAATCGGCGCGCGACGGGAAGACGTAGAGCAAGCCCTGGCGGGCTACTAGGTGGGAGGCGCCCGCCTCCTGTGCAAGCCGGCGGTGCCGCTCAGGCGCGTCACCGATGAGGGCGCGGAGGGCACGCGCGGTCGCCTCGACGCGGGCGACGGTGGCACCAGCCCGAATGTAGCGGACCAGCCAGGGGAGCAAGCGCGGCAGATAGCGCCAGCGAATCGAGAGCGGGCCGAGGGGGTCGCGCAGGTAGCCGGGAACCTTTTTCCAGGTGCCGGGCAGTGAGGTGGGGACGACCGAGGCGGGGCTGAACCAGGCACCGTTGCCGAAACTGGCCTGGTGCGGGCCGCCGGGTGTCTCTGCTTCCAAGAGAGTGACGGAATGGCCATCGCGGAGCAGTTCGATGGCACAGCAAATGCCGATGATGCCGCCGCCGATCACGACGACGGGCGCGATGGAGGAGCTTGTGGTTAAAGGCAACCTCACGCGCCCTCTCCCGAAGACGACGGAATCGGAAGAAGCACGAGGTGATGTATTGGGGCCGTTCGTGCAGCCACGCCGGGTCAGCTTACCGGGCGGACGATCGCCATCGCGAACTCCCCGGCGATCAGCTCTTTCGCTCCTGCCACCAGCGCCTTGAAATGCGGCTGCTGCATATGCTGTTTCAGTGCATCCCGGCTCGCATAATGCTCGACGAAGAAGAAGTGGCCAGGCTGCTTGGTGTCCTCGTTCAGGACGTAGGACAGCACGCCGGCATCACCCCGGGAGGGCGATACGGCGGCGTGCAGGACCTGGCGTAGCGCGTCCTCCTGTCCCGGCTTGGCCCGGCACTGGGCAACGACGTGCACGGGAAGCGTGTCCGACATCGCTTAGACCCCTGCGACGGCGCGTTTGGCCATCACGCCGATCAGGTGGGCGCGGTAGTCCGCAGAGGCGTGGATGTCGCTGTTCAGGCCGTCGGCGGGCGTCTTGATGTCCTTGATGGCGTCCGGAGACCAGTTGGCAGTGAGCGCCTGTTCCATCGCCGTGTGGCGGAACACGCCGTCTTGCGCGGCACCGGTGATCGCCACGCGGATGCCGGCCGGGCCCCGGGCGACGAACACGCCGACCATGGCATAGCGCGAAGCGGGGTTCCGGAACTTCTCGTAGTTGCTCTTCTCGGGGATCGGGAACTCGATGGCGGTGATCAGTTCCTCGGGCGCCAGGGCGGTCGTGAACATGCCCTGAAAATACTCGTCGACGGGGATGCGGCGCTGGTCGGTGACGATGGTGGCGCCGATCGCCAGGGCGGCCGCCGGATAGCAGGAAGACGGGTCGTTGTTGGCCAGCGAGCCGCCCATCGTGCCGCGGTGGCGTACTTGGGTGTCACCGATCCAGCCCGCCATCTTGGCTAGGCCAGGGATGCGCTGCTGGATGCCAGGGTCCGCCATGATCGCACCATGCGTCGTCATCGCGCCGATCGTGATCTTGTCCGCCGCCGCGGTGATGCCGACCAGGTCGAGGCCATGCAGGTCGACGATGGCGGATGGCTTGTTCAGGCGCTGCTTGAGCACGGGAATGAATGTCTGGCCGCCGGCAAGCGCCTTGGCCTCCATGTCGGCGCCCAGCATCTTGACGGCTTCCGTCACAGAAGCCGGTTTGTGATAGGCGAAATCGTACATCTTATTGGTTCTCCAAGGTCGGCGGTGCGCTTCGTCCCTACTCCGCGGCCAGCGCCATCGGGTGCATGATCTTCTGCGCGGCATCGATCGCCTTGACGATGTTGTGATAGCCGGTGCAGCGGCAGAGATTGCCTTCGAGCCCGTGGCGGATCTCGTCTTCCGTCATACCCTGGGGATGCATCTTCACCAGGTCGATCGCGCTCATCACCATGCCCGGCGTGCAGAAGCCGCATTGCAGAGCGTGGTGCTCGCGGAACATCTCCTGCATCGGGTGCAAGGTCCCGTCAGCCGCGGCAAGGCCCTCAATGGTGAGCACGTCGGCACCCTGGGCCTGCAAGGCCAGCATGGTGCAGGATTTCACGCTATCCCCGTCCATGTGCACGACGCAGGCGCCGCATTGGCTGGTGTCACAGCCGACATGGGTGCCGGTGAGGGCAAGCTTCTCCCGCAGCAGCTCCACGAGCAAGGTGCGGCCCTCGACTTCGACCGTGTGTGGCGTGCCGTTGACCGTCAGGCTGACCTGGGGCATGGCTTTTCTCCCGATTTCGCAGATTTCGTAAGCTAGAGTGTGGCGGCGCTGGGGCCGCGGTCAAGTTGCGAGCACGCGACGGGCCGGTTCAGGGTCATGGATGGCACCGAACCAGCATCGGTGGCATTTGGCCATATTGATCGTCAGCGTGCGTGGCGGCGGTCAGGCCACCGCCATCTCCCCCAGATAGGCCTCCCGGATCACGGGGTTGACCCGCATCTCCGCCGCGGTCCCGCTCAGCACCACCTGCCCTGTCTGCAGGACGTAGGCGCGGTGGGCGATCTGCAGCGCCATGTTGGCGTTCTGCTCGACCATGAAGATTGTCATACCTTGGCGATTAATGGTCTGTATGATCTCGAACGTCTGTTCCACGAAGAGGGGCGACAGCCCCATCGAGGGTTCGTCCATGCAGATCAGGCGGGGCCGGGCCATCAGCGCGCGCCCAATTGCGACCATCTGCTGCTCGCCGCCAGAGAGCGTGCCGGCCAGCTGGCTGCGTCGCTCCTTGACGCGGGGGAACAGGCCGTAGACGCGATCGAGGTCCTGATCGAACTCGGCGCCACGCTTGCGGGTGTAGGCGCCCATCTCGAGGTTCTCGTAGACGGTCATGCGTGGAAACAGGCGCCTTGCCTCCAGCACGGGAGCCAGGCCGCGCTTCACCCGCTCGGCGGTCGAGAGGCGCTCGATGGCTTGCCCGCGGAACTGCACGGTGCCGGTGGTCGGGCGGACGATGCCCATGATCGTCTTCATCGTGGTGGACTTGCCGCAAGCATTGCCGCCGAGCAGGCAGACAATCTCCCCCTCCGCGATGTCGTAGTTCACGTCCTTCAGCACGTGAAGGTCGCCGTAATGGGTGTTCACCTGACGGAATTCGAGCAGGGATGTGCGGTTGGCCATCATGTCAGGCAACGGCGATGCTCTCCACGGTGGAATGGCTACGGCCGAGATAGGCGTCGAGCACAGCCTCGTTGCGACGCACCTCGTCGGGGAGGCCTTCGGTCAGTTTTTCGCCGTGGTCCAGCACCACGACCGTGTCCGCCAGCCTTACGACGACGTCGAGCTTGTGCTCGATCACCAGGATCGTGAGGCCGAGCGTGTGCAATTGTTTCAGCTGCTCGGCGAGTTCCATCGTCTCTGCCGGGTTCATGCCGGCGGTGGGCTCGTCCAGCATGAGCAGGCGCGGGCCGGAGGCGAGGGCGCGGGCGATCTCGACCCGGCGGCGATTCGCGTAGGACAGTGCGCTGACCGGCTGGTTCACGCGAGGGACGAGGCGGTTGCCGAACAGCGAGAGGATCTCCATGACCCGGTCACGGGCTTCCTGCTCCTCACCCCGTGTGAGCTTGGACCGCACGATGGACCGGATCGGGCCGCTTTTCAGGCGGTGGTGGGCGCCGACCAGCGTATTGTCCATGACGGAGAGGTTCGGGAAGAGGCGGATGTTTTGAAAGGTGCGTGCCAGCCCCGCCTCCAGGATCTGGTGCGGAGGCAGGCCGGCCAGTTCCTTGCCACCGAAGCAGATGCTGCCGGATGCGGCGGGGGTGAGGCCGGTGATGACGTTGAATAGGGTGGACTTGCCCGAGCCGTTCGGGCCGATCACCGCAAGCACGCCGCCATCGGGCACGGTCAGCGTCATCTTGTTAAGCGCCACGAGGCCGCCGAAGCGGACGGTCACGCCGCTTACCTCCAGCAAGGGCTTGCCGCGCAGGTTCGGCGGTGTGATGCCGGGCAGGCTGAAGGTCGAGACGCGCTGGACAGTGGCGTGCTGTTGCTCGAACGTCAGCGCCGTGGGCTTGCGGTGGGCGGGGATGAGGCCGTCGCGGCGGTAGAGCATCATAACGACGAGGATAATGCCGAAGATCAGCTCGATCGACTGTGTCAGGTCCACACGTTGTAGCACGGCGCTGCCGACCAGTTCGCCGAAGGCGTGCAGCCAGCCGGTGAGGTCCTGCAGGAACCAGCTTTGTAGCAATTGCAGGATCATAGCGCCCAGCACGACGCCCCAGACGCTGCCCATGCCGCCCAGGACGACCATGACCAGGATCATCACGGAGACGGGGAAGCCGAACATCTCGGGCGTCGCGGTTTGCAGCTTGGCGACGTAGAAGGTGCCCGTCGTGCCGGCGAACGAGGCGCCGATGGCGAAGGCGAGCAGCTTGTAGCGCACCAGGTTCACGCCCATGGCGCCGGCGGCGATCTCGTCCTCGCGGATCGCCATCCAGGCGCGGCCGATCCGGCTGTCCCGCAGGCGTGTGCTGACGAAGATCATCGCCGCGACCAGGGCCACGATCACGTAGTAATAGGGCAGCGCGTCCACGCCGAAGCTGGTGCCACCCAGGCTGGGCGGGGCCACGCCGTTGAGGCCCATGGCCCCGTTGGTCAAGTCCGTCCAGTTGCGTGCGACGATGGGCACGATCTCGCCGAAGCCGAGGGTTACGATGGCGAGGTAATCGCCGCGCAGCCGCAGCGTCGGGGCGCCGAACACGATGCCGCAGGCCGCCGCCACAGCGCCGGAGAGCGGAAGCGCGAGCCAGAACGACAAGGTGGTGTGCACCACGTCCACGTCGTGCGGGCCGGGCATGCGGGCGACCAGGCCCAGCCAGGCGAGCGGCTCCCAATAGCTGGACCAGTCCGGCTGAAGCTGGAACGAGGACAGCACGCCGTAGGTGTACGCGCCGATCGCGAAGAACGCCGCGTAACCGAGGTCCAGCAGGCCGGCCATGCCGACCACGATGTTCAGGCCGAGGGCGAGGGCGGCGTAGGACAGGGCGTTCGCGACCGAGTCGATGTCCGCGTCATCCCCGTTGATCAGCGGGAACAGCAAGGCGAGCAGCGCCACGGCCGAGATAAACACGGCCTGCATGCGGGGCGTGGGCGCAGTGAACGCCTGGCGAAAGGCGGTCATGACTTGTTCGGGGCCATCCGCCCCAGCAGTCCGGCGGGCCGGAACACCAAGACGAGGACAAGGAGGGAGAAGATGATGACGTCTGTCCAGCGCACGGAAACGACTTGGCCGCTCAGCGTTTCGATCAGGCCGATGATCATGCCCCCCAACATGGCGCCGGGAACGTTGCCGATGCCGCCCAGCACCGCGGCGGTGAAGGCGCGCAGCCCGGCGCTGTAGCCGATGACGAAGCTGGTGAAGTTGTAATACAGGCCGAAGATCATGCCCCCTGCCCCGGCCAGCGCGGAGCCGACGAAGAAGGCGGTCATGATCACGCGGTCCACGTCGACGCCCATCATCCGCGCGGCCTCCGGGTCCTGCGCGGTGGCGCGCATCGCCTTGCCCATGCGGCTGCGCCGGGTGAACACCCAGAGAGCGCCCATCAGCACCACCGAGAGGATCCAGATCAGTACCTCGCGTAGGCGCAGCACGGCCCCACCAACGGCGAAAGTGAGCGGCGGCAGCGGGTTGGGAAAGTTCTTGGAGTCGGCGCCCAGGAACAGCAGCACCAAGTTGAACAGGATGTAGGAGACGCCGATCGTGGTGATCATGGCGGACGGGCCCTTCACCCCCCGCAACGGCCGCAGCGACAGCCGCTCGATCACGACGCCGAGCAGGCCGGAGCCGATCATGGTGACGCCGAGGGCCGTCAGCAACACGCCGACGAGCGGCGGGCCGGACATGATGGTGTCCTGCCCCGATATGCCGAAGCCCTTCAGCACGCCCAAGGCAATGAAGGAACCGACCATAAAGACGTTGAAATGCGCGAAGTTTATGAGCTCGAGGATGCCGTAGACCAGGGTAAACCCCAGCGCGATGAGGGCATACATCGCGCCAAGGCTTATGCCATTAATAGTCTGCTGGACGAAGAGGTCGAGGGAGGTCACCCAGCGCGCCTCAGCTGGTCGGCGCCACGCCCACGTATTTGAACTGCGCGCTGACGTCGTCGAGCGGCTGGCTGTCGTCCTTCTGACATTGAAACACGCTGACGATCTTGCTCTCAATGTCCCCGTTCGGGTCGAAGCTGACCGGGCCCTGCAGGGTGGTGAACTTGCCAATCTGGATGGCGTCCCGCACGGAGTCGCGGGTGACGGCCTTGCTGGTGGCGGCGACCTTCTCGATGGCCTGGATGATCACCTGGGCCGCGTCGTAGGACGTGATGGTGTAATCGTCCGGCGCGTAGCCGTATTTCGCCCTGAAGCCCTTGATCCAGGCCGCGAGCTTCGTGTCGCCGAGCAAGTGGGGGGACGCGATCGTGGCGTACCAGCCCTGCATGGCGGGGAAGCCGGCGCCCTTCAGCAGATCGGCGCCGTAGAGGCCGTCGCCGCCGCCCTTCTTTAGGTCCGGCAGGATCTCGTAGCTCTGCTTGATCAGCTTCACGCCCGCGGTGCCGACGCCGCCGTAATACAAGCTGTCGGCGTTCATCGACTTGATCTTGGTCAGGATCGATGAGTAGTCGGCGTTCTTCGGGTCGAGCTGGTCCCGGCCGAGCACCTTCACGCCCTTGTCGGCGATGCGTTTCTGGAACGCGTCGGCCAGTCCCACGCCGTAAGCGCCCTGGTCGTCCAGGATGTAGATCGCCTTGGAGCCCAGCTTCTCGGCAAAGAAGTCCGCCATGTTGGGACCCTGGTAGGCGTCTGTGGTCACGGTGCGGAAGAAAATCGCCTTACCAGCCGGGCGGTACTGGGCGGCGAATTTCGGGTCGGTGAGGTCCGGGTTGGTCGCCGAGGGCGTGATGATGGCGAGGTTGCCCTGGCTCAGGATGGGCGCCATGGCCTTGCCGGCGCCGCTCATCTGCGGGCCGACGGTGCCGACCACCGTCTTGTCGGAGACGAACTTGCGTGCGTTGGTCGCGGCCTGCGCCGGGTCATACTGGCCGGCGGTAGCCGTGGCGTCGTCCAGGACCATCGGGGAGAGCTTGTAGCCCTTGACCGTACCCTTCTGGTTCGCCTCCTCGATCGCCATCAGCGCACCGTCGCGCATATGGGTGGCGCTGTCGGCGTCACCGCCGGTGAGGGAAAAATTAAGGCCGATCTGGACCGTCTTGTCGGCGGCCGATGCTGGGCCGCCGAGCGCGGACGCGACGGCGGTGCCGGCTAGGAGTTGGGCGGCGGAACGGCGTGTGATCATCGCAGAACTCTCCAGAGACATGGCGTGGGCGCATAGCGGGCATGCGACACTGAGACAGGCCGGCGATCGGCGCCAGGGGAAATTTCACAGTACGGCACTTTAACCGGCCGATGTTGCCGATGCTGGCTACCCGGCCCGTGAGCGAGGGAGGCAGCCGTTGAGTTGCTTCCTTGGCAGCTGCGATCCGTCTATCATCGTTATGATGACGATGCCGAACGCTGCGGAATTGGGATGAACGTTGAATGACTGCCCGTATCCTGATTGTCGATGACGTTCCGGCGAACACGCGGCTGCTTCAGGCGAAGCTGGCGGCGGAGTACTACCAGGTCGAAACGGCCCAGGACGGCTTCGAGGCACTTCGGCTGGCGCATTCGTGGCAGCCGGACCTGATCCTGCTCGACGTCATGATGCCGGGGATGGACGGCTACCAGACTTGCCGCCGATTGAAGGCCGACAACATGACGACGCATATCCCCGTCGTGATGGTGACGGCCCTAGGTGATCCCACGGAGCGGCTGCATGGGCTCGAGGTCGGTGCCGACGATTTCCTGACCAAGCCTCTGGAATACGACACGCTGCTGGCGCGGGTGCGCGGGCTGGTGCGGCTGAAGCGGTTGCTGGACGAATGGCGGGTCCGGGGTGAGACGGCACAGGCGCTGGGCCTGTCGAACGGACCGCGGCAGGAGTTCTCGGTGGCAGGTGCCCGGGCCCTGGTGGTGGACGATTGGGACCTCGGGGCACTGAACGCTCAGGAAGCTTTGTCCCGTGAAGGCATCATCCCGGCGCGGGCACGGTCGGAGAGCGAAGCGCTGTCGATGTCGGACAGCATTAGCTTCGACCTCATCGTGCTCAGCCTCTCGATCGCGGGGGACGACCCGTTGCGCCTGGCGTCTCGTTTGCGGGCCGAGCGGGCGACAATGGAAATCCCGCTGCTGCTCGTGGCGGAGCCGGAACAACATGACCGCTTGCTGCGCGGCTTTGATCTTGGCGCCAATGACTGGGTGCTGCGCCCAGTGGACGAGAACGAATTGCGGGTGCGCGCGCGCAACCAGATCCGGCGTAAGTTCTACCAGGACCGGCTGCGCGCCGATTTGGGCCACGCCCTGGAACTGGCGCTGACCGACCCGCTGACCGGGTTGTACAACCACCGTTACCTCATGCGGCACTTGGGGGGGTTGCTGTCTGCCGGGCAGCCGGCGGGCATTGTGGTGATGATGATCGACATCGACCATTTCAAGATGGTCAACGACCGCTGGGGTCATGCGACCGGCGACCAGGTGCTGAAGCAGGTGGCCGAGACCCTCCGCGGCCGGACGCGCGTGTTCGACAGCCTGGCGCGCTACGGCGGGGAGGAATTCGTGGTGGTGATGTCGGGCGCATCTGCGAGCGACGCGGTACGGGCGGCGGAGCGGTTGCGGGTGGCGATCCAGGGGATGAATTTCATGCCCGAGGCGGATACGTCGCACCGGCTGACGGTGAGCATCGGCGTGTCACGCAGCACGCGGGCGGACATCACGTCCGAGGCGCTGCTGGGAGCGGCGGACCGGGCACTTTACCGGGCGAAACACCAGGGCCGCAACCGGATCGAGGTGGAACTGTCGGAAGAGTAGCGCCGTGTCAGGCCGGCAGATGGAGGGTGGCCCCGGTGCGCTGCTGCAAGCCGGCGAAGTCGAGCCCTGGGACGATATCGACGACCACGAAACCGCGCTCGGTGACGTCCAGCACGGCCAGGTTGGTGTAGACTCGGCTGACAGCGCCCAAGGCGGTCAATGGGTAGGTGCAGCGGGACACAAGGCGGGGCTCGCCGGACTTTGTGGTGTGCTCCATCACGGCCCAGAGCCGCTTCGCGCCGACGGCAAGGTCCATGGCCCCTCCAACGGCCGGGGCGAAATCGTTGTCGGAGCGCGACCAGTTGGCGATGTCGCCGTTCTCCGCCACTTCGAACGCGCCGAGAACGCACAAATCCAGGTGGCCACCGCGTATCAGGGCAAAGCTGTCGGCCTGGTGAACGTAGCTGCCGCCCTGGCGAAGCGTCACATGGGTCTTGCCCGCGTTGATCAACCAGGGATCTACGTGGCCGGGCGCGGGCGCCGGGCCCATGCCGAGCACGCCGTTCTCGGAATGGAACACCACCTCGCGCTCTAGTGGTACGTGGTCAGCGACCAGGACGGGGATGCCGATGCCGAGATTGACCCACCAGCCCTCGGGGATGTCAGTGGCCACGCGAGCGGCCATCGCGATGCGGTCTCGGGGTTGGATCGACATGGTCGTTTCCTGTCGCTCTTGGTCAGCCTTGGGGCCCGTCATGCGGCACTTGCACCACGCGGTCGACATAAACGCCCGGTGTGACGACGCATTCGGGCGGCAGATCGCCCAACTCGACGACCCGCTGAACCTGCGCCACGGTGAGCGTTGCGGCGGTCGCCATCACCGGATTGAAGTTACGGCCGCTGGCATTGTAGACGAGGTTGCCCCAACGATCGGCTTCCCAGGCCTCGATTAGGGCGACGTCCCCGTGCAACGCGTATTCCAGCACGCAGCAGCGGCCGGCGATCTCGGCCGTGGGCTTGCCCTCCGCGAGCTTCGTACCGAATGCAGTCGGCGTGTAGAAGGCGGCGACACCGGCGCCAGCGGCGCGCATGCGCTCGGCGAGGGTGCCTTGGGGCACGAGTTCGAGCTCAATCTTGCCGTCGCGATACAACTCCTCGAACACGACGGAGCCGGCGGAGCGCGGGTAGGAGCAGATGATCCGGCGCACCCGGCCGAGACGCATCAATTTGGCCAGGCCGAATTCGGCGGTGCCGGAGTTGTTGGCGACGATGACGAGGTCTCGCGCACCGTGCTCGATCAGGCCGTCGATCAGCTGGTTGGGCTGCCCAACGGCACCGAAGCCACCCACCAGCACCGTCGCGCCGTCCGCGACGCCCTCAAGCGCCTCGGCCACGCTTGCCACGCGTTTGTCGATCATCCTCGCCCGCAATCCATTCCCTGTGCATGATCATGCACAGGAGGCGGTCGGAGGGCAATCGGGCCGTCTCCGCCGGCCGTCATCTGCCCCGCCCCGCGACCCGTTCCAGAACCGCCGCGAAATCGTTATGCCGCTCCTCCTCGACCAGGCGGGCGAGGCCCTGCCGGCGCAGCGCGTACCAGAGCGCCGGGTCAGTGTAGAGGCGTGCGCAGGCGTCGGCGAACGCCTCCGCCGTGCTGGCGGCCAGCATTTCCAGCCCCGATATCCAGCGGAGTTGGCGGGCAAGCAGGGCTGTGCCGATCACGGGCAGGCCGCGCCCCACGGCCTCCTGCACCTTGAGCGCCAGGCCGGCGGCTAAGCGCGTGGTTGCGACGAGGGCGCGTGCGGTGGCGTAGAACGGCGTCAGGTTCTCCACCAGTCCCAGGATGCGCACGCGGTCCCCGGCCAGCGCCAGAACCCGCGGCGCCCGGCAACGCCGTGCCACCAGGAACCGGTAGCCATCGCCGATGCGGCGGTCCAGCAACGGCATGATCTCCTGCACGAACCACACGACCGCATCGGCATTGGGCGAGTTGTCCTCGCCCAAGACGCCCACGAACAGCAAGTCCCGCCGGGCAGCGAAGCCGTTGCTGATCGGGCTGGGTTCGGTTCCCAGGCCGAGCACCTCGACGCGCGGACAGCCGGCATTACGGAACAGGGCGGCCTCCGTCTCGTTCACCGCGGTCACGACTGCGGCCGTCGCGGTCAGCGCCATCTCCTCCTGCAGCATCGCGTGGGGCTTTGGCCTGCCTGCTCAAGGCGCAGGAACTCGCGTGCGGCGAACACCGCTTCGGCGTCATAAATCAGGCTGCGCGGCCGTGGCGTGTCGGCGCGGGCGGCAAGGTAGTCGCGCATGTTGTGCGGCCGGCTGACGAGGACGGTGTCGTAGCTGCCAGCCCGCTGATGCAGGAAATGGCCGAGAGCGGCCCAGCCGTAGCCGAGCATGAACTCCACCTCGCGTGAGAACTGCCGGTAGATGCTGCCCCAATCGTCGTCAGGTTCGTGGTTGGGGTAGACCGCGATCTGCCAGCCGAACCGGTGCAGCTCGTGGATCATGCGCGCCGCGGGGGGATATCCGGCGCCGAGTGCGGGATAGGAGACGCGGTCATCGATGATCAGCAGCCGCTTCTGTGCCCGCGGCACCTGGGGCGGCAGGTCGCAGGCCGTGGGCGCGGCCAGGGCGGCATGGCGGACGCTGCGTCGGGACTGGCCGGGCCTCCGAACATTGCCTCGGCCAAGGGCTCGTACACGGTCTGCCAACCCGCCCCCGACAGGCGGCGGCAGATATCCGCGCCGGCGTGACTCGTTCCGGCAAAACCCGGGCTGATGCCGACCAACTGCCGTAGCAACCGTGCCCGAACAAGCAGCATCGCGGCCGAACAGGATGGCGCAGTGCGGCGGTATCGCACCTCCGGCGCCGTTCTGGGCAGGCCGGCGCCATGGGCGTGCAGCGCGCCGGCAGCGTCCCATGCCTCCCCCGCCTGGATCACGGCGCCAGCCAAGCCGATGATCTTACCGCCTAAGGCACTGGCGCCGGGCGTGGCGCGCAACGTGTCCAGCAAGGCGGCGATGGCGCCGGGGAGCAGCCGGACGCGGCTGTCCAGCAACAGCACCGCGTCCCCCTGCGCCTCCCTCAGCGCTGCCACTAGCCCCGCCTTGCCCGGCAGGATGCGTGCGCCATCCAGGCGGTCCAGCAGCGACGCCGTGTCCTGGCTGGATTCCTGGGCGGCGATGACGACCTCCAGGCCGTCCGGCAGCTCGCTTGCGGCCAGGGCGAACAGGCAGGCGTGAAGCGCTACCGCCGCGCCCTCCGCCACCAGGAACACCGACACCGCGGGACGCGCGGCACGCGGCAGCCAATAGCCAGTCGCGAGGAAGGCTGCGAGCCGATCGGGCTCGGGAAGATGGTGCGGCGTCGGCGGCAGTGCCGCACCGGCGATCCGATTGTGCCGCAGTGCTCCGCCTGCCCGGCGCAGCGCTGCCGTGAGCCGCCGGGGCGGCGACGCGCGAGCCGCATCCCGCTCCGCAGCCAGAGTCGCGATCACCGATCTCAGATGTGCCTCGTAGTGGTCCGCGTGCTCCAGGCGCTGCTGCAGGCCGGCCGCGCTTGCCTCACGGGACAGCGCTGCACCGGCATCCGCCTCTGCCAACTGGCTCGCCCGGGCGGCGATTCCTGCGCCGAAGCCATCGAACAAGCGGCCGAGATCGCGATCTCCACCGGGTCAAGGCTTGCCAGCCAGGCCATCAGCAAAGTGGGCGGCCCACTCGGCTGCAGGGGGCGCACGCCCTCGCCGACCGGCAGGGTGACCGCGCCGGGCAGGGCAACCTCGTGGCGTGCGGCAAAAGCAGCAGCATCAGGCCGTCCGACGCCACGCTTCGGCCGATTTGCACCACGGCGGCCGCGAGCCGGTCCGCGGGCAGCTCCGCCGTGACGTGGACGAAGTCGAACGGGCCTTTGGACGCGGCAATTTCCGTAGTGGTTTGGGTGCAGACGATCCCGCCCTCGTCCGCCACGGCGTGCGGCAGGACCGGCGCCCATAGCTTGCTGCCATCCTCCACCTGCGCGACCCGGCGCGATGCCGAGTGGGCCTTCAGCCAGCGCAGGAACGGCAGGAGCTCGAACCTCCACCCGCGGAGAGACCCGACTGGCGCACCGACCTCTGTAAGGATCGCGAGCGGAAACGGTTCGAAGATCATGGATGAGGGACGAATGTGAGAGCTATGAATGTTGGTTGTCGAGACGATCCCCGGCCCCGTCCATCTTATGCAACGCCGGCGTCTCGCGGCGCCGCCGCAACGTCCATACCACGGCGTAGCACCCCAACACCGCACCACTTATGACGAACGGCGAGACGGGTGAGGCATAGAGCGAGTTCGCCGACGGAATGGACGTCGCCTCGAGGTAGGCGAGCAGTGCAATCTGGCAGATGGCAGCCGCCAAACAAGCCGCGATCATCGCCAGCAACGGCAAGGGAAAGCCCTGGCGGCGGATAACGGAATAGCCCACGGCGATCAGACCCGCGGCGAACGCAACGCCGGCGGTCATCTGGTAGATCCGGCAAAGCCGAGCGGCGACGTATCGCTGCGCGCCCTGCCGTTCATCGGTCACCGGGCTCGCCTGGAATGCCGCATCGCGCGCAAAGGGACCGACCGGCCCTGCCAGATCACGGAACATCGTCAACTGCTCGGGCGTGCCCTGCCTCGGCACGACCTCCAGGTTTCCCCCGCCGACGGTAAACACGATCCTGGACAGCGTGATTGCGGGCGGGACCATGTCGGCAAGGTAATGCCACCGGAATGGCGGCGCCAAGGTCGCCCGGTGGGACGCGACGCACGAGAGCGCTCCCGTGTCGCACGCGGCGTCGATCTCCTCCGCCAGCCGGGTGTAAAAATGCCGGGCATCGCGGCCCGTGCCGGCCTGCCCGGTCGCTGTGGCGGCATCCCGCAGGGCCTACATGAACCAGCCCGATAAGATGCCGGGACGAGTCGAGGGGGATCAAGTTCGAGTCACAACCGATCCGGCTCCAGCAGCGTCCACCCTGGCCTTCGAAATACGGCTCAAGCTGTCGCGCCGCCGGGCTCGCGGCATAGGCGCGGACCCGCGCGTCACGCGGGACGACGATGTACCGCTCCCAGTGATCCTGACGTATGCCGGCCAGGGCGCCGTAGGCACGGGTGAAACTGGCCGACCTGAACTCGGTCGTGACGGCCTCTCCATAGATGCGTCCGTTCACGGCCATGACGGCCTGGAGAGAGCCGGAAAACACCAGCAATGCGACGGCGATCGACAGGGCGAGTGGCCCGAGCCGGCGCATGCGTTGGGCCCCCGACCCCGCTTGGGCCAGCGCGGCGAAGGTCGCGATCACCACGGGGCAGGCGAGTGCCGGTATGATCCAAGGGCCTTCCTCGAGGGTCAGCCAGAAGGCGCCGAACAGCAGGCCGGCCCCGGCGGCGAGCAGAAGGCGGTTCACAACCCGCCCACGGTGAAAGCACAGCCCGATGACGGCCATGACGACCGCGAAGGTAGGGCTGACATACAGGCCCTCGCGGATCACCCGGTTCACCCGAAAGTCCCAGGACTCGGGATTGAACGCCAGGGCGACGAAGAGCGCCGTGCCGAGGGACCGCCGGCCGCCCTGTCGGCCGAGATAGACCGAGGCACTGGCGGAGATGACCAGATAGAGGATCTGCTCGGCCGTCTTGAGCGGGATGCCGACCAGAGACACCGCCGCGAGGAACAGCGGATAGAACACGCCCTTGGCCAGGGTCAGGTTGTCGTATGGCCCGAGCCGCTAGCTGAAGGCGAGGGATCGTGCCAGCCGGACGAACAGTGCGTCGTCGGCCTCTGCCCCGCCGATCGCGAAGATGGGGACGCCGGTCCGTATCCAGAGGCTCAGGGCCGCAACAGCCAGCCAGCCCGCGATGGTGGCCCAGGGAGGCGATGCAGCCCCTGCCCCATTCGTGACGTGTCCAGACTGGCCGAAGAGCCGCGGCGGTCCCGGGGACAGCCAAGAACCAATGGACCATGGCATCGAAGGTGGCTGCCGCTCCCCAACTCTTTCGGCGAGACTGTTGCCGCGCCAGTGACTTCACATGCCAGGCTGTGTCGATCCTCGCGGAAGGCCGGCCGGCCACGGCCTGCCGGGCCGGGAGGGATCTTGCACGGACATCGAACCCAACCCCGCCGAGTTCGCCGCCCTGCGAAGCCCGAAGCTGCGGTTGGTGATGCCACTGATCGTGGCCGTCGCGTTCCTCATGGAGCAGCTGGACGCCACCATCATCACCACGGCGATCCCGGACATGGCGCGCAGCCTGCACGTCGCCCGTTGCCGATGAACCTCGCGATTACCGCCTATATCCTTATTCTGGCGGTGTTCATCCCGGTCAGCGGCTGGATCGCCGACCGGTTCGGCGCGCGCCGGGTGTTCGCCGCGGCGCTCATCGTGTTCACGCTGGCCTCTGCCCTGTGCGGCCAATCCAAAAGCCTTTCGGAACTGGTGTCGATGCGGGTGTTTCAGGGCCGTGGCGGGGCCATGATGACGCCGGTCGGCCGCCTGGTCCTGTTGCGGGCGCTCCCGCGCGAGCAGCTGGTGCGGGCGCTGACCTACATGACCATCCCGGCCGTGATCGGGCCGCTGCTCGGCGGATCCCTGACCACCTATGCCACCTGGCAATGGGTGCTATACGTCAACGTGCAGATCGGCGCGGCGGGCGTGGTGCTGGCGCTGATCTTCGTGGAGGACATCAGGCTGCCGCATCCGCCGCGGTTTGACATGGCCGGCTTCCTGCTCTGCGGCACCGGGCTCGGGCTGCTGCAGTTCGGGCTGGAGAATGTCAGCCATTCGATGCTGCCGCTGGCCGTCGTGCTGGCGCTGTCGGCCGTGGCGGTGCTGCTGCTCGTGGCCTATTGGGCCTATGCGAGGCGGCGCCCGGATGCGGCGCTGGACCTCTCGCTGTTCAGGATCCGCAGCTTCCGGGTCAGCACCATCGCCGGCGGGCTGAGCCGCGCCGGGGTGAACGCCGTGCCGTTCATGCTGCCGCTGCTGTTCCAGATCGGCTTCGGGCTCAGCCCGCTGGTCTCGGGGTCGCTCACCTTTGCCGCCAGCCTGGGGACGCTGGCAGTGCGCCCGATCTCCGCCCGGCTGATGCGGTGGTTCGGCTATCGGGGGCTGCTGGCCGGCAACGGGGTGCTCTGTGCCGTCGTCATCGCCGCCTTCGCGCTGCTGCAGCCTTCGACGCCGCATTGGCTGGTGCTGCTGCTGGTGTTCGGCGTGGTGCGCAGCACGCAGTTCATGACCACCAACACCCTAACCTACGCCGACACCCCGGCCGAGAAGCTGAGCCGGAGCACCAGCCTGGGCGGCGTGATCCAGCAGCTGACGATCTCGTTCGCGGCGGCGCTGCTCAGCCTGCTCGCCGGGTCGGATAACTTGCCGGACGTGCCGGATTTTTCACGGCGCCTTCCTGCTGTTGGCGCTGATCACGCTGGTGTCCGCGCCGGGGTTCCTGCAGTTGCACGCCGAGGACGGCGCCCATGTCAGTGGCCACCGTGCCAGGTAGGGTGCCGGGACACGGATGCGGTGCCACGCGATGGCCTTGCCGCCTTGTCGTTGGCGCTCGATGTATCGGCGGACGAGCTTGCACGGGGACACCGCGGCCATGAACGGCGATAATGTCGAGGACGCCCATCTGCCACCCTTTCGCGCGTTTGCGGCCGGGATCCAGCATCAATCCGCCTTGCGCGCCGAGATCACACGCCACTACCGCGCGCCGGAACCGGAGTGCGTCGCCGCCCTGCTCCCGGCCGCCACCCTGCCGCGGGCGGCAGCGGCGCAGGCGGAGGCGACCGCGCGCAGCTTGGTGCAGGCGCTGCGGGTGAAAGGTGCGCGCGGCGCGGTGGAGAGCCTGGTCCGCGAATATGACCTGTCCAGCCAGGAGGGTGTGGCGCTGATGTGCCTGGCCGAGGCGCTGCTGCGCATCCCCGACCGGGCGACGCGGGATGCGCTGATCCGCGACAAGATCAGCCGCGGGAATTGGCGCGGCCACACCGGGCACTCGCCCTCCCTGTTCGTCAATGCGGCGACCTGGGGCCTGGTGGTCACCGGCAAGCTGACCGGCGCCACGGCCGATCGCGGGGGCCTGACCGAGCAGAGCCTGGGTGCGGCGCTGACCCGGCTGATCGCGCGCGGCGGCGAGCCGCTGATCCGCCGCGGCGTCGACATGGCGATGCGCATGATGGGCGAGCAGTTCGTCACCGGGCAGGACATTGCGGAGGCGCTGGCCAACGCCCGCCGGCTGGAGGCGCGCGGCTTCCGCTACTCCTACGACATGCTGGGCGAGGCTGCGACGACAGCGGCCGACGCGCAGTGCTATTACGGCGAGTATGAGCGGGCGATCCACGCCATCGGTGCCGCGTCCACCGGGCGCGGGCTGTATGGCGGGCCGGGCATCTCCATCAAGCTCTCCGCGCTGCACCCTCGCTACACCCGCCTGCAGCGCGAACGCGTGATGGCGGAGTTGCTGCCGCGCGTGCAGGCGCTGGCCCAGCTCGCCCGGCACTACGACATCGGCCTGAACATCGACGCCGAGGAGGCCGACCGGCTGGACCTGTCGCTCGACCTGCTGGAGGCGCTGTGCTTCGACCCTGCGCTCGCCGGCTGGGACGGCATTGGCTTCGTGGTGCAGGCCTACCAGAAGCGCGCGCCGTTCGTGCTGGACTGGATGGTCGACCTGGGGCGCCGCAGCAAGCACCGGCTGATGGTGCGCTTGGTGAAGGGTGCGTATTGGGACAGCGAGATCAAGCGGGCGCAGGTGGACGGGCTGGAGGGCTTCCCCGTGTTCACCCGCAAGATCCACACCGACGTGAGCTACCTCGCCTGCGCCCGCATCCTGCTGGCGGCGCCGGACGCCGTGTTCCCGCAGTTCGCCACCCACAACGCCTATACTGTCGCCGCCATCCACGCCATGGCGGGGCCGGCGTTCGAGGCCGGCCAATACGAGTTCCAGTGCCTGCACGGCATGGGCGAGCCGCTGTACGAGGAGGTGGTCGGCCACAACCGGCTGAACCGCCCCTGCCGCATCTACGCGCCCGTCGGCACGCACGAGACGCTGCTGGCCTATCTCGTGCGCCGCCTGCTGGAGAACGGCGCCAACTCCTCCTTCGTCAACCGAATCCACGACCCGGCGGTCTCCGTGTCCGAACTGGCCGCCGACCCGGTGGCGCAGGTACTGGCGGCCGAGCCGGTCGGGGCGCCACACCCGCGCATCCCTCTGCCGCGGGACCTGTTCGCCCCCGTGCGCGCGAACTCGGCCGGGCTCGATCTGAGCGACGAGCAGCGCCTGGCCGATCTGTCGGCGGCGTTGCAGGCGGAGCCCGGCTGGCATGCGGCCCCGGCGGGCGGCGGCGGGCCTATGACGGAGATCCGCAACCCGGCGGACCGGCGTGACCTGGTCGGACGGGTGCGAGAGGCGACGCCGGAGGACATTGACGCGGCGCTGGCCGCGGCAGAAGCCGCGACGCCGGGGTGGCAAGCCACGCCGCCCGGCGAGCGTGCGAGCTACTTGCTGCGTGCCGCCGACTTGTTGGAAGACGCGATGCCCGGCCTGCTCGGCCTGATCGTGCGGGAGGCGGGCAAGTCCCTGGCCAACGCCATCGCGGAGGTGCGGGAGGCGGTGGACTTCCTGCGCTACTATGCCACCGAGGCGGAGCGGTTTGGCTTGGATCACGTGCCGCTGGGCCCCGTGACGT
Source organism: uncultured Acetobacteraceae bacterium (assembly GCA_964235545.1). Lineage (GTDB taxonomy): Bacteria > Pseudomonadota > Alphaproteobacteria > Acetobacterales > Acetobacteraceae > LMUY01. Next base: position 24,924 of record CAXSEG010000001.1, read on the forward strand.
GCATCTCGCCGTGGAACTTCCCGCTGGCGATCTTCACCGGCCAGGTAGCGGCGGCGCTGGCGGCTGGCAACCCCGTGCTCGCGAAGCCAGCGGAGCAGACGCCGCTGATCGCCGGCCAGATGGTGGCGCTGCTGCACCGGGCCGGCGTGCCCCGGGCGGTGCTGCAACTGGTACCCGGCGACGGCGAAGTGGGCGGGCGGCTGGTGGCTGACCCGCGGACCCGGGCTGTGGTGTTCACCGGGTCGACGGACGTCGCGCGGCTGATCCAGAGGCAGCTTGCCACCCGGCTGAACCCGGATGGCAGCCCGGTCCCGCTGATCGCCGAGACCGGTGGGCAGAACGCGATGGTGGTCGACTCGTCGGCACTGGCGGAGCAGGGGGTGGCCGACGTGCTGGCCTCCGCCTTCGACAGCGCCGGGCAGCGCTGCTCCGCCTTGCGGATCCTGTGCCTGCAGGAGGAGGTGGCGGACCGCACGTTGGCGATGCTGCGCGGCGCGGTCGCCGAGCTCGTGGTCGGCAACCCGAACCGGCTGTCCACCGATATCGGCCCGGTGATCACGGCGGAGGCACAGGCGGGCATCGATACGCATATCCAGGCGATGCGCGCGGCGGGCCACGTTGTGCACCAGGCCGTCCTGCCCGCCGAGTGCCGGCACGGCAGCTTCGTCGCCCCCGCGCTCGTCGAGCTGGACAGCCTGCGCTCCCTCGAGCGGGAGGTGTTCGGCCCGGTGCTGCACGTGCTGCGCTATCGGGCTGGTGGACTGAACGCATTGATGGCTGCGATCACTGCGACCGGATACGGCCTGACCTTCGGACTGCACACCCGAATCGACGAGACCGTCGCCCGGGTGACGGCGCAGGCGGAGGCGGCCAACATTTACGTCAACCGCAACGTGATCGGCGCCGTGGTGGGCGTACAACCGTTTGGAGGCCACGGCCTGTCCGGCACCGGGCCCAAGGCTGGCGGGCCGCTGTATCTGCGGCGGTTGCTGGCGCGGCGGCCCAGAGCGGCCGGCTTGGCCCCGTGCCGGCCGCCGGCCTCTGCCACGCTTTGGGCGGACTGGCTGATTGCGGTGGGCGAGGCCGGGGAGGCGGCGTGGTTCTCCGACGCCGCGGCCCAAGCGCCATCGGGGGCCGAGCTGGAGCTGGCAGGCCCCGTCGGCGAGCGGAACGTGTACACGACCGGGCCAAGAGGCGCGGTTCTGTGCGTAGCGTCGAGCAAGCCTGGCCTGTTGCGCCAGATCAGCGCGGCGTTGGCGACCGGGAACCGCGCGCTGGCGAGCCCTGGCGCGCTGGCTGGCCTGCCTCTGATCGCGCAACCCTTGTCTGACTGGATCGCCGAGGCGCCCGGCGGACAGCAGGACGGGATCGCAGCGATCCTGTTCCACGGCAGTCGCAGCGACTTGCTTGCCTTGAACGAAGCCACGGCTGCGCGGAAGGGACCGATCGTGCTGATCCATACAGGGCAGCCAGACTACTCTTTGGACATGCTCGTGCAGGAGCGGTGCGTCAGCACGAACACGACCGCTGCGGGGGGCAATGCAAACCTCATGATGCTTGGCTGAACCGCTGAGCTTGCCCCACACTAGATCAACAAACCGCTCAATCCCTCGGCTTCCGCCCGCAGCACCGCCAGCAGCTTCCCCGTCATCGCCGCCGGGTCCGCCCGCTCCACCCGCGCGCCGACGTTCAACGCAGCGACAAGCGTGCCATCGAACCGCCGTAGCGGAACCGCCACGGAGCGGAACCCGACCTCCGCTTCCTGGTCCACGAAGCAGTAGCCCTCGGCCTTCACTGCTTGCACGGCGTCCCGAACGTCGGCAATTTCGGTCTTGGTGAACGGCGTCTGCGCCGTCGGCACGGTCCGCGCGAGATACGCCTCCAGCGCCGCATCCGATAAACCCGACAGCAGGACTCGGCCAAGCGCGCTGCAATAGGCCGGAAGGCGATAGCCAATGCCGACCCCTGCCGGCACCAGTTGCGCCGGCAACGCGCGGGCGATCATCACCACCTCGTCGTCCTCCAGCACCGCCCCGGTGCAAGATTCGCCCACCGCGCGCATCACTCGGTCGCAGGCCGGCTGCAACAGCACGGAGACGGCATTGGACGTGAGATAGGCCGCTGCCAACCGCAGCACCCGCGCGGTCAGGCGGAACACCCGTCCGTCCTGCTCCACAAACCCCAGCGCCAACAGCGTGAGCAGCGCGCGCCGGGCCGTGGCGCGGGGCAGCCGGGTGCGCTCGGCCACTTCGCTCAGTGTCTGGGCCCGGTGCGCCTCGTCGAACATGGCCATGATCTGCAGGCCGCGGGCCAGCGCCTCCGAGTGGTCCCGGCCCAGGCCGGACTCGCGCCGGGCCGCCGCATCCGCGTCGCGCAGCCTCGTCACGGCGTCTCCTCCGGCACCGCTTGCAAACTTGCACGCAAGGCGTAACGTCGTAGCAGAACGCACGCGCGTTCGCTAGTCGAACGGAGCTCGGTCCATGCTCACGGCAGAACGCAACGCGCTGATCACTCAATCCGGGCCGGGCACACCGCTCGGCGCTTTCATGCGGCACTATTGGCAGCCCGCCGCCCTCGTGGATGAGTTTGACGGCGCCCGCCCTGTCCGCCCCGTCCGCCTGCTGGGCGAGGACTTGGTCCTGTTCCGCGACGACGCCGGGCGCTACGGCCTGCTGGGCCAGCACTGTGCCCATCGGGGGGCCAGCCTCGTCTATGGCCGCGCCGAGGATGGCGGCCTCCGCTGCCCGTTCCACGGCTGGCTGTTCGACGCGAGTGGCGCGTGCCTCGAGCAGCCGGCCGAGCCGGAGGGCAGCAGCTTCTGCAAGTCCATTCGCCAGACCGCGTATCGCTGCACCGTCGCCAGCGGCATCGTGTGGGCCTTCATGGGTGAGGGCGAACCCCCCGCCCTGCCCGCCTTCGACTGCTTCGCCGCGCCCGACCAATACACCTTCGCCTTCAAGGGCCTGATCGAGTGCAACTGGCTCCAGGCGCTTGAGGTCGGCATCGACCCGGCACATGCCTCCTACCTGCACCGTTTCTTCGAGGACGAGGACACCGAGGCCGCCTATGGCCGCCAGTTCCGCGGCACCACCATGGGGGCCGACATGCCGATGACCCGCATCCTGCGTGAGTACGGCCGCCCCCGCATCGAGGTGGAAACGACCGAGTACGGCCTGCGCATCGCCGCCCTGCGCCAGCTGAATGACGCCGAGATGCACATCCGTATCACCAACATGGCCTTCCCGCACGCCTTCGTCATCCCGATGAGCAAGGACATGACGATCACCCAGTGGCACGTGCCGGTCGATGACACGCATTGCTACTGGTATGCGATCTTCACCAGTTTCACTGCCTCCGTGGACAAGGCGCAGATGCGCGCGCAGCGGCTGAAGCTCTACACGTTGCCGGACTACATCCCGCGCATCAACCGCCTGAACGATTACGGCTTCGACCCGCACGAGCAGGAAACCAGCACCTACACGGGCATGGGCGACGACATCAACGTGCACGACCAGTGGGCGGTGGAGTCGATGGGCCCCATCCAGGACCGAACCCGCGAAAACCTGGGCGCCAGCGACAAGGCCATCGCCGCCTACCGCCGCCTGCTGGTGCGCGCCATCAACGGCGTGGCGGAGGGCCGCGCCCCGCTGCTCGCCGTCCCCGCCGAAGCCGCCTCCCGCATTCACGGCCCGGCCTCGATCGACGCCGTCGGCCCGGTCGAGGGGTGGGAGGCGCATTGGCAGGAGCAGGACCGCCAGCGCCGTGCCGCCTCCTCCTGGCAAGCCGTGCTGTCCGAGGCGGTGTGAGCGGCAACTTCGCCGAACGCCACGGCGCCTGGACGGCCGAGCAGGACGACGCCGCCACCCGGACCATTGCGGCGATGCAGGATCTGGGCGTCGTCCGCTGCGCCTTTGTGGACGCCCACGGCGTGCTGCGCGGCAAGACACTGGTGGCCGCCGAGGCCGCCCGCGTGCTGCGCGACGGCGTCAACGCCACGACGACGCTGCTGATGAAAGATCTCTCGGGCAAGACCGCCTTCCCCGTGTTCACCGAGAGCGGCGGCTTCGGCGTGCCGGCGATGCGGGGCGCCGCGGACATGGTCATGCTGCCCGACCCGGGGAGCTTCCGCGTGCTGCCCTGGGCACCGCATACCGGCTGGCTGCTGTGCGACCTGTTCCTGCCCGACGGCCAACCAATGCCGCTCTCCAGCCGCCACATCCTGGCCGGGCAAGTGGACGCGCTGGCCGCACGCGGCATGACCTTCGTCGCCGGCGTCGAGCTGGAATGCCACATCGTCCGCGCGTCCGGCCCGGCCGCCGACGGGCAGCCCGGCGAGCGCCAGCTGCTCAACCCGGGTTACCAGTACCTGACCGAGCTGCGCTACGACGAGATGGACCCGCTGCTCGAGGCCTTGCGCGCCAGCCTGCAGGGCCTCGGCCTGCCGCTTCGCACGCTGGAAGTGGAGTTTGGGCCGAGCCAGGTCGAGCTGACCTTCGGCCCCACCGCCGGGCTGCTGCCGGCCGACCAGCTGGTGCTGATCCGCTCGGCGGTGAAGCAAACCTGCCAACGCCACGGCGCCCATGCCAGCTTCATGTGCCGCCCCCGCCTGCCGAACGTGGTCAGCAGCGGCTGGCACCTGCACCAATCCTTACGGGACGCCGCCGGCACCAACCTGTTCGCCGCCGCCGGGGCGGAGCTGCTGAGCCCGCTCGGGCGGCATTACCTGGCGGGACTGCTGGAGCATGCGGCGGCGGCGTGCGCGTTCACCACGCCCACGATCAACGGCTACCGGCGCTATCGCCCCTACACCAATGCGCCGACGCGGGCGTGTTGGGCGGCGGACAACCGGGGTGCGATGCTGCGCGTGATCGGCAGGCCAGGTGGTGACCCGGCGACGCGGATCGAGAACCGGGCCGGTGAGCCCGGCGCCAACCCCTACCTCGCGATGGCGGCGCAGATCGCGGCCGGGCTGGACGGCATCGGCCATGCACTGGACCCCGGCCCGGCGTCGGCCGCGCCCTACGATGGCGGGGCCCCGCTGTTGCCGCGCAGCTTGCCTGCGGCGCTGGACGCCCTGCGTGCGGACAAATGCTATGAGGCGGCGTTCGGCGGTTTCTTCGTCGACTACTTCGTCCGGCTGAAGCAGGCGGAAATCGACCGCTTCCTGGCCGAGGTGACGGAGTGGGAGCATACCGAATACTTCGAACTGCTGTGAGGGACCTCACGATGACGCGCCTGCGCGCCCTGCTGCTCGCCACCTGCCTTGCCGCCCCTTCCGTGCATGCGGAGGTGCCCGGCAACCGTGTGAAGCTGGGCGTGCTGACGGATATGAGCGGACCGTTCTCAGATGGCGTCGGTGCCGGATCGGTCGCGGCGGCCAGGCTGGCGGCGCAAGATTTTGCGGCCGAGAGCGGCGGCCTGCAGGTCGAGATCGTTTCAGCGGATCACCTCAACAAGCCGGATGTCGGCTCCAGCATCGCCCGACGCTGGTTCGACCAGGAGGGCGTGTCGGCCATCGTGGACCTGCCGAACTCGGGCGTGGCGCTGGCGGTGGCCGGCGTCGCGCACGAGCGCAACAAGGTGGCGCTGACGTCGAGCTCGATGACGTCGGACCTGACCGGGACGGCCTGCCAGCCGACCACGGTGCAATGGGTGACCGACACCTGGGTGCAGGGGAGGAGCACCGCGGCCGGCCTGGTGCCGCAGGGCCTGAACAAGTGGTATTTCCTGACGGTGAACTACGCGCTCGGACTCTCGCTCGAGAAGGATGCGACGGAGGCGTTGACGGCCCTCAAGGGCACCGTCACGGGTGCCAGCCGCAACCCGTTCGGCACGACCGATTTCGCAGGACCCCTGCTCGAGGCGCAAAGCTCGGGCGCCAACGTGCTTGCGCTGGCGAGTACCGGGTCGGACATGGTGAACGCCATTAAACAGGCGCGGGAGTTCGGCATCACGCCCGGCCTCTCGCCGGCTGCACTGTTCGTGGAGTTGAGCGACGTGCGGGCCATGGGGCTCGACGTCGCGCAGGGGCTGGAGCTGACAGAGGCGTTCTACTGGGACCTGAACGACGACACGCGCAGCTGGAGCCGGCGCTATGCCGCGATCATGGACGGCAACATGCCGACGGAGGACCAGGCCGGCGTGTATTCGGCCACCCTCGCCTATCTCCGCGCGGTGAGGGATGCACGAACGCTCGACGGCGCGCAGGTCGTGGACCGGATGAAGGCGGCGCCTTTCCGTGACGCGCTGTTCGGCGACGTGTCGATCCGCAAGGACGGGCGGGCGGTGCATGACATGTACCGGTTCAAGGTGAAGGCGCCCGGCGACAGTCACGGCCGATCCGACGATTATACGTTGCTGGCGACGATCCCCGGCGCGCAGGCGTTCCGGCCGATGGCGGAGGGCGGGTGCGGGTTGGTGGCGGGGAAGTAGCGGCTTCCGAAGCCGATGGCTTCGTCGGCCGTCCCATGGTGGAACGGCGTCATGCCCGCGACGAGCACTCCCCAGCCTCACGACGTGCTGCCGCTGCCTGGCTTCCCGCCGGACGCCGTGCCCTACGCGGTGCGCACGACGCTCTCCCTGCTGCTCGCCTACGGCGTGTCGTTCTCGCTCCAGCTGGACACGGCCTCCAGTGCCGGGCTGTGCGTGGCGATCGTGGCGCAGCCTTCGCCCGGGATGGCGCTGTCCAAGGCGGCCTATCGCACCGCCGGGACCGTGCTGGGCGGCATCGTAGCACTGGGCTTCATCGCCGCCTTCCCGCAGGACCGCACGATGCTGCTGCTGTGCTTCACGCTGTTCCTCGGCGTCTGCACCTTCGTCGCCGCCTTGTTGCGAGACTTCCGCTCCTACGGCGCCGTGCTGTGCGGCTATACCGTGGGCATCATCGCCGTGAGCGGGATCGACGCCCCGGACGGCGCGCTGCTGGCGACGCTGAACCGGGTCGCGGCGATCCTGATCGGCATCGTCTCCGTGGCGGTGGTGAACACGCTGCTGGCCCGCCCGGTCGCGTTCGACGCGCTGTCGGCGGCGTTGGAGCGGCACCTGGCCGAGGTCACCGCCCTGGCGCTGGACACGCTGCAAGGGCGGAGCGCGCCCACTATGGGCAACAGCATCGCCGCGGGCGCCCGAATCCTCGAACTGCGGACCCAGGCGGTCTACGCCGCCGCTGAGACGGCCGGCGGCGCGGCGCGGCGACAGGGGGCGGTGGCAGCGATCGCCGGGCTGCTCGGCATGCTGTCCGCGTGCCGTGCGCTTGCCACCGAGCCGGCCAGTGCGGAGGCGGCAGACACGCTGCGTGATGCCGCGGCCGCCCTGCAAACCGGCGGCGTGCTGCCGCCCGGCCGCCTCCCGGGCAGTCCGGCCGCGGTGTTCTTCGCCGAGCGCTCCGCCGAGTTGCTGGCCCATCACGCCATGGCCCTGGACGGCCTGCGCGTGCTGGAACACGGCGGCCGGGTAAGGCGCGCCGTGCGGCTGCGCGTGCATTACGACGGGATCGGCGCGGCGCTGAGCGCGTTCCGCACCGTGTTCGCCGTGGTCTCCGGCAGCCTGTTCTGCATCCTGGCTGGCTGGCCCGGCGCCACGGGGCTGCTGGTGCAGCAGGCGGCGTTCACCGCGCTGCTCGGCATGTCGCCACAGCCCTCGGCGGCGGGCGAGGCGCTGGGCTGGTCCCTGCTGCCTGCCGCTTTCGCCGCCTGGCTGGTCGGCTATGTGTGGCTGCCCTCCACCTCGGGCTTCGTGCCGTTCTCGCTGGCCGTGGGGCTGGCCGCCTTCATTTTCGCCCTAGCCGGGCAGCACCGGCTGCTGCAGCGGTTCGGCGCCGGGTTCATGCTGTATTTCACCCTGCTGCTCGCCCCGTCGAACGTGCAGGTGTTCGACCTGAGCGCGTTCGGCAACAACGTCATGGTCCAGATCATGGCGGTGGCGTTCATGATCCTGGCTTTCCGCCTGATCCTGCCCGTCTCCCGCCAACGCCGCCTGCTACGGATCGCCGATGCCATCGCCAGCGACCTGGAGCGGACGTTGCGGCGCGGCCGGGCATTGCACGAGGCGTCGACGGACTTGCTGGAGTATGACCGGATGGCACAGGCGCTGACCTGGGCCGGGTGGCCCACGCCGGCGCGAAGGGCGGTGCTGGACCGGATGGGCGCGATGATCGACCTGGACCTGGAGCTGCGGCGCGCCTGGTCCGGCCTGCTGCATCCGGCGTTGCGCGGCCCCGCCGTGGCCCAGGCGCGCGCCGCCCTGCTATCGGCTGACCCGGTGCGGATGGACCAGGCAGCGTCGTCGCTGGTGGAGGTGGACGGCGACTCGGGCCGGGCCGTGTCCGGCCTACACGCGGCGGCGCGGATATTGCGCCAACAGCTTCCCGCGCTGCGGCATTACGCGCTAGTCCACTGAGCATGTGGCGTGAAACCAACCTTGCCGGCGTGCTGATCTCGCCACTTGTCGTCTATCTCGCGGCCGCGCTCATCGTGTGGCTGCCGGTCCGCTTCCTGTTCGAGCATCTGCGGCTGGACCGCTGGACGTACAACCCCCCACTGGCCGAGGCGGCGCTGTACGTCGGCATCCTGGGCGCGCTCGTGGTGCTGCTGTGAGGGCCCGCCGATGACGTTCAGCGCGTCCCGCCGCGCACTCCGCGCACTGGTCGCGATGCTGCTGGTCACGGTGGCGCTGGTCGCCGGGTTCGCCGTCTGGACCCACTACGTGACCGGCCCGTGGACGCGGGACGGCCAGGTGATCGCCGACGTGGTGAACATCGCCCCGGAAGTGTCCGGCCGGATCACGCGCCTGAACGTTACCGACAACCAGCAAGTGAAGCGCGGCGACGTGCTGTATGAGATCGAGCCGGTGGACTACCAGGTCGCCGTCGCCTCCGCGCAGGCCAATGTCGAAAGCAAGCTCGCCGACATGAAGCTGAAGCGCGCGGAGGCCACTCGGCGCTCCAGCCTGACGACACTGTCCACCTCGCAGGAGGAGCTGCAGAGCTACCAGAGCGGCTCGGAGGAGGCCGCCGCCGCCTATGCCGGGGCGCTGGCCGCCCTAAGCCAGGCGCATGTGAACCAGGATCGCACCCACGTGCTGTCACCGGTCAACGGCTACGTGACCAACCTGCTGCTGCGCGAGGGCGACTACGCCACCAAGGGCGCTCGCAACGTCACGGTGCTGGACAGCGACAGCTTCTGGGTGGCGGGCTTCTTCGAGGAGACCAAGCTGTCCAACATCCATGTCGGGGACCCGGCCCTGGCCGTGCTGATGGGCTACGAAGCGCCGTTGCGCGGCCACGTGGAAAGCATCGCGCGCGGCATCAACACGCCGAACACGGACCCGGGCTCGCTCGGCCTGGCCACCGTCAATCCCGTGTTCACCTGGGTGCGGCTGGCGCAGCGCATCCCCGTGCGCGTGCACATCGACTCGGTGCCCGACAGCGTGCACCTGGCGGCGGGCATGACCGCGACGGTCACCGTGGGTCCGGACGCGGCCCCGGACTCGGCGCACGGCCTGATCTCGCGGATCGTCTCGGGCGGCGGTTAGCGCCAGACCATCAATGCTCCACCCGCGGCCGTTCCACGCCGCCGCCGGGCGCGGTCAGCCCCCGCTGCTGCGCGCATCGATGCGCCGCGTCCACCTTGGCATATTTTAGCTCGTCCTCGTGCTGCCGGGCGAAGGTGTCGCTGCCGGTGCTCTTCATCAGCAGGTCCTTCACCTTCGGGTCGGCATAGACCTGCGCCTCGCATTGCACGGGGTAGTCGGCCACCGGCGCCTGGTCCAGCTTGATCGGGCTGCAACCAGCCGCCAGCAGGGCCACGGCCAGCACCAGGCGTCTCATGCCGCAATCCAATCTTCGATCAACCGCCGGGCGATGCTGTCCGCGCGTGGCAGGGCGAAACCGTGCGGTTTCGGGTCCCGCATCTGCGCCTTGCTGAACCACCGCGCGTCCACCAGCTCGTTCGTGTCGAGGACGATCTCCTCCGTCATCCCATCGGCATAGAAGCCGAGCATGATGCTGCTCGGGAACGGCCAGGGCTGGCTGCTGTGATAGCGCACGCGCCCGACGACCACGCCCGACTCCTCCAGCACCTCGCGCGCCACTGCCTCCTCCAGGCTCTCGCCGGGCTCCACGAAGCCGGCCAGGGTGGAATACATCTGGCTGTTCGGGAAACGGGCCGAGTGGCCGAGCAGCGCCTGCTCGCCGCGCGTCACGAGCATGATCACCGCGGGGTCGGTGCGCGGGAAATGGTGGGTGGCGCAACCGGTGCAGACCATCACGTTGCCCGCACTGTGCGGCTCGCACGCGGCACCGCACAGGCCGCAGAACCTGTGCCGGCTGCGCCAGTGCATCAGGCCGCGGGCATGCGCCAGGATCGCCATCTGCGCCGGCGGCAGGCCCGGGCCGACCGTGCGCAGGTCGGTGAACTCCCCTGCCTCCTCCGGCAGCAGCGGCAACGGGTCCTCCGCCGCGCTGAGGTCGATCGAGAAGTGGGGTGCGCCCTGCTCGTTGCCCAAAAACGCCCACGGGTGCTCGCCGGCAGGTGGCACGGACAGGAACACGGCCTGCGGCGTGCCGTCGGTGGCGGGGCGAAACAGGCTCTTGGCGCGCCAGACCGCCACGAAGCGTGCGCCTGGGTCGGCCAGCGCCCCGGCGATCCAGGCGGCGTCGGTCCGCAGGTGGGACACCCGGTCCAGCGGGCTGCCGGTGTAGGGGTTTGGGCGGCTGGCGGCGATGAGGGTCATGCAACAGGATTAGCCCAGATCGCCGCGTGCCATCCAGGCCTCCCGCTCAAGCCGATACAGCACTTGGCGGCGCAACGGGCTGTCCCCGGCGACGCGCGGGTGGTCTTAGTCGATGCCGAGCGTCCGGTCCGCAGCATCACGCCTCGGCCGGCTCGGCCTCTCGTTCTTGGGCCAAGCCCGCCGAGCCCAGGTTCATGGCGCTTGCAATCATTGCCGTGTGGCTGAACGCCTGCGGGAAGTTGCCGGTCATGCGCTTGGCCTTCGGGTCGTATTCCTCGCTCAGCAACCCGAGGTCGTTGCGCAACGCCAGTAGCCGCTCGAACAGTGCCTTGGCATCGGCCTTGCGGTCCTGCATGTGCCAGTTGTCCACCAGCCAGAACGAGCAGGCGAGGAACGCGCCCTCACCCGGCGGCAAGCCATCCTTGCTGTCAGTCGTGCTGTAACGCAGCACGAAGTCATCTTGCAGCAACTCGGTCTCGATCGCCGCCGTCGTGCCCCGCACCCGCGGGTCATCGTGCGGCAGGAAGCCCACCAGTGGGATCAGCAACAGGCTGGCATCCAGCTCGTCGCTGTCGAAGTGCTGCACGAAGCTGTTCTTGCCTTTGTGGAAGCCGCGTTCCAGCACTTCGTCCTTGATCCTGTCGCGCACCTCGGTCCAGTGCTGCACCGGGCCCGGCAGCTTGTGGTCCTCGGCATCCTTGATCATTCGGTCAAACGCCACCCACGCCATCACCTTGGAGTAGGTGAAGTGCTTGCGGCCGCCGCGCGTCTCCCAAATGCCCTCGTCCGGCTGCTGCCAGATCGTCTCCAAGTGCTCGATGATGCCGCATTGCAGCGTCCAGCTTTGCATAGGGTTCGCCAGGTTGCCGTTGCGAGCCTGGTGCAGCGCCTCGGTCACCTCGCCGAACACGTCGATCTGCAACTGTTCGGAGGCGGCGTTGCCGATCCGCACGGGGGCGGCGCCCTGGTAGCCGGGCAGCCACGCCACTTCCCATTCGGCCAGCCGGCGCTCGCCGGAGATGCCATACATGATCTGGATCTGGCCCGGGCTGCCGGCGATGCTGCGGTGCAGCCAGTCGCGCCACGAGCCGGCTTCCTCGTAGTAGCCGGCGTTCATCAGCGAGAACAGCGTCAGCGTCGCGTCCCGCAGCCAGCAATAGCGGTAGTCCCAGTTGCGCGACCCGCCGAGCTGCTCGGGCAAGGACGTGGTTGCCGCCGCCGCGATGCCGCCGGTCGGGTGGTAGGTCAACGCTTTCAGCACGCGCAGGGAGATCCCCACCTCGTGCGCATAGCGGCCCCGGTAGGTGCCCCGGCTGGACCAGTCGGACCAGAAGGTCTCGGTCGCAGCCAGGGCGGCCGCGGCGTCGATTGCCGGCGGCATGGGAAGGTGGGAGGCGCCGTGGCTCAGCACGAACGGCACGCGCTCGCCCCGCGCTACGCCGAACGTGGCCACCGTGCGCAAATCCTTGCCGTGCAGCTCGATCGCCGTACGCAGGATCGTCATCTCTGGCCCGGCGATCGCGCGCAACGCGTGGCGATCCTCCTGCCGGGTAACCCAGGGGATCGCCGCGCCGTAGTCGAAGCGCAGCGCCAGGTCCATGGCAAAGTCGACCTGCCCGGACCGGCCCTCGACGATCCGTACCAAGGTGGAGTTGTCGGCTTCCGGTACCATGAAGTCGATCAAAGCGGCGCTGCCGCCGGGTGTGGTGAACACCGTTTCGAGCACCATGCCATGGTCACGGTAGCGGCGCTCGACCGTGAAGTCCGCGTCCGCAGGCGCGATCAGCCAGCGGCCGTGCTCCGGCGTGCCCAGCAACGCCGCGAAGCAGGCGGCACTGTCGAACCGCGGCCAGCACAGCCAGTCGATCGAGCCGTTCCGGCCGACCAGCGCCGTGGTGTTGCAATCGCCGATCAGGCCGTAATCCTCGATCGGAAGGGGTGCGTCGGTGGGTAGCATGTGTCTGTGCGCTTTCAAGACCGACGCAGTTACGCTCGCCTGCGCGAACTGTTGCACCATTGTCTTCCGCTAATTCCTTGACTTTCGTAGCCCGCGGCAAGATATCCCGCGACGAGGCGCCAAACTGCGCGCCCGCGCCGTAATGGCGCTTTCTGCCGGTGCACTCAGAGGCCGGCAACACTTGCAGGCGACCGGAACCACTTGTTGACCGAAATGACAACCGCTTCGGCGGACCACAGCACACTGTCCGAGCACGATGGCGCCGCATCTCCCGAGCCGGTGCAGGCCAAACCAAACATCGCTGCAATTGAACCGGCCGCGCCGGACGTGGCGCCCGAGGAGACGGCCACCCAACCTGCGCTACCTGCGCCGGCGTCGCTCCATAGGGTGGAGACGCTGGCCGTGGTCGATCTGGCGGAGGCAGCCGCGTCGGACGCTGCCCCGGAGGCGGCTCCTAGCGGGGCCCAAGATAGCGAGCCGGGCGACGAGGACGCTGCCCTGGAGGAGGGCCTGTCCATGCATGTCGGCGGCGGTGCCGCAGGCCTGATCCAGGAAGAGCCAGAGCCGCCCCGCGCCGTGTTTGCCGACCTCGGCCTATCCGAGCCGATCCTGCAAGCCATCAGCGACATGGGTTACATGCACCCGACGCCGATACAGGAGCAGGCGATTCCCGTCGTGCTAATGGGCCGTGACGTTCTCGGCGTGGCGCAGACCGGCACCGGCAAGACCGCCTCCTTCACCTTGCCGCTGATGGAGATCTTGGCCGGCAGCCGTGCGCGCGCCCGCATGCCCCGCTCGCTGATCCTGGAGCCGACCCGCGAGTTGGCCCTGCAGGTGGCGGAGAACTTCGTCCAATACGGCAAGAACCTGAAGCTCACGCACGCGCTGCTGATCGGCGGCGAGAGCATGAACGACCAGAAGGACGCCCTGATGAAGGGCGTCGACGTGCTGATCGCGACGCCGGGCCGATTGATCGACCTGTTCGAGCGCGGCGGGCTGCTGATGACCGACACCCGCATCCTGGTGATCGACGAGGCGGACCGGATGCTTGACATGGGTTTCATCCCCGATGTGGAGCGGATCGTGGCCATGCTGCCGCGCACCCGGCAGACGCTGTTCTTCTCGGCCACCATGGCGCCCGAGATCAAGCGCCTGTCGGATGCGTTCCTGCAAAACCCGAAGATGATCACCGTCTCACGGCCTGCCTCGGTCGCGACCACGATCGTGGCCGGCCTGGCGCTGGTGGCAGAGACAGACAAGCGCGAGGCGCTGCGCCGGCTGATCCGCTCCGAGGAGGTGCAGAACGCGCTGATATTCTGCAACCGCAAGACCGAGGTGGACATCCTCCACAAGTCGCTCAGGAAACACGGCTTCGACGTGGGGGCCCTGCATGGTGACCTTTCCCAGTCCGAGCGGACGGCGACGATGGCGCGGTTCAAGGCCAACGAACTGCGCCTGCTGGTGTGCAGCGATGTGGCGGCGCGCGGGGTGGACATCAGCGGACTATCCCATGTGTTCAACTTCGACGTACCGCACCATGCCGAGGACTACGTGCACCGTATCGGGCGCACAGGCCGCGCCGGGCTTGTCGGACACGCGTTCACCCTGGCGGGTCCGGATGACCGGCTCGCGGTGGAGGCGATCGAGAAGCTGATCGGCATCGAGATCCCGCGCCTGGCCGTAGACGGGCTGGACCCGGTGGCATGGGCCGAGGGCGATGGCCGCCGCCGCCGGGGCCGCCTGCGTGCGGGCGCCGCATCGCCGAGAACGGAGGCCAAGCCGGTCCGCGAGCGGAAACCCGTCGCCGAGCGCGGCGAGAAGCCCGAGCCACGCCGCAGCCGCACCCCGCGCGCCGACCCGGTCGGTCCCATGGCGGTAGCACCGATGGCGGTCGAGGCCGCATCCGAGGCGATCCGCCCGCCGCGCGAGCGCCGCCTCCGCCCCGAGCCGGTCGCGGCTCGCGAGCCGGAGCGCAGCCGCGAACGGCCGCCGCGCCGCGAAGGCCGCTATCGTGACGACGACCTCGGCCCGGCGGTGCAGGGGTTTGGCGATGACATACCGGCCTTCATGCTGATACGCTCGCCTATCCGTGCGGCCCAACTGCGCCAGACCGAGGAGAACCCGGCATGAACGAGATGTCCCCTATCGCAATGCCCGAAGCCGCGGAAGCCAAGCCGCAACAGGACCTGCCGCCGGGCGGCCTGCCACAAAATCGGCCGATGGGTCCGTTTTCCTGGGACGACGCCCTGCTGTTGGACGACCAGCTGACCGAGGACGAGCGCGCCATGCGCGACGCCGCTCGCGCCTACTGCCAGGATAAGCTCATGCCCCGCGTGCTGCTCGCCAACCGCCACGAGCGGTTCGACCGCGAGATCATGAACGAGATGGGCGAGATGGGCTTCCTCGGCGCGACCCTGGAGGGCTATGGCTGCGCCGGCGTGTCATACGTCGCCTATGGCCTGATCGCCCGCGAGGTGGAGCGGGTGGATAGCGGCTACCGCTCGGCCTTCTCCGTGCAGTCCTCGCTGGTGATGTACCCGATCTGGGCGTTCGGCTCGGAGGCGCAGCGGCAAAAATTCCTGCCCAAGTTGCGGACCGGCGAGTCCGTCGGCTGCTTCGGACTGACGGAACCGGACGCCGGGTCCGACCCAGGTAGCATGCGCACCCGGGCCAAGAGCGTGGATGGCGGCTACCTGGTCAGCGGCTCCAAGACCTGGATCACCAACTCGCCGCTGGCAGATGTGTTCGTGGTCTGGGGCAAGGATGACAGCGGCACAATCCGCGGCTTCATCCTCGAGAAGGGCATGAAAGGCCTGACCGCGCCGGCGATCGACGGCAAGTTCAGCCTGCGCGCCTCCAAGACCGGCATGATCATGATGGACGACGTGTTCGTCCCGGCGGAGAACATGCTGCCCGGCGTGACGGGCCTGCGCGGGCCGTTCTCCTGCCTGAACAACGCCCGCTACGGCATCTCCTGGGGCGCCCTGGGTGCCGCGGAGTTCTGTTGGCACGCTGCCCGGGACTACACGCTGCAGCGCATGATGTTCGGCCGCCCGCTGGCCGCCACACAACTGATCCAGAAGAAGCTGGCGGACATGCAGACCGAGATCACGCTCGGCCTGCAATCCGTGCTGCGCCTCGGCCGCCTCATGGACGAGCACCGTGCTGCCCCCGAGATGATTAGCCTGTGCAAGCGCAATAGCTGCGGCAAGGCACTCGCCATCGCCCGCGAAGCCCGCGACATGCATGGCGGCAACGGCATTGCCGACGAGTACCACGTGATCCGCCACGTCATGAACCTCGAGGCGGTGAACACCTACGAGGGCACCCACGACGTCCACGCCCTAATCCTCGGCCGTGCGCAGACCGGACTTTCCGCGTTCGGCGCCTGAGTCCCGGCCGGCAAAATAAGGGTAGTACTCCTCCTCCCCTTGTGGGAGGGGACTGGGGCTCTTGCACGCACGACCTAACCATCGAGAGCATGGGCTCCGACGGTGACGGCATAGCCCACCTGCCGAACGGTGACCGCACCTACCTACCCTACACTCTCCCCGGCGAACGCATCCGCGCCACCAACCTGGCCCGGCGCGCCCAAGCCTGGACCGCCGATGCACAGATCCTCGCGCCCTCCCCGGACCGCCAACCCGCGCCCTGCCCGCATTTCGGCGCCTGTGGCGGCTGTAGCTTCCAGCACTGGCAGGACGCCCCCTACGCCGTCTGGAAGACTACCCAGCTCGCGAACGCATTGACCCGCGCCGGCTTCC
>CAXSEG010000001.1:41385-54808 GCA_964235545.1 uncultured Acetobacteraceae bacterium
ACGCAGATCGGGCCACTCGCCCGCACCCCGACCGCCGACCGCCGCCGGGTGGACCTGGCACTCACCCGCATCGGCGGCAGCGTCCAGGTCGGGCTGCATCGCCACCGCGGCCGCGATGTGGTCGACCTGCAGACCTGCCTCGTCCTCAACCCCCGTCTGGTCACGCTGATCGATGCCCTCCGCAGGGTCTTGCAAGGCGTCTCCGGCCTGCGCCGCACCGGCTCGGCGATCGCCACGCTACTCGATAGCGGAATAGACCTGCTGCTGCGGACGGACGCGCCGTTCACGGCCGCCGACCGCACCGCTCTCACCAGCCTCGGCCAAACCCAAGGTCTGTGCCGCATCTCCTCCGCCCTCGGCGCCGGGCCGCCCGAGCCGGCCGCCCAACTCGCACCGGCGCTGCTTTCGCTGGCCGGCGTGGAGGTCAGCCCGCCGCCGGGCGCGTTCCTGCAGGCTGCCCGGACCGGCGAGGCCGCCATCACCGCCGCCGTGCTCGCCGGCCTGCCGGAACGCCTGGCCGCCCGCGCCCGCATCGTGGAACTGTATGCCGGCTGCGGAACGTTGACCTTCGCGCTGGCCGGCCAAGCCCGGACGGTGGCCTTCGAGGGAGACCCGGCCGCCTATGCCGCCCTGCGCCGGGCCGGCGCCGGCCGCCGGGTCGACCCCGTGCTGCGCGATCTCGCCCGCCAGCCGCTCACCGCCAAGGAGATGGCGGGTGCCGCCGCCATCGTACTGGACCCACCTTACGCTGGGGCCGGGCCGCAAATGCCGGCTGTCGCCACGTCCGGCGTGCCGCGCGTGGTCTATGTCAGCTGCAACCCGGGCGCCCTCGCGCGCGATGCCCTCGCCTTGCGGCTGGCCGGCTACCGAGTGCAACGAGCGACCCCGGTGGACCAGTTCCTGTGGTCCGCGTCCGTCGAGAGCGTGGTGGTGTTCGAACGGCGCTGAGCTTGCACCACCGGGCGGCGGGCGATATGGCGGCGTATGGTCTCCGCCACGCCCCGCCTCCTGCTGCTCACCGCCCTGGCCGGCTGCACGGCAGCGGCACCGGCGGCTCCGCCTACCGTGTCTGTCCCGGACGGCGGCACGCGGGGGCAGGTGACCGCAATGCTGGATGGCACGGCAATCCCGGTTTACACCTACCACCCGGCAGGCTGTCGGATCACCGCCATCCGGCTCGTCTTCCACGGTCTGGATCGCAACGCGTCTGGCTACCGTGACTATGCCGTGTCGCTCGCCCAGCGTACCTGCATGACAATTGCTGCCCCCCTTTTTGGCGCGGCGCGCTTCCCCAACTGGCGTTACCAGCGGGGCGGCATCGTCCACCGCCGTGCTGTCGAGCCAGAGGCGAGTTGGACGGTGCATTACGCCCCACTGCTGGCCGACTGGGCCCGCCAGCAGGAGGGTCGGGCAGACCTGCCCTACGTCCAGATCGGCCACTCCGCCGGCGCTCAGTTCCTGAGCCGCGTGGTGGCGTTCTCGCCGGACACCGCGCGGCAGACGATCCTGGCCAACCCCTCGACCTGGGTCGAGCCCAGCCTGGACACCGCCGTCCCCTACGGTTTCGGTGGCGTCCCGGACGGTGAGGCCGATCTGCGCCGCTACCTCGCGGCCCACGTCACAGTCCTGCTAGGCCGGGAGGATCGCGGGTCTAAGAACCTGGCCACCAGCGAGGAAGCGGAGGACCAGGGCGCCAACCGCTACGAGCGCGGGCAGGCCACGTTCAAGGCAGCCCAGGCCATGGCGCAGCAGCACGGTTGGCCCTTTAACTGGACGCTCGCCGTCGTGCCCGGCATCGGCCACAACGCGCGGGCGATGTTCACGTCGGACGCGGCTTTTGCCGCCCTGCATCCGTAGGCCGTCAGCCCAGCAGCGAGCCGAGCTTCATGGCCGCGCCCATGTCTCCCCTCACCTCCAGCCGGCCGAGCGTGTAGGCTTCCATCGGGTTGAGATGCCCGGCCAGAATCTCCCTCAGGTCGGCTGCCGACACGACGATGGTCGTGTTGGGCACGGGCCGGTCTCACTCACCTTGGGCGGTGTGGCGTTGCCGCCGTGGCAGATCGCGCCGTCGGAACCGAGATCGAACAGGATCGTCGCATTGACGCCTGGTGAGGCCATGAGCTTGGCCCGCAAGGCAGTCTCGAGATCGTCACGGATCATGCGCGGACCTTTTCAAAGGCGGCTCGACCACATCGATGGGTTCGAAGCTGGATGGTGTCGATGATGGCTTGGAGCTTACTCCGAAAGCCTGATCAGTCCCATAGCAGGACCTTGGATGTGGTTGCGTGCGACTTTTTGCGACTCATGGCTGGGATCGTCGCCCGGCTGTGATACGGTCCCGCTGCCACATGCCCGCAAGCCCCATCCCCGCGCTGTTCACGATCGTCTCGGCCAACTACATCGCTTTCGCCGCGACGCTGATGCAATCCGTCCGCCGGTTCCATCCGGACATGCCCCGCTACATCATCCTGGCGGACACCCCGCAGGCTTTCGATGGCTTGGATCTCGCGGCCGAACTGATCGCTTGCGACGATCTCGGCATCGCGCTGATCGGCAACATGAAGCTGTGGTACTCCGTCATCGAGTTCAACACCGCTCTCAAGCCATTCACGTTCCAGTATCTTTTCGACCAGCGCGGGTTCGGCGCCGCCATCTATCTCGACCCCGATATCGAGCTTTACGCCCCCCTGCACCGCGTGCTGGCCGGATTGGAAGACCACAGCCTGGTCCTCACGCCGCACATGACCAGGCCGCTGCAGGACGGCAAGCATCCGTCCGACCTGTCGATCATGAAGTCGGGCGTCTACAATCTCGGGTTCGTGGCGCTTCGCCGCGACGGGGACGGCCATGGCCTGGTGCAATGGTGGTGCGACCGGCTGTTCGCGCATTGCCGGGTCGATGTGCCTGGCAACATCTTCACCGACCAGCGCTGGATGGACCTCGCCCCTGCCTTTGTGGAGCGCACGAAGCTGCTGCGCGATCCGGGCTACAACCTGGCCTATTGGAACCTGGTGCATCGCACGGTCACGAGGTCGGATGACGGCGCCTGGCAAGTCAATGGCCAGTCGCTCGCCTTCTTCCATTTCAGCGGGATCGATCCGGAGGACCCGGACTCGTTCTCCCGGCACCAGAACCGCTTCACCGTTGCGACCCTCGGCGTTGTCGCCGAATTGTGCGCCGGCTATCGCGGCCGGGTGCTGGCCAATGACTGGCTGGCCTCCCGCGCCATCCCCTACGGCTTCGCCCGGTTCGACGATGGCGCGCCGATCCTGGACTCCATGCGGCATTGGCTGCTGGAGGCGGGCGATGCCGGCCTGATCGCCAAGCACGAGCCGGTCCGGATCGACACCGCCTTCTTTGCGGCCGCCGACGAGACGCGTTTCGCCGGCGGCACCCAGCTAACCCGGTACATGCACCAGCTCTGGCGGGACCGGCCGGATCTGCATGCGGCATTCGACCTCGGCAGCCCCGCGGGGGTGGCCAACTACAACGCCTGGATGTGCGACGGCGCGGCCGCGGCGGAAGGGATTGATCCGGCCCTGATTGCGGCCGCCCGCGTCCTGCGCAACCACCCTGCCGTATCGCCTAGCCCGCTCCCGCTGGTCCAGCAAGCGACGCCACCTTGGCCGCCCATGGCCACGACCGCCTGGCCGGGCCCGGCGCGCGATGCGGCGCAATGGCTGATGGGCGGACTGCCGTTCCAGCTCGGCGGGGCCGAATGCAACATCCAGCGCCAGGCCGCCTTGCTTTGGGAGCTGCGGGCCGATCTGCAGTACGTTTTCCCGATGCTGAGTCGGCAGGGCCTGGAGGACTACCAGCTCTGGGTCTTGACCGACGGCATGCGGGAAGGTGCCATCCTGGCCAGCCTGTTCACAGCCGGTGATCTCGCCGCGCTGACGCAGATGTCCGAGCTTGCCGGCGACCTGCCAATCACCCATGCCATGGCGCTGACCGCCCGCAGCGAGCACGCCCGGGACGGGTTGCAGGCCTGGCGGCAGTTCCCGCACACCTTGGCCGCGCGCACGGAGCAGGCGTTCTGGTTCGCCTTCCTGGCGCCACGCGTGTTCGGCTGGCCCACCGTCCTCGTCGCCCCCGTCCAGGCCTGGCTCGCCAGCCCGTCCGGGCTCACGATCGCCGGCTACCCCCTGTCGCGCGGCACCGTGGCCCCCCACGCGATGCGCGAGGACATCCAGCACTCGTTCACCCTGGAGGACGAGGCCGGCCGGTGGCGCTATCTCAGCTGGGTCCTGCTGCAGGGTGCGCGGGAGTATGGCATCCCTATCGAGCAGCTTTGCCCCGGTATCGCCGCCTTCCTGTCCACGCCCTCGCCGCGGCACGCCTTGCTGACCCGGCTGGCCGGGTTCGCCTACGACCAGCGTGATGACCTGCGATCCGCCTTCAACCTCAACACCCGGGTGGGCCTCGGGGGGATGCAGGCTTGGGTCCGCACCGAGCTCGAGCCGTGGTTGGCCGGGTTCGGGCTCCAAGGCCTGGTCGCCGAACCACCCGCCTTCGCTGCCCACGGGCCGCCCGGCCCCGCAGCTCCGCCAGCCGCACCCGGCCCATACCGCTGCTTCGTGGCGCTCGTGGGTGACTGGACGGTTCCGTCCGGCATCGGCGAGGATGTCCGCACGGCCGTGGCGGCCCTGGATGCGGCCGGGTTCGCCGACTACGTGATCGTGGACCTGCAGCCGGGACAGGTGACCACGGCCCTGGGCGAAGTGCTGCAAGCCGGCCGGCCGGTCGTGGCGGCGTGGGCCGTGATGTTCCACAATGCCGACACGGCGCTGGACGATTGGCGGACGCTGCGCCGGCTCGGGATCACGGCCGGCCGGGTCGCCGCCCATTGGCTGTGGGAGCTGGAGCGCATGCCGGCACGATGGACGCACGCCTTCTCGTTCTGTGACGAGGTCTGGGCCTCCACCGAGTTCGTGCGGCAGGTCTTCGAGCCCGAGGCGCGCCGGCCGGTCCGCCTGCTGCATTCCGCCGTCGTGGCACCCCAGTCATTCGGGACCGGGCCCGGCCAGGATCTCGGCATCCCCCCAGGCGCGACCGTGTTCCTCTTCATGTTCGACGTCGCGTCCTACGTCGCCCGCAAGAACCCGGCCGCCGTGATCCGCGCCTTCCTCGAGGCCTTTCCCGGCGGCGGCGAACACGTCTGCCTGCTGATCAAGGCGCAGAATGCCGGTCTGCGGCCGGAGCTATGGGCCGAATTGACCGGGATGACCGCCGATCCCCGGGTGATCCTGTGGGACGCGAAGCTGTCCCGCGACGAGGTCACGGCCTTGGTCGCCTCCGCCAGCGCCTTCGTCTCGCTGCACCGGTCGGAGGGATTCGGCCGCGGCCCGGCCGAGGCCATGCTGCTGGGCATTCCCGTGATCCTCACCGGCTATGCCGGCACGGCCGACTTCGCGGACGAGAGCTGCGCCTGCGTCGTCGGCTACACCCTGGTCCCCGTGCAACCCGGCGAGTATCCGGGCGCAGAGGGCCAGCGTTGGGCCGAACCGGACGTATCCCAGGCGGCTGGCTTCATGCGGTGGGTCCACCAGGAGCCGGAGGCCGCGAGCGCGATGGGCCTGCGCGGCCAGGCGCGTGCCGCCGGGATGCTGGCGCCCGCCAAGATCGGTGCGGACATGCTGGCCCTGCTCCACGCGCCTGCAGGGGCCTGAGCCCTGCCCCCCGACGCCATCTCGACCCTGCCGGAAGGGCCCGCCCGGGCCATGGCGGTGACGCTCGGCCACCTGGCCGCCGGCGACCTGGCAGCGGCGGAAGCGGCGATGGCCGCCATCGCTGACGGTGAGCTCCGGCTTCTGGACTTTCCATCCTTCTGGGAACCGTTCCGGGCGGCGCGGTTCACCCATGGCGAAGTGCGGATCGCCCCCCTGTTCAGGGCCTGTTATCCGGACAACATCTGGTT
The DNA here is from genome assembly GCA_964235545.1 of uncultured Acetobacteraceae bacterium. Lineage (GTDB taxonomy): Bacteria > Pseudomonadota > Alphaproteobacteria > Acetobacterales > Acetobacteraceae > LMUY01. The sequence continues at coordinate 47,303 of CAXSEG010000001.1, forward strand.
GCGCCTGCGCGGGGTCGACTCGTTCATCACGGCCGGTGACGAAGCGGCGGCGGTGCAGGAGCTGCAAGCCCTGGTGCCGATGAAGGGCGCGTTCGCCCATGCCGGTTTCTTCCTCGCGGATTACGACCGCCTTGGCCGCCTGGACCTCTCCTCCGCCTTCGCCCAGGCCTTTACTGCAGACGAGTCGTTGCCGAAGGCCGACCGCGTCCACCTCGCGTTCGAGGTCGCCGCCGCCTTCCGCGCCCGCGATCTGCGGAGCGCGCTGTTCCAGGAGCTACAGCGGCTGAAGGCGCTCTGCGTCGGCGACCTGGCCCTGACCGTCCGCCTGGCCGACGTCTACCGGGAGATCGGCGAGCGGTCGACCGCCCACGACTTGCTGTCCCAGCTCCCAGACCCGCTCGTGGCGACCCCTCTGGTCAAATTCCACCTGCTTCTGCTGGCTCCCATCCTGGACCGGACCGAGATCATCGACGGACTGCGCCGCCTCAACGGCGAGCCGAGCACGGACGCCGATTACTGGGTCCGGTTCTCCTACGCCGCCGGCGAGGACGGGGACCCGGCGCTAGCGCTGGCGGCGGTGCGCAAGGCCGTCGCCCACGCGCCGGAGCACACGGTCTGGCTGCATATCCGGATGGCCCAGGTCCTGACGGGCGCCGGCCAGCACCGGGCCGCGCTGTCCGAGATCGAAGGACTCGTCGCCGACGACCAGGCGATGCGGTTTTCGGGGCAGGCTCTGGGCGACCTGGCCATCACCTGCGGCCGCCCGGCGCTTGCGGTGCGCATCGCCCGGCGCTGGATGGCGCTCAGCCCGGCCGACATGCAGGCCCAAATCATGCACTGCGCCTATCAGCGCGAGGCGCAGGACGGCTCCGGCCTGCACGCGGCGGCGGCAGCGGTGCTACAAGCCGCGAAGGACGGGGCAGCCCTGACGGCGGCGCAGTTCCGCAAGCTTGCCGACTGCGTGCGCGGCACGGACGGCGCGCTGGAAACGGCACTGGCCAAAGCCGCGGCCGCGCAGCATCCTGCCGAGCCGGAGTTCCGCGCCCTGGCCCAGCCGGACGCATTTGCCGCCAAGTTCCTGGCCACCGGCCCGGCGTCCCTGCCGGGCCGGAAACGCGGGTTGTTCAGGTGGTCCAGGCCGGAGACATAGACCGCGTTCAGCCCGCCTCGATCCGGGCGGTCGTCTGGTAGGGCACGAAGCCGGCAAGGTCGAGCGTGCTCCGGCTCGCTCCGTCGGCGCTCGTGCCGGCCGGGGTGAAGCCGAGCCTGGCGTAATGCTCGCGCACCATCCCGTTCTTCGCCGTCGGCACGTACAGCCCGGCCAGCCTGGCCGCCCCGAGCCTGGCCGCCTCCTGAGCGAGGATGTTGAGCGTCCCCTGCTCGACCTGGCGCCCGAGCACGCGGCAGCTCATCAGCCAGGTTTCGATCACCAGCTCGGCTCCACACGAGGCCAGCCTGCCTATGACGATGGCGATGATCCCGTTATCGCCGAACCGGTCCAGCAGCCGCAGCTGCAGCCCGACCGCGCCCGGGTCCTGCATCACCGCCATCACCTCCGCCTCCGTGGTGCGGCGAGAAGTCAGGTTGAACTGGTTGGTCTTGTTGATCAGCTGCACGATCCGCGGCAGGCCGAGCCGGTCGAAGCCGCGCCAGACCAGGCGCATCTCCAGGCTCCTCAGGGTGCCATCCATGTCGGTCACCCGCGCACGCAGCGAGTCGCGGGCCAGGTTGGCCTGATACTGCGCGCCGCGCGCGCGGTCCTCCTCGGTCAGGGCGACGGCCTCGAAATAGCCGGCATCCGCCAGGGCGCCGGGGACCAGCGCCGGCTCCTCCGGCACCTCCGGCACGGCGACCATGGGCAGCTCGGCGCGCACCAGCGCCCGCTCGAACGGGTTGTCGTCCAGGAACACCAGGCTATCGAGGCCGATGTTCAGCTGCTGCGCGATGCGGCGGATGTTGGTGGCCTTGTCGTCCCAGTTGGCGACGAAGCAGGCGATGTCCCCACGCCGCAGCTTCATCTCGGGATGCCGGTCGAACACCTCCAGCGCGTTCGCCTCGTCGTTCTTGGAGCAGACGGCCAGGATCACGCCGCGGCGTGCCTGCTCGCGCGCATAGTCCTGCACCGCCAGGAAGCCCTCGCCAAGCGCGCTGCCCTGCCCCAGCACGATCCCCTCCAGCCCGTCATCGCCGATCACCCCGCCCCACAACGTGTTATCGAGGTCGAGCACGAGCGCCTTGCGCGACAGGCCCATCTTGGCCGCCAGCACCCGGACCGCCAGCTCGCCGTAGAGCGGTGCGGCAAGCGGCGTCACCTCCTGCTTCGAGCGGTGCCAGAGCGCCGGGTCATACCAGGCCGCCAGGCCGTCGCGGGCCGCGCGGTCATCCAGCGCCAGCAGATCGGCACCCTCCGCGTCGGCCAGCTCCCGCAACATCGCGTTCAGCCGGCGCACGAAGCCGGCCCGCGAACCCGGCAGGCGGTGCTCGCCGCCGCCGGTGAGCGGCGCATGAGTTGGCAGCACCGTCTGCTGCAACACGGTGCAGCCGAACGCCGCCCGCGCTAGCCGCCAGCACGCGGCGATCTGGTCTCTCATATTGGCCAGCGCCGCGTCGGCCTCGGCGGCATCGGCTCCGGCGGCGAGCGGCGCGCAGAGATAGGCGGCGTCGAAGGCGAACAGCACGGCGGTCGGGCGCCATGCGTGCAGGGCGGAGGCCGGGTCGGCCACATCCGTCCGGTATTGCCCGTATTCGCCTTCGAACGTATCCAGCCACATCCCGCGCCGCACCGCCGCGATCCGCAGTGCCGGCAGCAGGTGCGTCAGGGTGGACGAGCCCAGCACGGCGAGCCGGATCGGCGGCGCGGCCAGGCCTGGCGGTGGCGTAACGCCCAGCGCCTGCCGCACCCGCTTGTCGAGCGCGTTGGTGCGCACGAAATCCATGTCCGTATTGGCGAGCGCCACCGCACGGGCCCAGCACTCCGGCCCGGCGATGGTGGCCAGGCGGGCGCGCCAGTCGGCCTCCTTCGGCAGCCAGTGCAAACTGGGGGCGGTCATGGGCAGGGCGCCAGGATGCGTCACGCCCGGTCGAGGGCTTCCTCTTCGCACACCAGCCGGGCAAGCCTCGTCATCTCCCGGACCAGCGTGCCATCCTGCATCGGCGGCGGCATGGGCCGCTCCGGCCCGGCACCACCCACCGTCATATGCTTCAGGAACAGCCGCATCACGTGCGATACGCCGCTCTCGGTGATGGACCGGAGGTCGTCCGCGAAGTAGGCTGCCCGGAGGTAGGGCCCCGTGATGACCTCGTAGGAGGGGAAATAATCGGCGTCGCCAAACGCCAGCATTTCGTCACACGCGGCCCGCAGGATCGCCTTGGATGCGTGGTCGATACCAGCACGTGCCGGTCCGCCGCCGTCGCCACCAGCGGGACGGGCGATGTGGTGAGCAGGATGCGGGCGCCGGGATTGACCGAGTGCAGCAGCGTGCGGAACCGCGTCAGGTCCGCCACTACGTCCGCCATACGCAGGTTGAAGAATTCGTGCCGTGCCGGGTCGAACACGGCACCGTCCTGCGTTGACCGCCACCCTTCCGTCAGTCCGAGGGTGAAGACGAACACGTCCAGGGTCTCGAACGCCTTGCGCACGCACGCCAGGTGGTAGGTCCGGTCGAGCTCGAGTTCCTCGGCGGTCGCGTAGCCGCCGGGAGAAATCTGCGGGCGGAACGGGTCCACGAACCGCCCATCCACCCGGCGCCAGACCTGCTCCACCGGCTTCATCTGGCCGTAGGCGCGCTCGAACAACTGGACCAGCTGGGTCGAGGTGTAGATGTTCGAGTAACGCGCCGTATAAACGCCATAGCCATGCGTGACCGCCTCGTCCGGCGGGCAGAGCGGGTGGGCGGTCTCGGTCACGTAGTAATTGTAGCCGCTGCGGGCCAGGTGGCGGGCGATATGCTGGGCGAAGCAGCTGCCGGCCGTTGCCACCCGGTCCTGCTTGCCGATCGCGAAGCGCGGCGCGATCACCGGATCGACCTCGGCGGGCAAGCGCCCTTCCATGGATCGGCGCCAGTAGGCGTAATTGGGCAAGCCCCGGTAGGGATGAGTCACGGTCTATGCATCCGGCATTGCCAGCCCGGCGGCTTGTGACAGCAACTGCGCGCCATACCAAGCCGATCCATGCGTGCCGTCCTCTCCCCAAGCCTGCTCACAGAGGAACCCCTGTGCGTCCACCGTTGCCGCCGGCGGATAGATCATCTGCACGCCCATCATGCCGTAGGCCTCGGCCGTGAACCGTGTCTGCAACACCCAGAATTCGCATCTCAGGAACGGGTTGGACATGCCATGGCGCTCGATCTGCGGCCAGAACCCGTTGGCCGGGCTCGCGAGATAGGCCTTGTCCCGGATGGGCGGGGGCGAGGCGAGCGCGACAACCGGGAAGGGCAGCGTCTTCACGATGGCCGTCATCGTACGGAAGCCAGAGCGCAGCATGCTCCACACAAGTTTTCCACCGCCGGGTAAGGCGTCGACTCGGCTTCGGGGTCGAACGGCAGGTCCTCTGCTTCGCGCCGGAACACATCGGCGATCAGGCCGTGGACCGACGAGGCGTGCACCTCGTGAATTGCTACTGGGGCCCGAGCAACTGGATGAACTCCGTCCGCAGGGCGCTGCCGCCGGCCCGCCAGGCGGGATATGCCTCTTGCAACGCCGTGAGATTGGCTATGGGCGAAGCCGGTCGCGACCGTCCACGGGGGGGGGGCGCCTGCATCGAAGTTCAGGGGCAGCCTGCACCCGGCCCATCCGGCCACGGCCATGAGGTGAAGGCGCTCAAGCGCCAAGCGTCACGTCGGTCGACAATGCCGGATCTCTCTCAATTAGTCTGAGCGCTGATTACCCGGGAGGACATCGGCGCGCCAACACCTTCCAACGACGACACCGTTGGCAAACGTCTTACTTCTGCAAATTAACGCACCGTTTGTGCGCATCCTTACTCAAACGGTTGAGAAGCGCGCCGAGCTTTCCGCCGTGAGACCTGGGAGGTGCCGCCGTGCGTCGCAGCGAGGAACGCTCCTAACCTCAGAACGGAACTGCCACGTTTTAAGCAAAAATCTAGCGTCTGATGTATGACAATTACTGTCGGTTGTAATAACGGGGATATCACAACCGTGGCAGGCGATTGTCCCTAAGCTCCAGTCGAGGTGTCGATGTGAGCGACCGATCAATGGACGTCGAGAGTGAGCCTGCCCTCGATATCGGTGAGTTCAGGTGTGTGGTCGTGAATTCGGCCCGGGTTGTCGTGGTGTTCAGCCAGACGGCCAGGCGTTACACGTTCACCTGGCGCGATGGCGAACTCGCGTTGGCATATCCGAAGATCGAGGGAGGATGTGGTATGCATGCCCCCGAGATCGTCGATTGCCTAGCCCGAGCCATTGCCAACCTGGCTGCGCGCGCGTGGCGAGGCCAGCTGAGCCCGAGCCCGGTCACGCCGCGCACGCTGACGACGCAGCTCCGGAACTTTCTGCTGATGCGGACATGAGGGGATCGGCAACCACTCGCCCCGGGAATGGGGTCAACGCCCCAGATTAGGGGTTACGCCGGACGTATCGGCCGGGGCAAGGCTCCGGTCCCGTTGGCTGCCCTGGTCACCGCCCTCGGACAGCGTCCCCGTCGGTGTGTCGCTGAAAGGCGTGCTGTTCGTCGGCCCGGCGCTCAATGTGTGGCTACCCGGCTCGGCGGCCCGGTCAACGGCAGCGACGCCGGGCGGCAAGGCATCCGGAACAGGCGCGGGCACGAGTTGGCGTCCGTTGACGGTATCTTCGGTCGTTGCAGCCGTCAGCCAGAAGCCGCCCGGCCCCGAGGACGCCGTATCGGGCGCTACCAGCAACGAGAGCGGTGCGGCGAGCAGCCCGATAGCGAGAACGATGGTGCGAGAATGCATGAGGCGCCCCTTGTCTGGCCAACCAATGTCAGCCAAGCGCATAGGGTTGCCCCGTTCCCGATGCCATTTGAGTGACCAGCGCTGCACTGCAGCAGGATTGCGCCGTGCCGCGCACGAATTAGGCTGGCGTAAGACAGGCATGTGACTCTTAATCATGTGACACTCGAAGCGTCCTGATGCATGTGCCTTCCAGCCCGGACCGAATCCGCCCGGGACGTCCGCCAACCTCCAGCGCGTTAACCAGCCGCACGGTGTTACTTGCCCCTGCTGACCGTTCGCCATCTCACGACCTACCGCTACCGCCATCCCGTCGCGTTTGGCGAGCACCGCATGATGGTCCGGCCACGAGACAGCCATGATCAGCGCCTGGTCGAACACCGCCTCCTGATCAGCCCCGCGCCCTCTACCTTGCGGTGGACGCAGGACGTGTTCGGCAATTCCGTGACGCTGGCGCGCTTCACCACCCGCGCCGAGACGCTGAGCTTCGAGAGCATATTGCACGTCGATCATGACGAATGCACCGACGTCGCGACCATGATTGCGGACCACGCCCGCAGCTTCCCCTTCGCCTATGACGCGGAGGAGATGCCGGACCTGCTTCGCTCGATCGAGCGGCAGAAGCCCGATCCGGGGCATGTGGTGGATCGGTGGGCGCAGGGCTTCCTGTCGCAAAATGGCCCGACCCGGACCGTCGACATGCTGGCCGGCATGACCAAGGCCATTCGCCACCGTTTCACCTACCGGGCCCGCCACACGCCGGGCATCCAGGATCCACGCACCACGATGAAGCTCGAGACCGGCACCTGCCGCGATTTCGCGCTGTTGATGATGGAGGCGGTGCGATCGCTCGGCCTGGCGGCTCGTTTCGTCACCGGCTACCTCCACGTGCAGGCGCGCGGCCGGCCGGGCGAGGCGGACCGGCTGGGCGGCGGCAACACCCATGCCTGGCTGCAGGTCTACCTGCCCGGCGCCGGTTGGGTGGATTTCGATCCGACGAACGGGATCGTCGGCAGCCGCGGGCTGATCCGCGTCGCCGTGGTCCGGGATCCGGCCATGGCCGTACCGCTGTCCGGCAGTTGGACGGGTGCAGCCGCCGATTGCCTTGGCATGGACGTCACCGTCGATGTGACCCACACGATCCCAACGCTTCAATCCGCCTCCTGAGGAGCACCGACCATGCGCATCCGTTGTGGCTACCGCATCGCCCATGAATGCTCGCAGCCGGTGCCGATGCTGCTGGCGCTCAGCGTGCATCCGTCCCGCGAGCAGGACCTGCTGACCCAGCCCAAGCTGCGCACGATCCCGGAGGTTACGCAGCAATCCTACCGCGACGATTTCGGCAACATCTGCCACCGCATCGTGGCGCCAGTCGGCCGCACCGAGCTGACCGACGAGTTCGAGATCACCGATAGCGGCCTGCCGGACCCCGTGGTGCCGGAGGCCAGGCAGGTCCTCGTGCAGGACCTGCCGGACGGCGCCCTCGTCTACCTGCTCGGCAGCCGGTATTGCGAGACGGACAAGCTGTCCAACATAGCTTGGTCGCTGTTCGGCGGGACGCCGCCGGGTTGGGGACGCGT
>CAXSEG010000002.1:0-48658 GCA_964235545.1 uncultured Acetobacteraceae bacterium
CGTGCTCAAGGCGTTGCTGCTGCCGATGTTGCCACCCACTGCGCCGCCGTCAGAACCTCCCGAACCGGTGCCGCCCCCCGCGCCGGCGCCGCCCGGAAATGGGTTCGGTGTCCCCGGGTTGATCGCAATCAAGGGCACGCCCGGTTCGGGCGCCGTCGGTATCACCTGAACAGGCGGCCCATTCAGTGTCGCCGCCTGCTGGCCGGCTGCCGGTGCGGCAAACTCCACCACCAGGGCCGCGGCGCAGATGGCGACGACGATCGGCCCCTTGACGGCGAGCTGTCGCCGGCCGGCTGGTGTCAGCCTCATCGAGGACGCGTGCAAATGGGACACGGGGGTGGAACCCCCTCGGACGCAGAAGGCGATATTGCCGCTGCCTTCTGCGAACGGAACTGTCGATGACGCTGTCTTCATCATGGCGCCGGCGCGACAAGCCGCGTGACGTCGCAGTATATGTGGCTTCCCGCCTGATAGGGGTGCGCCAGGCATTGCGGCACCAGGCTGGTGGCATCCGCATCCTGCCACGACCGCAGTGCGTAGCCGCCCAGGAATAGGCCAAGCGTGACAGCCCCGACCGCGGCATAGCGGCGGCGCTGGATGTCGGCATTCAGCCGCTTCTCCCGGAGCACCAGTACGCCCTGCATCCGCTCGATGAACATGGGCAGGGTCTTGTCGATCATGCGGATGACGACATTCTCCTGCTCCACCACGTAGGAGATTTGTGCGCTGCGCGCCTGGCTCAGCGCGGTGTTGGCCGCCTTGGTGATCTCTCTGGCCCGGGCCAACTCGTCTTTGGCGGCCTCCCTCTGTTGATCAAACAGCCGCGCGAACTCCGCCCGGGATCCGTCCATCACGCGGCCGATGCCGGCGATTGCTGCCATGAGGGCCGACACGAACCGGCCCTCCGGCAGGTCGCCGCGGATATCCCACGCGCGGGCAGCCTCTTCGACCCCGGACACGACCGGCGCAAGCTCCTCGCTCGGATTGCTCGGAACAGGAGCCGCCGGTCGCGTCGGTTCCCGCTCGCCCGCAGGTGCTGTCATTTCCTGCGGGTCGCGAGCCTGGGTCTCGCGTTCTACGGCAAGGTCTGTCATGGCAGGACCTCGGCCGACGGCCTAGCGGGCCTGACATGCCAGGCTTCCTGTAGCTCCAGGCGGCTCCGCCGCTGATGGACGCGACGCTTCCTCATGGCTTGCTCGCCGCCATCGCCGACGCCGCTGCCAGGCTGGACGTGTGCGTGGGCAACCACTGAGGCGGAAACTGGCCGAAGAACGCCGGCATCTTCTTGGTCCACCACTCCCGCACCCGCACCGGATCGAACAGGGACATCGGCGCCTGGCCCGGTTTGACCTCTCCCATTGCTGCCTTTGCGAAGGTGATGCCCCGATCCGTCACTTCCGACATGCAGGACAAGGCCGGCATCTCGACGATCTGCGCGCCGCGTGCAATCGCCGCCTTGACCACCGGACTGCCCGTCACGGAAGCGAAGGCACCCCGCGCCGATCGACCCGACAACACCAAGCCCTCATTGAGAACGATCGCGGTGGCCTTGGGCAGGAACGACCCACTCTCAGCGAACTGGTCGAGGTAATCGAGATCGGCTTGCTCCGGACCGACGATGAACAGGCCGATCACGTCGGTGCCGCGGCTTTCCAATGCCTCCAGGACCGGCACTTCCTGGACCAAGGACGAGAACCCCGTCCAGCCGCCACCCGCGTCGAGCACCGCATGGTAGCGGCGTTGACCCTGGTCGGCCAACTTCTCCTCGATCCAGCGTCGACCATCGATCAGCCCGCCCTCCGGCGGGACCGACGCTTCGGGGAAGAACGTGGAAAGGCTGTGCGTCCGGTTCTGCTGATCGGCATTCCAGGCCTCCATTGGCGAGCCAAGGGAGCGGAAGTACTGGACTGTCGCGTTCAACAGCGCGGTTTTGCCAACCCGCTGGCGACCGAGCGCGACCCAGAGCAGCGATCTCGACGGGACCGCGGGCACGTAATCATCAGGCATGTTCGATGTTCCCCTTGCAGACCGGACGCGAGCGTGAGGCGGCCATTTGCGAATGGGGCACGATGTCAGCCACCAAACCGAAATTTGTCGCGGTCGCGCTGGCCGAGGCGGTCGAGCGCACGGTCGATTACCGCTTGCGTCTCTTCAGGGGTCAACTCGACACCGTTTCTCTTCTCGGGCGAAAGGACAGGATCGGGGACGGCCGGTGCTGCAGGCCTGATCGGCGGGGGAGGGATCACCTCTTGCGGTCGCCACTCCGGCGACATGCGGCAGGGCGGCTTGCTCTTTGCCGTCTTGGTCGCCGCCTCCACCTCGACATCCCGGCACACGCGAGCCCAGACACCCGAGATGCTTTTCAGGGTAGGGCGGTCATCGTCCGGACCGGCGCCTGCGTGATCGACCATCTCGGCTATGATATCCGCCCAAGGCCGCTCGCCGTCGCGCAGCTCTGCTATCCTTGCATGATGCGCGCGTAACCATGCGTAAGTCTTGCCCCGGCCGGAGTAGGGGCGTAGCCGCTTTTTCGGGATCAGTCTGAGTCGCTGGTCGTCTGTCATGGTGCAAGTCTGACGACCCATCTTGCGAACGGGCTGACCCGGCTGACGCCGGTATGTCCAGCCGTTCCTCATCCACTCCTCAGGCCGTCGCCATGGAGTCCGCGCCGAGTCCCGATCAAGGGTGAGCATATGGACCAATGCACCGATGGTGCTCTTTGGGGCGATGCCGATCGCACGCGTTAATCTACGACGGCAGCGTCGGCGCTATCAACGAGCCGGGCGCGCGCAGTGGCCGGCTCGAAGGCGGGGCTGGAACGGCCGGCAGTGGCGAGCGAGTTGGTGCGCAGCCCGCCTCGTGCCGACAACATGGCGACCAAGCCGGGTGGTGGTGCCTGGCATCGTGCTGGTGCGGTAGAGCCTGGGTCGGCCATGGGCGTGATGTTCATCACGGTCGAGGGCGAGACCGGGGTGGCGAACCTAGTGCTGTGGGCGGACCGCTTCGAGGCGCAGCGGCGGCTGGTGCTGTCGGCGGGGATGGTCGCCTGCCACGGCCGGGTGCAGCGGGAAGGCGACGTGATCCATGTCGTCACCGATCGCCTGGAGGACCTGTCCGATATGCTGCGCAGCGTCGGCGAGCGGAACGAGGCGTTCCCGATAACGCATGGCCGTGGCGACGGAGCGACGTACCCGGCCGGGTACGATCCGCGGTCCGGCCCGGGCGCCGGCCCAGGAGGGCGGCCGATGCGCGACATCTACGTGTCGGACCTGCGGCTCGGGTCGGGCATCAAGGTGCCGACTAGGGACTTTAGATAGGGAGGCTGGGATCATCCCCGTGGTGACCCGAGCGGCAGCACATCATACTGCTCTCCCGCGCTCTTGTCGGACGCCCACATAGCTGCCGGGGCGGAGCACGAGTTGGTGGGATCGGAATGGCCGGAGCTGGTGGAAACCCGAGGGCGTACAGGCAATCCGTCCCGGCCTCGGCAAACGCGATCAGGCGCCGGATCGTGTGGTCCAGGTCGATCCGCCCGTGCACGAAGTTCCCCGCGCGTGCCGCCAGCACGAACGGTGCGGCGCGGCGCGGCGCAGGCGGCGATCACGGCGGTACGGATACGTTCGGCCTTGTCGGCTTGGGTCATGGATCAGGCTCCTTCGGGGATCAGTCTGGCTGAACGGCGGGGGTGGTCGCTTCGGTGCCGGCCGAAGCGTCACCGCGCGATGGTCGCAGCCACGCCTGGGCCCGGCCGTCGATCACCACCAAGCCCAGCCCGATCAGCGCCATGCCACCGGCCTGCGCCGTGGACAGCCGCTCGCCCAGGAACAGGATGCCGAGCAGCACCGCGCTAACCGGGATCAGCAGCGTGACAAGGGACGTGTTGGTGGCGCCCGCGCTCGCCAGCAGGCGGAAGAAGATGATGTAGGCCAGCGCCGTCGACAGCAGCGCCAGCCCCGCCAGCGCGGCCCACACCGCCGGGCCGGGCACCGCCAGCTGCCAGGGCGCGTCGGCTAGTAGGGCCACCGGCAGCATCATCACGGACGTCGCCGTCACCTGGCCGAACGCGCCCACCACCGGCTCGATCCCCATGCGCCGGAAGCGGCGGCCGAACACGTTGGCGAAGCCGTAGGACAGCGCGGCGCCCAGGCATGCCAGGATCGGCAGCACCGCCTTGGATGCGCCTGCCAGCACCTCCGCCCCCACCAGCACCGCCACGCCGGCCAGACCGACCGCGATGCCCGCGACCTTGGCCGCGGACAGCCGGTCGTCCGCCGTCAGGACGTGGGCGACCAGCAGCGAGAACACCGGCGTGGTCGCGTTCAGGATAGAGGCGAGGCCGCCGGACAGCACTGTCTCGCCCCAGAAGATCAGCGCGAACGGCACCAGGTTGTTCAGTACGCCCATGCCGGCGAACGCCCGCCACAGCGCGGCCGACCGGGGCAGGGGCGTGCCGCGCAGCCGCAGCACCAGGCCCAGCGCCGCGGCAGCCAAGGCGACGCGCACCAGCACCACGGTCAAAGGTGGCAGTACCGCGACGGTGATCTTGGCGAAGAAGAACGACCCACCCCACAGCAGCGACAGCAGCGCCAGCAAGCTCCACGCGGTCGGCGACATACGGTGCGGGGTGGTGTTCATGCGGGCTCCGGGATCGTGCCACCGGGTTGGAGCAGGAAACGGGATGCGCCACTCGCCGGGAACGGACCTCATCGTCCCTTGCGGCACGGGGCCGTGTAGGATGCGTGACATGACGGATGACGACGACCTGGTGTGGGAGGCGGCGTGGCTGCGGCACGACCCGGCGTTCGACGGCCGGTTCTTTATCGCGGTGCGCACCACCGGCATCTACTGCCGCTGCGTCTGCCCCGTCCGGCTGCCGTTCCGTCGCAACGTGTCGTTCCTGCCCAGCGCCGCCGCGGCGGAGGATGCCGGCTACCGCCCTTGCCTGCGCTGCCGCCCGGAGACGGCGCCGTTCTGCCCGGCGTGGAACGGCACGCGCAGCACGGTGCAGCGCGCAGCCCGGCTGATCATCGAGGACGGGGCATTGGACGGGGAAGGCGCCACGGTGGAGGCACTGGCCGGACGGCTCGGCATCACCGCCCGGCACCTCAGCCGCCTGTTCCTCCGGCACTGGGGCGCGACCCCGTCCGCGGTGGCGCGCACGGCGCGGGTGCAACGGGCCAAGCGGCTGCTGAGCGAGACCGACCTGCCTATGACCGCGGTCGCGCTGCAGGCCGGGTTCGGCAGCCTGCGGCGGTTCAACGCAGTGTTCGCAGAGGTCTATAGGCGGCCGCCGGGTGCCATCAGGCGAAGGTCCGTGACCGCCGCGAGGGCGCTCCGGCCAGCGTTGGCCGCACACGCCGGAGCGTAGTCAACGCCCGCCTGCCTTGCAGGTGTGGAGCGCGAACCCGGTTTCGCCAGCCCCGCCCAGTCCGGAGTTGCAGGGTGGAGATGGCGTAATTGCCCGCGTTTGGCTGCCGTTCGGTCCCGCCACCCACTTCTGCTTTCGACACATAGCAATCCTACGTTGCTGCGACCGTCATAGTCTGGTCGGCGGCCCAAGGCCTACGTAGGGTCTCGGTGGCAGCTCCGCCTTCGGGACCTCAAGCTCGGGGGTAGCTACCCACGGTCCGCTTACCCACCTTCCATGCATGCCCCGTTCCCCCGCTGCCGACCTGGCCCCTCTCGTCAAGCTCCTGCAAGCGGGCGTCCCGCCAGACCGCGCCGCCACCGAACTCTCCCGCGTCCTGGCGATCTGGACGGCCGACCTCAAGGACGACGACGAGCAGCTGCAGGAGCGGCTGTCCGGTTTGGCCGAGCAGATGGCTACGGGGATCGAGGAAATGCACGAGGGCATCGCCGAGGCGAGCGACAAAGGGAAGCCCACGCTGCGGCGGATCCTGGCGACGCACGAGGCGGTGCTGAACGGGGTGCGCAAGGCGCAGGCCGCCGGGTAGGCATTCAACCTGCCATGGAGGCTACCATAGCACGCGACATTCCGAACCTTCGCTTCTGGGACAATCATGCAGTGGTAGATTGCCGCCATGAGTGAAGGTGGCAGCAAGGTGCCCACGCAGGTTCGGCGCCTCTCCGCATCGGACGCCGCCGACTACCGCGATCTGCGTCTCTGCGGCCTTCAGTCGCACCCTGAGGCGTTCGGCGTCACCTGGGAGGAGGAGTCCGCTCAACCACTGGCTTGGTTTGCAGAAAGGCTGGACCGAACGTTGTCTTCGGCAGTGGGCCGATGGCTGTCTCGGCCCTAAGGGGAATCGTGGGCCTCCATATACCGGACAGCGCGAAGCAGCGGCACAAGGGGGTGATCTGGGGCATGTTCGTTCAGCCGGAGTCCAGGGGAACTGGACTTGGCTCATCACTGCTCGTGGAAGTGCTGGACCACGCCAAGCGGACCGTCGAGGAAGTCTGCCTCACAGTGGTTGCCACCAACACCGCAGCGATCCGTCTCTACGAACGCGCCGGCTTCGAGCGGTATGGCCTGGAACGGCGGGCGCTGAAGGTTGGCGTCGATTACCATGACGAAGTGCTGATGGCCCTGTCCCTGCAACGTCCTGGTTAGGGCCGACTAGTGGCTCTAGCTCCGGCCGAAGGCCAGCGCCGGCCCGGCACGAAGCAGGGCTTTCACACGCGGAGGCGGGCTTCGACGATCCATGTCGCCGCTTGGAGCGCGACATTGCCACGCTCCTCGCGATTTCCAAGGGCGGCCCGGAGTCTGGGTTCCGCCTCCGCCCTCAGACCGGGGTTCTCCCGCAGAATACGACCGAGCGGTCCCACCCGGAGTAGCACTGTGGCCATGGCGTCGAGGTTGCCGCTGGAGACCGCCTCGTCGCCGGCCTGGACCACGATGCCGTCGAAGCCTGCCGCCGAAAGCATCGCGTGCAGGGACTCGGCGTGGGCGAGGCTGAACGGCGTCGGGTCGGCCATCGTCTCAAGGCCCGTTGCGTGAAGGGGCATGAGGTCGAGTTCGTTGGCGTCCAGCGCGCGCCAGCACACGAAAGCCAGTTTCCCCGACGGCTTGAGGATGCGCCGGAAATTACCGAACGCCCCTGCGAATCGGCGAATGCCATGACCCCGAACCGCGAGTAGATGCCATCCGCGCTCCCGTCCGGAAGGTCCAGGCGTTGGGCGTCGGCCTGGACGAAGCTTACCTGGATAGGGCGGCGGATCGCTGCCTGGCCACGTCCAGGAGAGGCGCGGCGACATCGACCCCGACGACGCGCCCGGTTGCACCCACACGCTCGGCCAATTGCAGCGTGGACTGTCCCGCACCGCAACCGATGTCCACCACCGTATCGCCCGGCGCCGGGGCCAAGGTATCGAGCGCGCGCATTCCCAGCGGCGACAGTTGCCGGTCCAGAAGCTCGAACACCTCAACCCATGCCTGAGCGGCGAGGGCTGCCTTCTCGAATGCACCCAGCGAAGGTCCGGTCACAATGGATCATGGCAGATCGGCACGTGTCGCACACCGGCAATGTCCATGGTCAAACTCGGGTAGCGGCTGGTTGGCCGTTATCGACCCATCCCGGACGGTCACGGCCCGATCGGTAAGCCTCGGAAGCAGACGTTCGGCCCGACGATCTATCGGCAGCTACGCGCCGCATCTTGGACATTTAAGTTCTCTAACTGGCTTCCTGGAAGCGGACACCGGCGACAGCTAGACCTGGGACCTTGGACGCCGCAAAATAACGCTCGTCAGAAGGATGGATATGTGCCCGAAACGGCGAAGCATCGTAGCAGCCTACCTCCGCCGCATGGGAGAAAGCCAAGCCACCGGAGGTGCCACGACCGAGACTTCGTTCTACGGCGCGCTGGAAACGCATCCGAATGCCGTCGGTAGTAGCCTAAGCGCTGCCGTTTGGACAGGCCGACAGAAAGCCACTTGGGAGAACAGCAGTCGGTGACGCAGCTTCGGGATATCACAGCACTCCACAACGGCGCCGGCTTTGTGAACGTCGACTTGCACGTTCACTCCTTCGGGGCGTCCCATGACGTTAGGGACCGCTCGATGACGCCGGCGGCGATCGTGGACTCGGCCGTCCGGCAAGGCCTCAGCGTCATTGCCATCACCGACCATAACTCGGCCGCCAACGTGCAGGCTGCTATTGATGCTGCTCGGCAGCAACACGGTTCCAGGCTGCTGGTGCTGGCCGGTGTCGAGGTGACCACGTCGCACGGCCACCTGCTGGCCTATTTTGCACCGGACCGCGTCGACGATCTCGGCAGGTTCCTGATGAGGCTCGACCTGGTCGGCGAACCGGGCGCCGATAAGACTCACACCGCAAAATCGATGACCGACACGATCGCCGAGGCAGACCGACTTGGGGGTATCTGCGTCGCAGCGCACATCGATCGAGCGAAAACCGGGTTCGAATCGTTCGGTTCGGGGTTCCAGAACTGGAAGAAGGACATCCTCTGCAGCCCCGGCCTCTACGGCCTGGAATGTGACGCAGCCGACCGTCTTGGCTGGTATTCGGACGACGACGAGCTTGGCCCGGCTGGCGATGAGCGGCGCAAGATGCTGGAGGCTCGCCGGGATGTTCCCGGCCTCGCACCCCGGCATCACCTGGCCCATGTCCAGGGGTCCGACGCCCATTCAATGGCGCAATTCGAACGGGCAGATCCCAACAAGCAATGGTGCCGGGTCAAGCTCTCAGCCCTCACGTTCACCGCCCTGCGCACGGCCTTCATCGACCCGACAGCCCGGGTCCGCGCTACCGCCGCGGTGCCGCGGACGATCCCTCGGGTGCGGGGCATAGCAATCACTGGCGGCTTCCTGCACGGGCAGAACATCCATTTCAGCGATAATCTTAACTGCTTCATCGGCGGCCGTGGGACCGGCAAGTCAACGGCGATCCGGGCGATCGCCTACGCCTTCGGCATCAACGACGAGTTTGAGGAGTACGACAGCTGTCCGGATGTGGTGACCGTGTTCTGCGAAGACGAACACGGCATCCATTACCGCTACGACCGGACGCGCGGCGGCGAGATCGACGTCAAGGCCAAGGAGGACCGCTTTATCAGCGACGTTCCAGTCGACTCGTTCAGGATCGAGTATTTCGGGCAGGGCGAGTTGGCGAAGATCGCCGAGGACCCACTCAAGCACCCGGCCCTGTTCCAGGAATTCCTGGATCGGCATACGAGCCTGCGGGACTTGATCGAAGACGAAGAAGCGGTCGTAACGAGCTTGGGCGAGAACGCGGGCAGGTTACTACCGCTCGAAAGCGCTTTCTCGCAACTGACCGGGAAGAGGATCACGCTCGAGGAGATCGAGAAGAAGCTGAAGATCGCTGAGGAGGGAAATCTCCGCGAGGTGGTCGCCACGCAAAGCAAACTCGCTTCGGAAAAGACTGTCAGGGAGTCAATCGAAGCGATCGTTAACGACTATACAGTGGGCTATAGCTTGGCAAATATCCGGCGGGATTACGATGGGATCGTTTCCACTGCCGGACTCTGTACTGACGACGAAGCGTCGGCGGCGGCACTGGCGAGCATCCGAGACACGATCGACAGGAGCAATGCCGCCATCGAGCGGAAAGAGGCCGAGCTCAAGAGCCTGCTCGAGGCGACTGCACGCACGTTGCTGACCCACGCGGCACAGCTGAAGGCCAGCCATCTCCGGATGAGCAACGAGGTGGCCGTCAAGCTCGCCGACCTGCGGGCGCGGGGGCTCGCCACCGACCTGACGGGATTGGAGAAACTGCTCCGCGACAAGACCACGGTCGGGCGTGAAATTGCCGCTGTCCAGCAGCGTTCAAATGAGTTGAACAAGTGCCGCGATGAACGGGCTGCGCTGCGAGTCCGGCTCGCAAACGTCAGAGGCGAACTCACCGCGCGCCGCAAGGCGCAACTCGCGGACATCAACCGCAACCTGGCAGCCACTATCAAGGACTACACCATCTTCGTCAGGTATGACGAAGCCGGGATCACCAATGCTTTCGAGAGCTTCATGCAGGCACAAATGAACGGCACCTACATGCCGGACGTGGCGATAGAGGCCCTCTGCCGAACCATCACGCCTTCGGAACTGGCCGACCTGGTGCTTGCTCGCAAAGAGGCCGCCATCGTCGCCAAAACCAGAGTCCAGAGCGAGTGGGCCGCGAAGCTCATCAGCACGCTCTGCTACTGGCACAAGCTGTTCGAACTGCAGGTCCTAGCGAAGCAACCGAAACCGGTTATCACCGTCCGCACCAAGACTGCGCCGCAGAAGGAGATCCCGGTCCTGCAGCTTTCCGACGGCCAACGTCATACGATCCTGTTGACGATTGCGATGCTGGCCGAGACCAACATCCCCTTGGTGATCGACCAGCCCGAGGACGATCTGGATAATGCCTTCATCGCCAGCAGCATCGTCGGCACCCTGCGGCGGGTCAAAGAGCGGCGGCAGGTGATCCTGGTAACTCACAATGCCAATATCGCGGTCCTTGGCGATTCCGAGCTAATCCTGCCGATGCAGCGTGAGAGCGATTGCGGCAAGACGTGCGACTGCGGGTCAATCGATGCCGAAGCGACCAGAGGCCGCGTAATCGGCATCCTCGAAGGAGGGTCCAACGCCTTCAAACGACGGCGGGAAATGTACAACCACTAGAATCAAGCCTTCTACATAGCCGATTGGTTCTATGTCCGCTTCTGAGCTATATTGCTTCTAACCCGACAGTCCCCTGCGGCCCTTCACAACAATATCGGAATGTTGGCTGATCACCGTTTCGTTCTGATGCGGACAGGTCGCTATCCACCATACCCGGTCATCGTATCGACGCTCGATCAACCTGGCGTGCCACTACCTGAAATCCCGTGTCGGCACCTTGATGCCCGACCCCAGCCGCAGGTCCGGCACGAAGATATCCCTCACGGGCCGCCCTCCCGGCCCGGCACCCTGCCCGGTCCGGGGATCCCGCCCGGCGGGGTGCGTCGCGCCGTCGCCGCGGCCGTGCCGGATTGGGAACGCCTCGTCCCGTTCGCCCACACTTCGCAACATATCCGACAGGTCTTCCAGGCGATCGGTGACGACATGGATCACCTCCCCCTCGCGCTGCACGCGGCCGTGGCAGGCGATCATCCCCGCCGACAGCACCAGGCGCCGTTGCGCCTCGAACCTGTCCGCCCACAGCACCAGGTTCGCCACCCCGGTCTCGTCCTCGATGGTGATGAACATGACGCCCTTGGCCGACCCCGGCTTCTGCCGCACCAGCACGATCCCGGGCACGATCACCCGGCGACCGTCCTGCAGGTGCAGCAGGTCGCCGCACTCGATCATGCCCCGGCCCCGCAGCTCCGCCCGCAGGAAGGCGACTGGGTGCCGCCCCAGGCTCAGCCCGACGCTGCGGTAGTCTTCGACCACCTCGCGGCCCTCCTTCATCGGCGCCAACGGCACGACGGGCTCGTTCAGCTCCGGCTGCAGCCGCCCGTGACCATCAGCCGCCGCGAACAGCGGCAATACCGTGTCGGCCAGCCCGCGCACTGCCCACAGCGCCGCCCGCCGCTCCAGCCCGAGCGCCTGGAAGGCGTCCGCTTCGGCCAGCCGCTCCAGCATCGTCGCCGGCACGCCCGCCCGGTGCCAGACCTCCTCCACGCTGCCGTAAGCCGCCTCGCCCCGGTGCGCGACCAGCTGCGCCCCGTGCTCGTTGGCTAGGCCTTTCACCATCCGCAGCCCCAGCCGGACAGCCCGGCCTGGGCCGCCATCGCCGCGACGCTCCAGCGTGCAGTCCCAGCGGCTGGCGTTGACGCAGACCGGGCGGACCATCACCCGGTGCTCGCGCGCGTCGCGCACGATCTGCGCCGGCGCGTAGAACCCCATTGGCTGGGCGTTCAGCAACGCGGCGCAGAACACGTCCGGGTGGTGGCACTTCACCCAGGCCGACGCATACGCCACCAGCGCGAAGGACGCCGCGTGGCTCTCGGGGAAGCCGTATGACCCAAAGCCCTCCAACTGGGAGAAGGTCCGCTCGGCGAACTCCCGTTCGTAGCCGTTAGTCACCATCCCCTCCACCAGCTTGTCTTTGAAGTGCGACACGCCCCCGGTGAACTTGAACGTCGCCATCGACCGCCGCAGCTGGTCCGCCTCGCCCGGCGTGAACCCGGCGCAGACGATGGCCACCTGCATCGCCTGCTCCTGGAACAGCGGTACGCCCAGCGTCTTGCCCAGCACCCGGCGCAGCTCCTCCTTGGGATAGTGCACGGGCTCAATCTTCTCCCTACGCCGCAGGTAGGGGTGCACCATGTCGCCCTGGATGGGGCCGGGCCGCACGATCGCCACCTGCACGACCAGGTCGTAGAAGGTGGTAGGCTTCAGCCGCGGCAGCATGGCCATCTGGGCCCGGCTCTCGATCTGAAACGTGCCCAGCGTGTCCGCTTTGCGGATCATCGCGTAGGTGCGGGGGTCCTCCGGCGGGATGGTGGCGATGTCGATTGAGATGCCCCGGTGCTCCTCCAGCATCTCGAAGGCGCGGCGCAGGCAGCTCAGCATACCCAGGCCCAGCACGTCGACCTTCATGAACTTCAGTGCATCGATGTCGTCCTTGTCCCACTCGATGACCTGCCGCCCGGCCATGGCGGCCGGCTCGACCGGGACCAGTTCGTCCAGCCGGTCCCGCGTCAGCACGAAGCCGCCCGGGTGGGTGCCCAGCTGCCGGGGGAAGCCGATCAGATCGCGGGCCAGGGCGATGGACAGCCGCAGCCGGCGGTCGGCCAGGTTGAGGTTCAGCTCGGCCGCGTGCCCCTCCAGCACCCCGTCGTCCGACCAGCCCCAGACCTGGGACGCCAGCAGCCCGGTGACGTCCTCCGTCAGGCCCATGACCTTGCCGACGTCGCGGATGGCGCCGCGGGGGCCGAAGCACATGGCGGTCGCGCACAGGGCGGCACGGTCCCGGCCGTAGCGCTCGTAGACCCACTGGATCACCTCCTCGCGGCGCTCGCTCTCGAAGTCCACGTCGATGTCGGGCGGCTCGCGGCGCTCGGCGGAGATGAACCGCTCGAACAGCAGGCCGGAGCGCACCGGGTCGATAGCGGTGACGCCCAGCACGTAGCAGACGGCGGAGTTGGCGGCCGATCCCCGGCCCTGGCACAGGATGCCTTTGGACCGGGCGTACCGGACGATGCTGTTCACCGTCAGGAAGTAGGGCGCGTATCCGAGGGAGCCGATCAGCGCCAGCTCGTGCCGCAACTGCCTGTCCACCTCCGGCGGCAGGCCGTCCGGGTAGCGCAGCTTCACGCTCTCCGCTACCAGCCGCTCCAGCCCCTGCTGCGGCGTCTCGTCGTCACGCTGGAGCTCGTCGGGATACTGGTAGCGGAGTTCGGCCAGGCTGAATGTGCAACGATCTGCGATCTCCACGGTGCGGGCGACCGCCTCGGGGTAGGCGGCGAATAGGCGGGCGACCTCGTCCGGCGGCTTGAGGTGGCGGTCGGCGAACCGTTCCAGCCGGAACCCGGCCTGCTCGACGGTGCAGCCCTCGCGGATACAGGTGACCACGTCCTGGAGCATGCGGCGCTCCCGGGCATGGTAGAGCACCTCCCCCGTGACCACGGTCGGCACCCTCGCTGCCTGCGCCGCCTCAAACAGCAGGCGCAGCCGGACATGGTCTCCGGGCCGGCGGCGCAGGGTCAACGCCAGGTGGCACCGCCCGGGGAACGCGCCCCGCATGCGACGAAGCTCCTCATCCAGGCGCTCGTCGGGCTGGTCGGGCAGCAGGATCAGCAGCAAGCCGTCGCCGGCGGCGGCCAGGTCGGCCCAGGCGATGTCGCAGCCGCCCTTGCCGGTGCGCCCCTTGCCGAGGGTCAGCAGGCGGCAGAGGCGGCCATAGCCGGCGCGGTCAAGCGGGTAGGCCAGCACGGGCAGGCCGTCGCGCAGGTCGAGGCGACTGCCCACGACGAGGCGGATGCCGACCTCGGCGGCGCGGGCATGGGCGCGGGCGATGCCGGCCAGGGTGTTGTGGTCGGTGACGGCCAGGGCGTCGTAGCCGAGCGCCTTGGCCTGGAGCATCAGCTCCTCGATCCGGCTGGCTCCTCGCAGGAACGAGTAGTTGGATGTGACCTGCAGCTCGACGTAGCCGGGCACGGCCGCGCCTTAGTCGGTCGCATTCGGGTGGCTGTGGCGGCTGGTGCTGGGCGGGGTGGCCGGGGGGCGCTTCATCAGCACGAACCCCGACCGCTCGAGGTGCTGGACCAAGCGCTCGGCGGTGATGCGGGCCATGGCGTCGTCGGCGTGATGGACCCGCTTGCGCCCGGAGAACCGCAGCGCGAAGGACAGGCTCTCCTCGATCTCCTGCGCCGAGGCGGGACGCAGGTTCAGCTTGTCGTCGTCGCTCACGTTCGCATCCCGGGCCGAGCAGGCTGCGGCGGGATACCGCGACGCCACACCGCCAGACGGTCCCGGCCGGCGCACGCCGCGATCATCCTGTCCGCTGCTCCGGACCGGCTGCAGGGCGCGATCTGGTGCTGGTCGCGGCGATAGGCGTCCGTGTAAACGAGGGCGGCGGCATGTGCCCGGAAGAAGACCCTGACCGGCGCGGACGTGGGCACAGGCGGCACGTCCGGCGTCGGCGCAGCCGCCACGATGGTCAACCAGAGGCCAAGAAGGAGCTGAAGGACGCCGAGCATCACTGGAACGTAGAGTGAACATGTAGCACGAGTCGATAGGCATTGTGTCTTTTCCTACCGCTTGACGCTCTCGCCCGCATCTCCGACCGTTGCGGTGCCCATGAGCCACAGGCGGTGCGCATGACCGAGGCCAGCAACGTCGTCCCGTTCCCACGCCAGCTTCGCGCGATGCCGACCTCGCCTGCGCCCGACGCGCCGGTTGCCGCCGAACCGCAACCAGCGGTCGATCATGACGGTCGGCTGTATCCCTTGCATGACCTGCTCCGCGGCCTCACGCCGGAGGAGCTACCGACGGTGGACGCGTCGGCGCCGCGGTCGGGGCAGGAAGCCTGGGACCCAGTCGTCCGGAACTGGCCCGCGCTGGCTGCGGAGATCATCGCGAGCGTGCCGGAGGCCCGGTAGCCGCATGTGCGGCCGGTTCGCCTCCACCCTGCCGCTTGACGCCATCCGCGCGCTGTTCCGCACCGCCGGACCGGCGCCCAACCTGGCGCCGTCCTGGAACGTGGCGCCGGCGCAGGACGCCATGGTCCTGCGGC
The DNA here is from genome assembly GCA_964235545.1 of uncultured Acetobacteraceae bacterium. Classification (GTDB taxonomy): domain Bacteria; phylum Pseudomonadota; class Alphaproteobacteria; order Acetobacterales; family Acetobacteraceae; genus LMUY01. The sequence continues at coordinate 15,141 of CAXSEG010000002.1, forward strand.
GGCATCCCGAGACTGGCGAGCGCCGGCTGGACCTGCTGCGCTGGGGGCTGATCCCGTCCTGGACTAAGGACCTGAAAGCCGCGCGCAAGCCGATCAACGCCCGGTCGGAGACGGCCGGTAGCTCCGGGATGTTCAAGGCCGCCCTGGGGGCGCGGCGCTGCCTGGTGCCCGTGGACGCCTTCTACGAATGGCGCACGATGCCGGACGGCAAGCAGCCCTACGCGATCGCCAGGCGGGACGGCTCGCCGCTGGCCTTCGCCGGGCTTTGGGAGGGCTGGCGCAGCCCGGACGGAGAGGTGGTCCGCACCTTCGCCATCCTGACCACCAGCGCGAACGCCACCATGGCCCAACTGCACGAGCGCATGCCGGTGATCCTTGAGCCGGACGCCTGGCCGACCTGGCTGGGCGAGGAGGATGCGGACCCTCCCTGATGCGCCCGGCCGGCGACGATGTGCTGCACCTCTGGCCGGTCAGCCGGGCCGTCAACTCGGTGCGCAACGACGGAGCCAATTTGCTCGACCGCATCGACAACCCGCGGGCCCCGCCGCCCAGCGATGCGCCGCCGGGCACAAATCCTACTTAACATCTACGCGCAACACCGCACGCCCCGTGCCGACCGAATGGCTCGTTGGTGCAGATGGCGCCTGGTCGAAGGTCCGGCCGCTGCTGTCGGACCCGAAGCCCGAGCATCTCGGCACAACGTTCATCGAGACCTATCCGCACGACCTCGATGAGCGGCACCAAGCGGCGGCCGAAGCGGTCGGCGGAGGCGCAATGTTCGCGCTTTACCAAGAAAGGGAATTGTGGCGCATCGTGAGGCGGGGAGCGTTCAACCGTATGTCGAGCTAAACCGCTCCGCCGAGTGGATCGCCAGCATCGACTTCACCGACACCTCGGCCGCGGCCGCTCGGATTGCGGCGGATTTCGACGGGTGGGCCCCCGCGCTGACCGCGCTGATCACCGACGGCAAGACCGCGCCGAGCCGGCGCATGATCTACGCGCTCCAGGACAGACGCCGATGGGACCGCGTGCCCGGGGTGACGCTCCTCGGTGATGCCGCGCACCTGATGTCGCCGTCCGGCGAGAAGCGAATTTGGCGATGTTCAACGGCGCCGAACTCGGCCGCACGATTGACGCGCACCTCGACGACATTGAGGCGGCACTCACCGCCTACGAAGAGGCAATGTTCCCCCGCAGCGAGTTGGAAGCCGTAGACGCGCACCTGATCCTGGGCTCTGCCTCGACGACCGTGCACCGTTCGGACTCATCGACTTCTTCACCGGCGCGATCGGCGGGGTGAGGGCCGCTGACGCTATTCACCGATGAGGCTGTGTGACTAGCGCGGTCGAACGGCCGCTTCCCATTTGTCGGCATTCGAAATCTGCCGGACCGCAATCCACTCTCCACTCGCAAACGGGAGGGACACCCTCCCGTCGACGACGGAGGGGTGCATGGACAGAAACCAGGCCAGCAGGGTCGGTGGCGAGGCTGGACAGGCCGAGATCATCGTCGAGATACTGGCCAGGCTTGAAGAGCAGGGTCGCCAGACGTTGGAGCTGGTCCGGTCGCTGGTCACGATCCTGATGCCGAAAGAGGGCGGCCGGGAAGGACCGTCGCTCGAAGACCTGATCCGAGTGCTGATTACACAGCAGCGCGAGACCATCACCCTTGCCAAGGCGATGCAAGAGGACCTGCATCGTCAGGGCGAAACCCTGCCGCTGGCCGTGGCCGAAGCCGTCGTGGAGCAAATCCGCCATTCGGGGGCCGCCCGGCAGTGATGAACTTCCGCAAGATCGCGGCCGCCTCCAAGGGCAAGCTGCTGCTGCGGTACTTCACGGAGAACACGCCAGAACCGATCCATGAGCCCGGGGTAGACGCCGCCGGGCGGCAACTCGACTCTGGGGGACGGCTGACCGCCTACTACACCGGCCGCGACAGCCGGGCGACCTGGCGGACCGACATGCCGGCCGCGATCGCCAGAGCGGCAGGCATCGACGCCCTGCGTATGCCACGGGACGAGGCCATGGCCCGTCTTTTCGAGGGCCGCCGGGCCGATACCGGCGAGGCCTGGTCGAAGCACCACCGCAAGCTGAGCGGTTTCGACATGGTGTTCTCGCCCCACAAATCGGTCACGCTTGCAGCGGAGTTCGCGGCCACCCCAGCGGAGAGCGCCGCCATCTGGAACGCCATGGACCGTGCCAACGACCGCGCCATGCGGCACGTCGCCCAAATCCTTGGCTGGGCCAGGAAGGGGGCGGGTGGCGAGGACGGGGCCGACCCGGGGGCGGTCGGCTGGATCAGCTTCCGCCACCACGCCGCCAGACCGACGCTGCATGTGCAGGATGGCGCTAGCGGGCAGACCTACCTGATCGACGCGCCAATCGCGGGCGACCCACACGCGCATATCCACAATTTCCTCCTGAACCTTGTCGTCACCGAGGATGGCAGGGTCGGGTCGCTCGACACACGGGCGCTGACCGATCCGCGGGTCAAGGAGTTCGGCGCCTACTTCCAGGCCGTGCTGGCGGACGAACTGCGCCGCCTCGGCGCCGAGATCGGCTACGATGCCGGCAAGCAGGCCGTGGTGCTCACGGCCATTCCGGAACACGTAAGCAAGGTGTTCAGCAAGCGCGACAAGCAAATCCTGCGCAGCGCCCGGACTTTTGCCGAGACACAGGGCTTGGTCTGGAACGACCTCTCGGCCGAGCACAAGCTGCAGATCGTCGAGGAGGCCAGCGCCGAAGGCCGCCTGGGCAAGATGAAGGCAGACGAGCGGCGCATCTGGCGGGAGCAGGCCAAGGCACTGGACTGGAACCACCGGACTGTGGCGGACACCGTTGAGCACGAGAAGCTGAGCGATGCAGAGCGATTCGACAGGGCGTATGAGTTCGCCGCCAAGGAACTGGCCCATGAGTTCCACACCGCGGCCGTGCTCAGCCACGAGAAGCTGGCCATGTATGCCGCGCGCGGCCTGATCGGGACCGGTATCGCCGGCGGATCCGACGACATCAAGCGGGTCGTCGCTTTGCTGGAGGAGCGCGGGATCCGGCTCAAGGGCGAGCAGGTGGCGCTGGTCGTGGGCGTGTTCGATGGACAAGTCCGGGCCACCAACACCGCGCAGATCCGCATCGAGGAGAAGCTGGCGGCAACGGTCCGGGCGACAGCACGTGACCGGACCGGAGCGCTGCCGGTTCAGGTTCTGCGGCAGGCAATCGCGGCCTCCGGGATCGACTTTACCGCCGGGCAACGCGCTGCGATCAACGCGATGGGTTTGGGCGGAGCGCTCACCTTGCTGACGGGCGTCGCAGGAGCGGGTAAGACGACGCTGTTGCAGCCCCTGGTCTCGGCATGGCAGACCGACACGCGGTTTGACCAGGGCGGGCGGGAGGTCATCGGTGCGGCGACTGCGTGGCGCCAGGCCGACGCGCTCAAAGATGCCGGCATCGGCCGCACCTATGCCTTGCACCCATTGCTCAAGATGATCGAGGCCGGTGAATTCAAGACGAGCCGGAACACGGTGCTGGTGCTGGACGAGGTGAGCCAGATCGGGCCACGGCCGATGTTGAAATTGCTGGAGCTGCAAGCGCGCACCGGCATGACGGTCAAGATGTTGGGTGACCGGGAGCAGGCCCAAGCGATCGAGGCTGGCGACACGATCGAGCTGCTGCACCGCTCGCTTCCCCCGGAGGCGCGGCCTGGGTTGCTCACCACCGTGCGCCAGACGACGGAGCGAGGCCGGGAGATCGCCGGCCTGTTCCGGGAGGGACAGGCGGCCAAGGCTCTCGAGATGAAGCGGGAGGATGGCACCGCGCGTATGGTGGGCGGCGACCGCGACCAGGTCGTGAGCGCCATCGCCGACCTCTACCTTGAGCGCCGGGACGCCCTGGTCGCTTCGGGCAGCAAGCGCGGGGTCAGCGTGACGGCGCCGACGAACGACGACGCGGCAGAAATCAGCCAGGCAATCCGGCGCAGGCTGAAGGAGCGCGGCGAGATCGGCGCCGACGAGGTGGTCTATCGCGCGATCGACCAGCGCGGGCAGACCTACGATCTGGCGATCGCGGCGGGCGACCGGCTGCGGCTGTTCCGGCGAACGTGGGGCATGGCCGACGGCGAGCGCGTGCAAGTCGGGAACAACGGCGACGTCGTGGAGGTAATGGCCCGCACGGACGCCGGGTTGCGCCTTCGAAGCAAGGATGGTGGCGTAGCCGAGGTGGAGTGGCGGCGGCTGGCCGACGATGCCACCAACCGGTTGATGCTGGGTTACGGTCATGCCCTGACCATCGACGCTGCCCAGGGCATCACCTCGGACGAGCACATCAATGCGCTGCCAAGGGGCACGTCCGGCGTCACCTCCTTTACGAGCTACGTGGCCGAGAGCCGCAGCCGAGGCACGACTTGGACGGTGATTTCCGAGGGGGCCGTGTACGAGTCGGAACGGCGGCGGCAGGCGCTGGGAGACATCACGCCGATCACCGCCGGTGATCTTTGGCGGCGGGCGGCCGAGGACATGTCGGACAAGCGCTATAAGATGCTTGGGATCGACCTGCTCCACGCTGTCCGCCAAGATCGTGAGCAGGCGACCGATGCCTTCATCGCGTGCCACCGGGCCATGGAAACCGCGGCAATGGACCGGCCGGAGGCCGGCCATGATGCCGTCAAGCGCTTCCGCGCCGCGGCGGTCAATGAGAGTCTCGGCCGGCATCTGGCCGGGCTCGACCATGCGCTTCAGGAAAACGCGGCCCTGCTTCGCGACGCCGTACGCGCCCGCGAGACCGCCGAACACCTGCGCGCGTTGCGCGTCGAGGCTGCGGCCGCGAAGCGCGGCATCGATGCTACGGCCAAGGCCCAGCCCCGGCCATTCCCCCCTTCGGCCGGCCTCGGTCCATGACCGGCCGCCATCTTGGACACCATCAGGATATCAGCTTCGGTGACCTTGGACAGCACTTGACCGGCCTGCCGTTGGCCGTCCCTTCAGGACCAAACGGCCACTCAGAGGCAGGCGCATTGCGCGCGGCTTGCACTGTTCGACACGTCACAGTGTTCGATGGCCTATCTGGAAAACGCGAAAGGGGTGTGCAGGCCAACATTACGCAGGTTGAGGCTAGGCCGGCCGTGAACAAGGGTGCCATGTACGAGCACTTGCTCACTCACTTGTAACACCCGATCGATGCAAGGTCAGATGGAGCTGCCGAAGCGCAGCCTGTTCCACGTCGGTGGCGCACTCGTGCCGTGCCTGCTGAATGATCGCCGGCACCATGTCGCATCGCACCCATTCGGGACAACGGAACTCGCCATTCTCGAAGCGGAGGACCACCCGGTCGAACTTCTCGCCCATGCCCGGCAACGGCACGGTGTGTTGGTAGAAGTGGAACCGGTCAGGTCGCAGCGCAGCCCTGCGCTCGCGTGTTGCCCAACCGTTCGCCAGCCGGGATAGGAAGCCGCGGCCCTGGTCGGCGTCCGATCCGGAAAGCCCCCGAGCCTCCCGGAAGATACACGTCGCCAGCCACTCGATGCAGTTCGTGACGCTGACCCCTTTGACCTCTGCTTCGTGCATGAAACACACGTGCAACCCATCCGTTTGTTCATCAACGGTGAGGAGTGCCCGGGCACCGCTGCCGTTGTAGATGCCTGCCGGATGAAGGTCGCGAGCGGAGAAGTCGCGCCAATACCGCCTCAACTTGGGGGCGCGGGGATCGGCAAAGGCCAGTATCCCGTCAGGCTGGCGGGTTGCAAGCCGTCCCTTAACGTCGCGCGCGGCCGTCTCGGCCATGCAGGTCATGCGGGACCACTCGGCATTGACCTCCTCGACCGTACGCATATCGGCGCAGCACGGCACCGGGCATATTTGTCCCAACCACTCCAGCTCCTCACCGACAGGGAACGTCGTGAATACCCAGTCGGCGTACTCTTGCACCGTGCGGTGATGGGTCTCGAACGATCGTGACCAAGCCTCGAAGTGCCGGTTAAAGTCGGCTCTCGCCGGTATATGGGCTGCGTCCATAGCGCCCTCCGTTGTGTATAGCCGTCGCATCTCGTCGAAGGCACGATCGCGGTCGAAGGTCAGACGATCGTGAGCGACCTTCCAGTCGGGGTCATAGCGGATGTTGAGGTGAGGCATGTCATGGTCTCTCTGCTTTGGATCGCAATGCGGTCCGCGTTGTTACGCTGCGCGAATCTGGACAGGATCAGGGTCAGCCGGTTTGCGCCCGTAGTCTTCGCCCCACCGGCAGCATCACGGGGCTTACCGAATGCGACCGCAACGGCGAGAACCAAAACCGATTGAACTTCCGAAAGGCGTCGCCACCGTCGGTCCGCAACTCGCCCGCCTTGCTATGGGCGCAAAGGTAGGCGATCAACTGAACTTCCAGCACGTCTGCCCCAGGAATCCTCTGGGCGTCTGACAGAGACTCCGTCTCGGCCGCGGCCGCGGTGCAGTGGAATGCGCCGGCGATACACTGGCCGTTCCCAAGCAACACCTCGCCGGACCAGCGCCGGACCGCGCGCTCCGTGACCGGGCAACCGGTCGGCGCATCCTGCCAGGTTACGTCCCGTCCGGCCGGCAGGAACTCCGCATCTTCCGGCTGCGGCACGGCGGCGGCTTCACTGGTCATAATGGCGCGGCACCCACATCCAGGCTCCGTCGCGCCAGGCGTACTCGCCGGGCACGAGCTGACGACCCGCCACATGGCGCAGCGTCGTTTCGGGCGGAACCCAGTGATAGGTGGCGCCCCGCAGCTGCCAATGGCCCGGAAGCAGGGCGTATGTGGCGACAGGGGCAGTTGGAACAGGCAGAAGGACGGGTGGTGGGAAGAACGCGGCAGGCGGCACCGATACCGGCGCGGCTGCGGTATCGGCTGCCAGAGCGTCATCAATTGCCCGGAGCGCACCGAGGCGATCCCGGGCTGCGACGAAGCGCCGGGCCACGGCGATGTCCAGCACTGCTCGTTGATCGTCCGAGGCATTGGTGCGGGCGTGGTCCAACAGCCGCGTTTCCGCCCGCTCCAGGGCCTCCTGCGCCTCTGCCGTCCGATCGCGACCAATTGCGGAGCGCGCGACCAGGAGATAGGCCCGCGGTGGATCGGCCGACGGCACCGGCGGGACTAGCCGCGCCGGCGCGATGGAGGGACGGCTATCGAATGGCTCGATGCCGCTGGCGTGCCCGGAGTAGGCGGCGATCTCCGTTTCTGCCGTCAGGGCGTTACTCGGAACGGGTATGGTGGCCACGAGGACGGCGCCGGCCAGCATCAAGGGAATTGTGGGTCGAGTCATCGGGGGCAAGTCCTCCGTTGGGGATCGTGCGTCACAGCTCAGGCCGGACGCGGGGTCGGCGAACACGCCGCTGCGCGCCGCCCGACGTAGCGCGCGTTTGAGCGAGCGCTCCGCTCGGGCGGACGTGGCGAAGGCTGGCCAAGACCTAAGCTGCCCGCTTGAGCGCTGCACGCGCCGTGATCGCTTCGACCCGATTCGTGACGGCGGCGAGATGGGCCTGAAACGTCACAAGCGTCATCGCCGGCGGCTCTACAGGCACGATGGCGTCCAGAGCCTCATCCCGGTCGCCCAAGATCGAGAGCGCAATGCCGCGGACGTCGTGCTGCGGCGCGCCCGCGAGCGCTTCGATAGCCTCGATCCGGTGGCGCACCCGAACGTCGACCGGCTCGTTCGGGTGTGCCGCCGTGTCGGGCCCGGCGAACACGGCCTTGCTGGCCGCTTGCAGCATCGGCGTCACGCTCGACACCGGCATGCCATCCGCCGGAGGAAGCGGTCGGGCGGGAAGGTCGCATTCTGGCACCTTCCCGACGCTCGCGAGGGCGGCCTGAGCGCAGCCGCGGGGGTCGGCGCCGCCGATTGCTGCGTCGGTGAAACGCTCGATCAGGGCAGCCAAGACGGGTGATTGCTCCTCAGATCCGCCTTCCCCCAGCTTGCCGCCCTCGATCGTCCGGACCATCCGCGCCAGGTGATCGACGCGGGCGCGCACCGCGCCGGCATCGGGGGGCAGCAGCATCACGGTGCGGCCCAGCCGCTTCGGGCCGGCATCGCTCACGGAGGCATGGAACACCTTGGCGTAGATGCGGCGGCCGCCGAACAGGATGATTGCCTCGCCCTCGATGAGGTTGGTGAGGTCCTGCCAGTCCACCCGGTAGACGGTCCGGATTTCGGCACTGCGCGCCTCGCGGTACAGCCCGTCGTTGGCTCCCTGGTATGACGTGACCTGCGTTACGTTTGTCTGGCCCGCGGTCTTCTCGAGCCACTCGCGGGTGCGGCCGGCTTCCTGCTGACGCATGGCGATGGTCAAGTTCGCGTTGCCGAGCAGGGAAGCCGTTTTCTCGCCGAGCCGCGCCCAGATACCCGACACCTCCTGGAAGCCCAGCATGAAGCTGATGTTGAGGCCGCGGCCCATAGCCAGCATGCGGTCGAGGCCGGACGTTGCGTAGTAGGCCATCTCGTCCAGCACGATCGGAAATGGCGCCGGACCCATGCCGGGCTTGTCCTCCACCGAGTAGTCACCTTCCAGGGAGATGCCGAGCAGCTGCGCCATCATGCCGCGCAGCGACGCCACGACCAGCTTGCCGAGAGCGGCCAGGGTCGCGTCCGAGTTCTCCAGTGCCGGCAGGTTGACGACCAGGATGCGGCGATTGAGCACGACGTCGCGCATGTCGATGTCGCCGTTGGGCACTTTGAAGATGTGGCCGAGGCTTACGCCGAGTTGGGTGAAGATCGGCGTGAAGTACATCTGCAGGAAGCCATGTTGCTTGCTCGGCTCGTCGCCTTTCTGCTTATCGAGCGGCATCGATGGATCGTAGCCGGGCAGCTCACCCAGGTAGGAGCGCAGCGGCGAGATGATCTCTTCCGGGATCTCGCCGCCGACGTCGATGTCGGTGGTCTCGCCCGTCTCGGTGTTGCGGATGACGGCGATCTTCTCCATCGCCATCTTCCATATCCAGTTGAGCGGGATCGCGTCCCGGATTACCTCGACGTTGAGCGAGATGGCCTTATGGTCCCGCAACCAGACCAGCACGGGCGCCATGGTCCCGATCAGCGCCACGGCGCGCTCGCGGAACACGCCGTTGGAGTCGCCCGCGGCCTGCTCGCCCAATTGCGAGGCGAGGATTTCACGCAGGGCGTCGGCGTTGCCGGTCGCGAACACGTTCCAGGTGTTGCTGTCCTTGAGACCGGAGGCAACCATGAAGTTGATCACCCGCACGTCGTCCTCGCGGCCGAAGCGGCGGGCCATTGCCAAAACCTTGGCGTAAACGTCACGCTGCGCCTTGCCGTCGACCAGCACGAAGCCGGAGCCTTGCGCGAGGGCATTTTCCAGCAGGCTCAGGATGGTCGTGGTCTTGCCCGCACCTGTCGTGCCGGGAATCGTCATGTGCTGGCGGAGGTCGTCAGCCGTGACCCATATCTCGTGCCCCTGGAGGTCCCAGCCGATGATCCAACCGCTTTCGGCCTTCTTGGCTTTGCGGGTGCCAGGGTCGGGATTGCCATAATCCAGCGTGGCAGCGCTTTCCGGGAGCCGGATCGGCAGCAGCACACGCCGGGTCAACACCCAGGCGGCATAGAACACGGACGCCGGCAGCGTCAGGTCGAGGACGGCCGGGAAAAGGAACGTGCCCGTCGCGGCAGCGGCCAGCACAACGCCCGACGCCGAACTGCGTAGCGCCTCGGACAGCCGGGTGGTGAAGGGCCGGATATCCCTGAGAGCCTGGGCGCCGCTGCGCTCGTACTGGTCCTGCGGACCGACGATCTGGCGCTGGATCATAGCTGCACAGGCTCCGTCGACATGACAGCAGATGCTCGCAGGCGGGGCATCACGCGAAGAGCCCTGCCAGGATCCGGCGCAGACCGAACAGCACGTAAAGGTGCTGGTTGGCTGGCTCCGGCGATGGCTGCATGAGGGTCGGGTTGGCTGGGTCATAGCCGGGGGTTTCGGCAAGATACCGCTTGAGCGCGGCCGTCAGCGCCTCGGGCATGCCGGCAAGGTCGATGTCGGACCCATCTGGATCGAGCGAAGGCAGCCGGCGCTCCTGCACGATCGCCGTGATCCCGCGCAGGCTGATGGCCTTTCGTGCATGCGCCGGGGTCGGCTTGAACCCTCTTGTTTGCTGCGCCCAGGCGAACACGGCCTGCAGGTCGCGCAGGAGGACGTCGCCACGCTCTCGGTGAATGTCGAAGACCGCTGTGGTGTCCATTACAGACTCCTATTGATGCAGGCCGAAGGGATTGGAACCGCCCGGGCTGCTCGGCTGGCCCGGTGGCGGGACTACGGTCGGAGCCTGCTGGAGCTGCTGGGTGAACGCTGGCGGTATCTGCGCCGGGCTTGCGGCCGGCCGGGCAGCCGCCGCGCGGGGCGGCTGGCTGCCTGTCTCGGCGCTGGGCTCGGCCACCAAGGAGGACGGCACGGCGGCCTGCGGCTCGGCCTGAGCGACCTTTGTTGCGCTGGCGCCGGGGCCGGTGTGTCTGCCAAACTGATAGGCGCCGAACAGCAGCGCGCCCGCGAGGGCCGCCGTCAGCAAGGGCCGGCGGCGGGTATAGCTGACGACACCGGCAGGGGGATCGTTGGGGAGCGCCAGCATCGGGGCATGTCCGCCCACGATGATCTGGATGTGGGCTCCCTCCGGGATGGTCAACTGCATGCGCGCCGCCTTCAACTTCGACTGTGTCAGGCGGGAGCTTGCCGGGGGACGTTGCGAACGGGATGCGCCAACGAGTTCTATGCACGTGGCTGCGACTGGAGGAGCTGAGGACCGGCGTGGTATGCAGCGCCATGGCGGCATTGCAGACGGACCCGGCGGACAGCTTCACCCCACGGGAGCGGGACTACATCAGGCGCGAGTTGGATATGTTCTTTTCCACCTATCCGACCGTGGCTGAGGGTCTCCACCTCAAGAGGTGGACGGGCGGACCCCAGGCCGGGAAGCCTAAAGTGCCGCAAGTGGCGCAGGGCCTCATCGAGCGTGGCTTTGTTCGGCTGGATGCGAGCAGCCGCATTCCCCGGCTGTTTTTCACCGAGGCCGGACTGGAAGTCCTGCGGCGCATGATGCGCGACAAGCGGCTTGCCGATCCGGTGAAGTTCGCACACATCCGGCAGGAACTCGGCATCGACCCAGTTCCGGCCGAGTTGACGTGATACGTGCGCGGCCTGGCACTTCAGCGATCGTCATCGATCATCGCCGGCTCAGTATTCTGCGTTAAGTCACAAACAAGCCGCGTCACGAGACCACAAGGCCGGCATGACAACGGCCGCATTCGCCGAGACGACTGCGTAGATAGCATTGCCGCGTAGCCCAAATGGGCGGTTGGCAAGGGCTGATCGATCTACCAATCGGTCCTGAACGACTTCAGACGACGCTTGCCGACTTGCTCATGACGTCTGTCTATCAAGAGTGCGTCTTCGACGGGCCGGCTCGCGAGGACGCTGCCCTACGCAGCGCGTCGAGAGCGCGCTCCACGTTCGGCTCGATGACGGGTCCGCCTGCCAGGCGCTCATACGCCCAGTGGTCCCGGGCGCCGACGGCCTCCGCCCTGGGATTAGGGTGCATATAGCGGTCGAAGATTTCCGTCTCGAAGCCGAGCGAGTGCAGCGCATACCAGAGCGGCCGGTCCACCAGCTTGAGCCAGGCGAATTGCCCGGGCGCCAGCACGCCCGCCCGCGCCCGGGCAGCCGTCAGCAGACTCATCAGGGCGGTGTGCGTGTAGGCATGGCGGTTCATCGCGGCCAGGGCAGGAGCCGCTACGGGATAATCGACCAGCACGGCCTGCACGTCGCGCGATACAGATGCTGGAAAACCGAGCGGCTTCTCAGGGCCTTCCCGGCTTGGGTCCCTGCCTGCAAGTGCCGCCGACACTTTGCCAAGCAGGTCGACGGCTTCGGCGCGGTGTTCGGCGAGATGGAGGGCGCAGATCGCGAACAGGCATCGGACCTGCGCACTCGCGCCGTCCAGCCCAGACCAGTGCGGGCCGAGCTGGCGCACAAGATGGGCGCGCGCCATCCTGGACGAAAAGGCCCCATGTTCATCGGTCGCGTAGCGGGCGACCCATTCGGCAGCCGTCAGCGCATAATCGGCGGGCCGCGGGTCCTTAGGCGCTGGTGGCACCAGGCCGAGGCGGCGGCCCACAAACGCTGCCGTCGTCCTGAAGCTGGCGGCCTGCTCACGGGCTAGGCCATCGAAGTCGAAGGCACGGCGGAACCGTGCGGGAGCTGCGCGCGTCATGCACCATCCGGCGAGCCCGAGCATGAACAAGCCGGCCGGAATGCGGAACAGCATTCCGACGTCGCGAGCAATGCCGTATAGGTCGCGCAGGCTGACCGCTACGGGATCGGCCCGCATCATCTGGCGGTCGGCCAGGTCGTAGCGGTCGGTGAAGTGCCGGGCGAAGGCGATTTCCCGGTGGAAGAGCTGCATCACCGCGCTGCTGATCGGGCCATGGTAGCTGTCCCAGAGCAGGTAGGCGCCGGCGCAGCTGCACGCGACGATGACGATGAGGTAGAAGCCGCCGTTATCGTCGCTGGATGCCCAGCTCGACCGGGAGTTGGATTGTGGGTGCATGATCAGTCGCCCGCCGTCACGATGGACGACCTTGGACGGCCGGGTAGGGCTGAGCGGGAGTCGGCCATCGTCGGGTGGTTGGCCTTGGCCTGCAACCGAAGAGCTTGGTCGAGCACGAGCCGCAGGTAGTGCGCCTTATGGTCCGGATCGTGGGAGTGGTAATAGCCGACCCCCTCCCAAAAATTACCGCGAGCCTCGTCCAGACCCTTGCGAAGTATCCACGATCCGGCCTCGACGTTGGCGCAGAAATTATCGCGAAGGGCGCGAGAGGTGGCGGACTGGGTGGCGCCCCAATGGGCGGCGATCTGCGGTACCCAGATCTGGTTGACCTGCATCGGGCCGATGTCGACGGTGTTGTTGGTATTCTGGCTCACGGCGCCGAGCGACCCGCCCTCGACCCGCAGCAAGATCACGATCACCGCCGGAGGGAAACGGTACGCTTCGGCCGCCGCGGTGATGCATCCGCGGATCGCGGCCAACCCCTCGGGGGTTTCGGCGGCGCGGGCATTGATGGCCGCAGTCGAAAGCAACGCCGTAGCGGCCAAGAGCAGGCGTGTCATGGTGCGGGTCCCCGGTTGGCAGAGGGCGTCGGCGTGGCCTGGCGCTCGATGGTGTTGGTCGCCGCTTGCCAAAGGGCATTCAGGTCGTGGACCATGATGGCGCCGGGCCGCGCGACTTGCGCCGTGGCTTCCATGGTGGACAGCATGACGGTGCTGAAGGTGCCTTCCCGGATGGCGCGCAGCCGGTAGCCTAGCAGCGCCGCCGGATCGCGCACGATGTCCAGCGCGAAGCCCTTGCCGGTCGCCTCGCGCCAGACAGCCTCGCCTGCGACCACCAGCGCCGGGAGCAGGCCGTTCGGGGCCGCAGCGCTGGCCGGAGACACCGGTAGATCCTCGCCGGTAGCCCGGTCGCGGTAGATCACAGGCCGCCCCTCGCGGGTCAGCAACGCTTCCATGGCGCGGCCCACGGAGTCGACGCTGACGGCGCTCATGCCAGCCGACGCCGCTTCCAAGCCGGGACCGCGGTGCGCACCGATCCCACCAGAAACCGCCGCGCCAAGCGCATCATCGCCGGCAAGGTGAGCCCGAAGAACGAGATGACCGAGAAGAACACCGTTCCCATCAGCGCGATGTAGAACGTCGCCCAGCTCCAATAGACCAGGAAGCAAAGGATCGGCAGGCAGGCCCGCGCGTCGAGCATGAACAAGCGAACGGGTTGGGCGGTGTTGCGCCACATCAGCCGATATTCCTTTTCTGGTCGATCGCGACCTGTTCCGTGATCCTGCCCCCCGCCAACGCAAGGTCGATGGCGCGCGCATAGGATTGGCCCTGCTCAGCGACCGCGCGCCGTGTCAGTGCCGGCCATTCGCTCGGGTTGGTCTGTAGGAACTCGTCACGCAAAGTGCGGTCGAAGGCGAGGAACTCGCGCAGTGCCGTGCGCCTGCCGTCCACGGACGGGGCAAGGCGCTGGTTGATCACCAGCCGGAGCGACTGTGCGACGGCGGAGACCAGGTTGTCGCGCTCGTCCGAGGGGCACAGGCTGGCGATGCGCTGCATGGTGAGCGCCACGTCGTTGGCGTGGACCGTCGTGGTCAGCACATGGCCGGAGATCGCCGCCTGGATGGCGGCGCTCATGGTCTCGCTGTCGCGGCACTCGCCCACGATGATGTCGGTCGGCTCGCGCCGCATCGCGCCGCGCACGAACGCCGCAAAGGTCGGCAGGTCGCGCGGGATTTCGGTCTGGTTCATGGTCGAGTTCACGCCCCGCACGCGCTCCAGCAGGAACTCGACCGGGGCCGCGCCTTCCACGATGTTGTAGTGCCCGGCCGGGTCTTGCAGCTTGGCGACAGTCATGCCGGCGATCAGCGTGGATTTCCCGGAGCCAGTGCCGCCGGCGACGATGACCATGCCCTGATGTGGGCAATACGCGTCGAGGATGCCCGGCTCGACCAACTGCTCTGCCAAACAGGGGGGCATGTCGGCGATCGGCCGCAGCACGACGTTACCGCCTTCCCGCCGGGACGTGCGCGTCGGTGTCGCGTTCAGGCGGAACCGGAGCCGCGTGGAGCGATCGATGGAGATGGAGTAGGCGGTGTCGAAGTCGGTCCCGCTCTGCAGCCGGGCCATGCCCTCCGCACCGTAGAGGTGGTTCACGATCATCGAGAACTCGTGCTCGTCGAGCGAGGCCCGCGTTGCCCGGCGGTTACGGCCGTGAATGCCGACCCAGACCGGGTGGCCGGTCTGGAAGGCGACGCGGGAGGCCTTGGCACGAAAGGCCCAGACCAGCAAAGAGTCCAGGCCGGGCGCGCTCTTGCGCGGCTCCTGCACCCAGCGCACGCCCTCATCGGGCCAGGAGCCATCGACTTCGTCGCTGATCGCCACAGACCGTACGGGTAGGGTCAGGCCGTCAAGCATCGTCTGTTCCGACATTGCACGGCAAGGCGGACATACCTGCCGAAGATGGCGTAGAGAACCGGTCCCATTGGAACGGTTCGAGGCTTCTGACCACGCTCATCGCGGGCACCCGGCTCCAGGGCGCCAGCGCCGCGCGTTGCCCTGAAGGCCGGGTTGGTCGGTGATGCGGATTGTCTGATCGCCGACGTGCAGGCTATCCCGGCCGCCCTGCACGGCCTGGTTCTGGAACGCCACCTTGGGCTGTTCCACCAACCCGGCCCGCAGCAAGACGCGGTAGCGGGCCATGCCGACGATGTCGCGCTCGAGGCGGCTGAGATCGGACAGGTAGATCTCGACCGCCTGCTTCTCGCCCTGCGCCCAGCCTTCGGCCACCCATTTGTTCCAGTAGGCCACCTCCTGCTTGGTGCGCGGCAGCGCGCCGTCGGTGGGGCGCTGCGGCGCTGACCAACTTCGAACGAGGTAGGCACGCCAGTTTGGCGGTGTCGAGGACAGCTGCGCCTCGCGGGTGATCTGGTAGATGCACGAGGTTTCTCGGGCGACTTGGCCGCCGTCGCCTAGGGCGAACGCCATCTGCGCGGCCGACACGATCGGCGGCCGCATCAAGGTCTGTCCGCTGCTCACCGGCAGTACGAGTGTGTGGAAGTCGTAGGCGCTGTCCAGTTGCGGCTGGTAGCGGCGCAGCATCTCGTTGAGGGCGAAAGATCGGCCTGCCAAACCGCCCTGAGCACCATACGTGAGGGCGGCGGTGCGCACCATGTCGGCGCGGCCCGGTTCCAATCCGTCACCCTTCTCGTCACCCGGGCGGGTCGCCTGCAGGGCCTCCAGCGACGGCGGCTGCGGCGTTCCGACCACAAGCGGATCGACTTGCGCGCCGGTGATCGGCTTGTTTAAGGGATTGGCCAGGTCGGGGACGTTCGCCTCCACCTGATCGGCCGTGGGGTCGGGCGGCACGCGGGTTGCGGTGAGAGCCGGACCCTCGGCCCGGGTTGGCGCAGCGCCTGCTAAACCGGCCAGCACCGTCGCCGCAGCGAGCAGCGCGCGAAGGCTAGGCATGATGGATCACCTGGACTTGGTGGTGGAACGGATCGACCTCGACGGTGGCGCGGGTACCCGCCTGATTGCCGAGTGCCTGGAAGACCCGGAAGACGGGGACGGAGCCGACCTGGACCGTGACCGGCACTGGATCCTGCGACGGCGGGCCGCTGGTATAGAACGTGTAGCCGATGCTCTGTGCGAGCTTGGCGACGCCTTGGTCGAGCGGGCCGGACCAGGTGAACGACACGGTGCGCTGCAGGTCCTCCGGCACCAGCGGCGTCACGACGCGTTCGGCGATTGGGGAGAGCTGACCGAGTTGGGCCATCTCGGCATCGACGTGCTGCATGCTCAGGCGCAGCGCCGCCTCCGGGTTGGGCATCCCGGCCGTCTCGACCGTCGTGGGGACCGGGACGGTGTTGGCGCAACCTGCGAGGAGCAGCGCCGCGAGAACGGCAGGTAGCAGGGGTGGCTGCATCACAACCGGCTCATCGACCAGCTGGCCGCAATCAGGGTCGGGCATGGATGTGAGAGTTCGTGCCAGTCTACCGAGTGTCCGCGCGACCGACGCGAGCTCAGCCACGCGCAGGGACCACGGGCACCTGTTGACCATCTAGCGGCCACTTTCCATGGCGGGAAGGACGGCCCCGGCAGAGCGGCCCCGAGTTGCATAGTGAGATGAGCCACGTGCGATCCCTCCGTCATGCACGGAGGCTACGAACGCGATTTGCAAACGGGCACACCCGCCGCCGCCGCTCAAACTTTGGTACGTGGACCCCGGCGATACCCCCACCGGTAAAATGCGACCGGCGGACCCTGATAGTCGGCCCGGGCGTAGGCGGCGAACCCGATACGCAGCACCAGCCCTTTCCGGCGCATGGCGGCGAGATGGCCCGTCGCATTGGGCACTGAGCGGCCAATATGCGCGGCGATGGCGCTCGCAGACCGCGGCTCGGACAGAAAGGCCAGGATCGCATCGCGAATCGGCTGGGGACGCGATGTCCGAAGCGCCGGCGGCACCTCTGGCCAGACAAATTTCCCAGGCATTTCACTCGGCCGCTATCGAGGTGTCCTCGTTGGTCGCGTCCTCGTGCGGGCGCAGGACCAAGCCGAGGCCATGGCCGCGCACCAGCTCGTCGGCAAGCTCGTCCACCACACCGGCCTCGACGCGATCCGCCGCATCGCCCTTCTTGAGCCGCGCCTTGGTGCGGCGCTCGATCTCGTCCATGGCCGAGCCTTTCGGGAACACCTTGGAGAGCCGGCGCAGCCCCTCGCTGAAGCCGACCTTGGCGTAGAGCCGGTTGCGCAGGCTGGTGTCGCCCGGCGTGGTCGACAGCGCCCACAGCTCGATGGGGCCGAGCGAGTTGATCAGCATCTGCTCGTAACGCGCCTGTTCGGCCCGGAAGATCGCCAGGAACGGGGCGCCGTCGCGGTTGGGGCCGGTCAAGCGCATGCGCACCACCTTGGCGCTAGCGTCGGTCAACCCGAACCTCTCGATGACGGCCTCGCGCTCCTTTTGGTCGTCGGCGCCGAGCACGAACCGGCCGGTCGATTGTGAGACGATGCCGTCGCTGAAGTCGGCAAGGCGCTGGCTGGCAAAGCCGAGCTGCACGTTGTGCTTGCGACCCTCGCGCACGTCGCGCTCGGCTTGGGCGCAGATCAGCGGGCTGCCCTCGGTGCGGTGCCACTCGTCGTAGTCGATGCGCTTGACCGTCTCGTAGATCTCGGTGAAGCGCCGCGTGTGGTAGTCCAGCACACGCGCCGGCACGTATTCCAGGTATTCAGGGTGCAGGAAGAAGTTGCGGGCTAGGATGTGCCGGGCCAGCAGGTACATCATCTCGGTCTGGCGCTGCGCGGAGGCCGACCCTTTGGGCGCCACGTACTGCAAGTCGAGGGCGATGATGCGGGCCGGACCGAAATCGAGTTGCGTCGGCGCGTTCAGCGTCGGGAAGCGGCGGATCATGTCCTCTATGTAGCGTTCGAAGATCTGCGAGACGGATTCGGAGGTTTCCTGGACCTTGATGTCCTCGAACGCGTCCCGCACCTGGTCCGTGCGCACGGCGCTGATCAGGTCCTGGATGATCGGCACGGCATGGCGCTGGGCCATCTCGGCAAGGCGATATTCGCCGTGGTCGCACAGCGCGTTCACCACGTCGCGCCAGAACGGGCGGTCGGCATGCAGCTCGATGCCGTAGTGCTCGATCGCACGGTCCACCTCCGGCTCGGCGCCGCGCCGATAGTGTTTGGAGCCTTCGTCCGAGGCGCACAGCCGGTAGGCCTCGTCGATCACCGCCTCGATCAGCTGCGACATGCCTTCGAACGGGCGCGAGCGGTCCGGCGGCGTGGTGGCGAGGGCAAGGAAGTTCTGGAGGAACACCCGCTCCAGCGGAAGCGGGTACTCGCAGCCGACCTGCAGGTCGAAGATGTTGAACTCGAAGCCGGGTGCGAACTGCAGCGACACGAAGATCGCCTCATGCCGCCGCCTCGGGCCGAGCGCCTCCTGCATGAGCCGGACGAAGCCTTCCACCGACCGCCCGATATCCACCTTGCCGATCAGGGGCGGCTTGGCGCCCTTTGCGCCCACGGCGGCGGTGCTCAGGCAGAGGCCGATGTTGATCGTGTTGGCCAGCACCGATTTTCCGCTGCCAGGCGGGGCCACGAAGATATCCACTACGAGGGGGCGCTTGCGTCCACCAGCCGGGTCATAGGGCCAGATGCCGCCATCGGGACGGCGGAACAGCACGCTGCCACTCTCCCAGGGCGAGGCGGTGCGGTTCCACGGCAGCATCGTCAGTGCGTCGCCGAGTAGTGCCAGGGCTGGATTGGCGGTCGAGGCAAGCGCCAGGCCGGGTGCGGTGCTCATCACCGCCTCCAGCGGGTCGCCCACGACGGAAGTGGCCTTGGCGTTGCCCCAACCCTCGATCCGCTGGGACAGGATGGACATACGCCGGCGCAACTTGGCCGGCTCTTCGACGGGAGCCCAGGTTGCAAAGCTCGCCCGCAGCTTGACGCTGATGTGGTTCTCCTCGGCCGCCTCGCGCAGGAACTTGAAGGAGCGCCGCAGGTCGGCGTTGCCGGGGAACATCGCCAGGAACGACGCGCCCAAATCCTTGATCTGCATCGACCCCTTGCCGCCGCCTTCCATCACGATCGCAACGCGCCAAGGAATGCGGTCGAGGCCAAGCGTCGAGGACAGCTTGACAAAGGGCTGCGGGTCCTCGGGTCCGATGTTCATGTCGACGCAGGCAAAAGCGTGCTCACCGAAATCCACGCGCTGACCGCCATGGGTCACGGCATCGGCATAGAACAGCTGGTCACGGATCGGCGGCCACAGCACGTGCTCGGCCTTTGCCTTGGTGACATCCTCCTCAGGTGCACGCGCCATCACCTTGTCGCCCGGCAGGATCGGCATCCAATCCGAGCCGGACATCTCACGATACATTGCCTCGCGCGAGACCTTGAGCGCCTCGTGCGGATCGAGGATGGCCGCCGAGACGTCGTGGGCGCGCAGGGCCGATAGCAGCCGGGAGGTGAAGGCGGAGTGACGTGCGGCCATCACCTCGCTGCGCAGGTAGAAGCGCTGCGTGTCGCCGATCGCACCGGCGGCGTTGGCGGCATACTCGGCTTTGAGCTGCTTGCGCTCTTCCTTGGTCAGCACCGACGTCTTGGTCCAGACGATGAAGTAGGCGGCCTCCCAGCGCATCAGTTTCGGCCATAGCCGGGCGCGTTCGTCGAGGATGTCGTCGAGGTGCAGCCCGCCCAGACGGGCGATCTCCCGGCAGGCCCGCAGGTTGAGGTTCTCGATCTCGACCAGGGCTGCATCTGGGTCGGAAATATACCAGCCGACGATGGCATGCCCGCGGGCGTCAAGCGCACCCGACAGGTCGAGGCGCATGGCTTCGGAGATCTGCGCGAAATCCTTTGCCTCACCCATGCGCTGCATCCCGTCCACACGAATCCAGGACTGGTAATGGCCGGCCTTGGTGATCAGCGCATCGCCGTGGGCAGTCTCGACCTCGCAGAAGGCGCCGAGCGGCTGCTTGAGGGCCAGCGACAAGGCGGCGAAGCCGCGGGCGATGGCGGCGAACATCGGCTATTCCTTCGGGTCGGCGGCGTTGGAGGCGTGTTGGGCCGTCTGCGCCCATGTATCGACGATGTCCGGATAGACGTCCGCGCCGTCGTGGAAAAAACGGCCGAGCGGCAGCACGCGGAGGCTGCCCAGCAGGGCCGCTTGGTGAGTCCGGGCAATCGGGGAAAGGCGGTGCAGCGCGGCGGCGAGCTCGCTCGGTGCGCTCGTGCCGAGCCGCTCGGCTGCTTCATCGGATCGCGTGGCGAGGGCGCGACGCGCGTGATAGATCGAGCGCCGTGCCGGGGTGTCCTCGCGCAAGCCGGCGTCGTGCAGCAGGCTCTCACCAAAGGACCGCAACTGGACGTGGATCTCGCGCATCATCGTGTTCAGCGCCGCTTGACTGGTCTCGGGGAGCCAGACGAGCACGGCCTCCTCGTCGATGCGCGGGCGCTCCAAATGGCGAGCCAGGTGGCACAAGGGGCAAGCCGCAGCCGGTTGCCCAACCATTTTGGCGTCGAGCGCCGGGACGCCGCGGTCCGGAAAACACCATCGTCCAGAAGCGGCGCCGCAATAGAGGCACGGCACTGGTCCCGCCTCGCCCAGCAATACGAAGCAACTCGCGCACTCGTCACTATCATGCGCGGAAAGGGTGAGGCGGTGGAGCGGCATTCCTCAGCCGCCGACAATGATGCAAGGTGCGGCCGCGACCAAAGCGGCGCCCGCGAGCGTCACAACCACCATGGCCTGACGCAAGGGACGGTCGAAGGTTTGGGGTCGCGCCATCCAGAGCAGCAGGACAACGAGTAGGCCGGGAGTCGCACCGGCGCTGAAGACCGTGGCGGCGTCGGTCAATGACAGCCGGTGCGGCAGGGCGGCCGTCGCAGTGAGAGCGTAGGGGAACGAGGCCGCAAGCAGTGCGTGCGAGACCACGCGCCTGCGGCGGCGGGAGAGGCCGTCAAGCAACACGGCATCCGTCGATGTTGTTGGCTGCACCGCAATGGTCCTCGTGGGTTCGCAATAAAGATGCTGCCGCCGGTGTGTCCGTCAGGCGCCGGCGGCAGCAGGCTGACTCAGCCGCCGCTGGTGCCGAACTGCACCATGCCCGGCGTGGTGTTGATCGTGGCGTTCGAGCCCGTGGCGGTGATGGAAGCCTTGTTGATCCACACGCCACCGGTCGCGAACAGGCCGCAAAGGGCGAGGCCCGCAATGGCGCGGCCGACATAGCCGGTTTCGCGGTTCTGCGGCTGGCGGCTCTGCCAAGCAGCCCAGACGCCGAAGAAGAAGCAGACGGTCGCGGCCAGGTAGCAACCCATGCCGAAGGCGGTCGAGCCCGAGTTGATCGCCTCGCTCGACATGGTGTTGAGTTGGGCGCCGAGGCCGCCGGCGGGCGACGATGCCTGGGCAAGGGCCTGGCCGATGTAGCCGAAGCCAAGAGCAAGACTGCCCGCGACGCCGGCGACCGACTTGCCCCGATTCCGCAGGAAACGGAGTGCGCGCGGAGTGGCGCGGGCCGGCACCTGCTTGTTGATGATGGTGAGGTTCACGCTTCTGCCTCCAAAAGTTCCCGAGGGAGGAATCCCTCGACGATCACACTCGCAAAACCGCTTGCAAACGGGATGGATGCATCGAAGACGGACGACAGAAAGTATCAGCCGCCAGTCTGGAAGAACGACACCACGCCATTGGCGACGGCAAGTATGTTGATGCACATCACACCGAAGGTGAACTGCACGCCACAGGCGACGGGTGAACCGTTGGCGCGGCCATTGACGATGGCGCGCCACGTCAGGATCGACCAGAACACGCAAGCGGCGCCGAACGCCTCGAAGAAGTACTGGAACATCGACACAACATTGATGACCGTCGCCTGCGGGGTCGCGCCCAGGATGTCGCTTGCGCTCCCCGGTGTGGTCGGCACGTAGGTGGTGAGGGAGACTGCCATCGAAGTGCCGGCGCTAACGTTCGCCAGGGTCAGGAAATGCGGAAAGCCAGCAAACACGCCGCATAGCACGAGTGAGACGAACGGCACCCAGGGCCGCTGCCAGTGGTGATGATGCCGACGGTGCGGCTCCGCGAAGGTCCACAGCGTCCAGACCGCGAAAAAGAAGCAGCTGCAGGCTGCGATGTAGCAGAAGGCGGGAAGCAGGACGGCAATGCCATCGGCGATTGCCGTCGCGAAATTGACCAGTCCCTGCATGAAGCAGCTCCTTGCAGGTTACTGGATGGTGCCGTGTTCGGCGGTGACGACCCAGGCGGTGCCGCGCTGGGCGATCGACTTGACCTTGCCGTAGTCCGGCAAGGTGTCGCCGACCATGATTTGGGTCTGTGCCCCCTCTCCACCGCCGCGATCGACCTCGGCCAGCAATGCCAGGCCCGGCGATGCCGCCTGGACGCGATACCGCTTCAGCCCGGCGACCGGAGCCGGTGCAGGGATGGGTGGCGGCGTCAGGACCACCGGGACCGTGCGGGCAACGACTGGTACTACGGAGGGTGGATCGGCCGCCTGCGTCGAGGCGTCATCCTGCGCTGCGTGGGAAACGGAATTGCGTGCCTCGGCCAGGGCCAGGCGGCGGCCGTAATCATCGAGGCGCGCGGTGTAGTCCGTCGTCGCGCGGCGAAGATCGGTGCGCAACTGGGCGTCCTGCAGGCGGAGGTCACGGACCATGTGGGCCATCTCGGTTACCAGGTTCAGCACCTGCACCTGGTCAGGCGGCGACATAGGAGCCGGCCGCAAGTTTTCGGCTACTGAAACGGCATCCGGGGCCGGGGGGAGTGAAGCCGGAGCGGGTGCGGGTGGCGACGTCGGCATGACCGACATCGCGGCAGGCGCCGTGATTTGGATCGGCGCCAAGGTCGCAGGCGTCATCGTGGGCGCTGGCGGCTCGGGAGCTGCGAGGCCCCGGTCCGGCGGCTGAGGGGTCGCGAGGACGGTCGTGGGTGCCGGGCCGGGAGCCGCGGGCGCCGTGGGCGCGGGGAACGGGATGCGGACAGCTTGGCTGCCAGGCTCGGCCACTACGATGTCCGGTTGGACGTCCGGGTTGGCTGCCGCCGCGACATGCCCCGGGGGCGACGGCGGAGCTGGCTGCGTCGGAGGCATGGCAAGCGGCGTTGCGTGTGACGCAGCTCCCGCATCGTGCGCCGCCGGAGTTGGGCGGACATCGTTCGGATGCAAGGCCAGCAACTCGCGCATTTGCTCGTCGCGCGGCTTCGCGGCGTAGACGTCCCGGACAGGCGGAGCCGGAGGTGGCGGCAGCGGCACCCGCGCCAGCGTGGCCGATGGCGCCAGCGGCTTCGGCAACGCGATTCCGGCCGAGGCGGCGATTTGGCGCACCTCGGCGGTCAAGCCCGGCACTGGCAGGATATGGTTGTAAGGGGAGACCAGGAACGCCACGGCTCCGCCTGCAGCCAGGATGACACCAGCGCCACCCAACAGCAGGCTGCGCCGCCGCGAACGCGTCGGTGCGGATCGTGGCAGGCGCTCAGCCGGATCGGGCGTGGCCGACTCTTGGGGTAGGGCGTTGATAGGAAGCGGGCCGTTGGGCTCGCCCGGCAGGCGTGCGCTTAGCCGGACTGCGTCCTCATCGATCATCTGACGGCTGGTGATGTGCGTGTCCATTCGAGCCTCTTGCAACCGATGGCGACCAGCATGGGCCAGAGCGTTGCGAACGGACGCGAGAACGGAGTTGGACGTGGCTGAACGACAAATCCCTTTCGCACGTCCGGCCCAGACCGGACGGCGACAGGGTGAACGCCCTTTACTGCGCCGCGTGCGATGTGACGTTGGAAAGGAACATGACCCCGACCGCGACATTGGCCTCGAGCGAAACGGTGGGGCCTTTCGGCGCCGCCTGGTTCAGCGTGGCCCCGGCCTGTGCAGCTGCCGTCCCTGCCGCGATGCCGAGCTGCTGCCGGATATTGAGGTTCGTGGCGGTGGTGGCGCCGCCCAAGGGACTGAGCACGGACACGGAGTTGGAGGTTGTGGCGATGGCTTGTCCAAGGCCTGCCACGAAGGCAGCGGCAGCCGGGAGGGCGAAACGCGTCAGGTAGTGCTGGTCCACGTCGGACGCGACGCCTGCCTCCATGGTATCCGGGGCGATCACCAGCCCGTCCACGCCGAGGTTCTCTCCATCATGGATGACCGAACTGATGTGGATGACCAGCCGATCGTTCTGCTTGGCAAAGGTGCCGATCATGCGGTCTCCGGCGATCGGTCCGGTGTCGGCCTGCAGCACGACGGGGCTGCTGGCATCGGAGTTCACCGCAAGGATGGGATGCGCGTAGATGCCGCGGCCCGCCGGAACGAGGAGGTGTCCCTGGTCGGACCGGGTGGACACCGGCAGTGGCAGAGATGCGTCGCGCGTCCTGGCCGAGGTCGAGGGAGTCCGCTGCACGGGCGAAGCGTCGGTCGCGTCGCTATCGTGCTCCGGCGGCGGCATCACGACGTCGGTGCGCGGTGCACGACCGCCCCACTGGGCGAACAATTCCCGGATTTGCTGGTTATAGGCTTGCTGCGCTGCCTGCTGTGCCGCCGCATCGCCCTGCGACGGCGCTGCGACCGGGATGGGGCGGACCGGCTCGCTGACCGGCGGCGCGGCCGGCGGCGGAAGCGGCGCCGGAAAAGCGACACGGAGCGGCTCCGGCAGCGGATTGTACGGAGGACGGGCGATGGCGACCGGTTCGTGCCGGACCTGGGGCGGAGGGACGGCTTGTTCGACGTGCAGCGGCGGGGGATTGATCAGCTGGCTGGGACTCAGTGGAGGGGTATAGGACACCCCCCGCTGCATGGCGGCCTGCACCTGGCTATCGTTGGCCTGCTTGGCGAGCGCGTCCTGCTCGGGCGTGGTGTGAAGGCCGCCCGGCAACGGGTCGACAGCCTTCATCCGGGCATCGTGCGACAGCTCAGGAGCGGACTTGCCGGTGAACGATACGCCGACGGCAAGCCCCGCGACCCCAATGATGCCGCCTGCGATGATCATCAGCCGGCGTGGGCCGGCGGTGTTCGCTGCATTGAAGAATTGCCCGGACGGCATCCGGGGGATCAGGGTGCCGAGTTTGGCGAGCGCACCGGACATGACGACTATTCCTTCAGTTCGGCCGAGACCGTGCGGCCATTGACGGACAGCAAGACGACGGGCGTGTTCGGCACGGCGTAGACCGTGAGACCCGCCTCCGCCTCCGAGGCGGTCCACTCCGGCGACAGCAGCGTGTAGCTCGTGCGCAGGTAGACGTTGCGGCCGAGCCGCCAGGCGCGCAGTCCCTCCGGCGAGACGCCGACCACGGAAAGCGGCACGGCGTCGGCCGGCGGAACGCCTTCCAGCATACCGGTCAGGAACGGCGCGCCGGTGTCGGGCCGGTCCGGCTGGGTGATGATGTCGACTTTGGCGTGCGGCCCGCGGTCGGCGACGTGGATGCTGAGGCTAGCATCGTAGCGGCCGCCGCCGGTCACCAGCAGGAAGGTGATCGGCTTGGGCGAGCCTTCCAGCGATACGACCAGGCCGCCCCGCGGACTGAGCGAGGCGGGGGTGATCTGCAGCACGTTGCTGCCCTTGGTGGGGGTGCACACGTAGAACCCGTTGACCGGCCCGGACTGGCCGCCGCCAGCGGCATTGGAGACGTTGCAGTTGTTGCTGCCCGACGCCGCGGCTGGGTTGGAGTTCGTGTCCCATTGGATCGGCCAAGGCTGGCCGGTGCTGTCGAAGAAGCTGACCGCCGTCGGGAAGTTCTTGGCAGTGTTGATGATGCTGGTGGCCGCGCCCGGCGCGAAGCTGACGTTGACCTGACGGTTGTTCGGCGCCGCCAACTCGCTGACGCCCTCCTCGCGGGCACGCTGGGTCGCGTTGTAGCGTCGCGCCAGGTCCCGGATCATGTCTTCGGTGAGCGGGATCGCGTCCTGGGCAGCCCGGTTGGCGGCGGGGTTGCCGTTTGCAGGATTGTCCGGGTCGCCAGCTCCCGGGAGCAGCGTGACCGGCTGGCCCGCTGTTTGGGCGAATGCTGGGGCGCCCATCAGCGCGCTGGCAAGGATGAGCGTTGCAACGAGGGCAGGGCGCACGGTCGCCTCCTGGCGGGTTGGGGCGGCTCTCATGGCGCGACCGGCTTGCGCCGCCGGGGGTTCGGCAGCGGACATCAGTGCGACGACGCCACGAGCTGATCGACGGCCAGCCCGTCCGGGTGATCGTCGCTGTTGGTTCGTACGATCGTGGCTGTGATCAGCAGGTTGTTGGGCGAGGTCTGGTTGACGTTCTCGCAAGTCTGCAGGATCGGCACTTGGATCTCGTAGGCCAGCGCGCCCTGCTTGTAGCTGGTCTGGTGGATGATGGCCGCCCGCTGCGACTGCGCATGGCACAGCAGCCGAGCCCTCTTCAGCTGTTCGAAGTTGCCCTGGCCGATGTAGCTGTTGGCGAACGTGTTCCAGCCGGACAGGGTGAAGCGCCGGCTCGCAATGTTCAGCTGGGCCGGATAGTTCATGTAATCGACGTTGTAGGGCGCCAGGATCGCCTTGACCGACCACTCCAACAGCTCGGTGTCATCGACGATCGGACTGTCGAGGCTGACGACCGGGTGTGGCGGGTTCTTGCCGTCCACGAAGAAGTAGCGCGGCTGCATGGGGTTGACCCAGACGTAGGCGTCGTGGACGAGGGACAGCCCGAGCAGGGCGCCCATCCCAAGCGTGAGCGCCAGGCATTTCGTGACTAGCCCGGCCTGGAAGTCCGGATCCGACAGGCGGCGGATGACCGCGGCGTTCTGATTCCTCATCTCGGCAATCCACGGTCTGTGTGTTACGGATGCAGCGTCGCTCGGCGTTCTGCGAACGGCCTCGGGCATGGTATGCGAGCGAAGGGCCGATCCGGTGCGTCGTCGCAGTGAAGATCCAATTCCAGGTCAGGGTCATCGAGGTCGGCCCGGGTCAGCAACGTGATCGACTCGCCCTTGTACTTGTCGTATTCGCCGAGAATCCCGTTGCGGAACCGGGCTGCGCGGTTGGTCCTGACGTTCCTGTCGCGCCGCTCGTGCTTCCAGAACAGGTGGCCTTTACCGGTTTCACGACCCACCCCGGTCTTGTCGCGAACCAACACGTAGCGGGACGCCTCGAGCGTTGCCGCAGCCATCTCCGGGTCGAAATCTGCGCTGAATTTCCTGCGGTTGCGATCGCGGGGCAGGTTGGCCCGGTACAGCACACCATGCAGGGCCGCCTCGGTCATACCAGCGTCGCGGGCGATGTAGGCCGGATGCTGCCCGCCGAAATAGCGCATCGAGAGCGCGAGGATGGCTTCCTGGTTGGAAGCGAGCCGGCGGGTGCGGCCGATCCACGCGATGTCGGACACGGCTGGAGCTACCGCTGTGGTCACGCCGATCGGCTTATTTCCGAAGGACAGCGGCATGGCCGCAGGCGGCACCAGCTCGCTCGTAGTCCCAGGCGCGACCGACTTGGGTGCTGCCAACGACGGTTTTGCGGCAGATTTTGCGTCTGCTGACGACACGACCACACCGAAGAACGGCATCTCGCGCTGTGCCTGCCTCTTGCCGGCTGCCAGCCTGGCTGCCGTTTGTTTGGCCGCTGGCTGCAGAGGCTCTGCCGAGGCAGTAGTATCAGCGGTCGTCGCCGCCGCAGTTTGCAGGGCAGCGACGTTTGGGATCGATGTCAAATCCCAGGTGGGATTAGGCGCCACTGCCAGGGTGGGTGGTGTTGACCCGGAGTTCGGGGACCGGGTGGCGCCTGCCCGGAACCGCGTGGAGTTGTCAGACAGGAAATATCCCAGCTCCGGGTCCCGGAGCGTTGCGGGATCGACCCGGCGCAGATCCTTCCGGTTCGGCGCAGGAATGCCAAGGCGTCGGGCCTTGGCCCTGACGGCTCCCACCGATCTATTCAGCCGTTGGCCGATGACCTCGGGGTGGATGCCCGCGACGCGCCAGGCGATGAGCCGCATGGTGTCGAAAGGTGTCCAACCCTTGTCGCCCGGCTTGCGCATTGGACGATCATGCGGTGTGCGTAAGCCTAGCCGGACCAGGTTCTCGTCGAGCACCTCTCGGGACAAGCCCAGGAAAAGGCAGATGGCGTTGATGCCCTGACCAGCGGCCACCATGCCGGAAAGGACGCGATCGAACGGAAATGATGCAACGGCGGCGATGCACCGCACGACTGACGCAAGCCGCGGCGAAGCCTCGTCTAACTTGGTTCCGCAGAAAAGGGCTGCCGACACGCTGCACTCCGGGATACGATCCGAAGGCAGTCTAAGTCGGCTAATTTCGACTTGTCGAGATGAAAGTCGACTGGATCCGACGTATTTCGGCTTGAGCGTTCAGTCGTTCATGGGAACCGTGTGGTCACCGTCAGTCGGATTGAGCGACCATCGGTTGGCTTGCAAGTGCATGGCGGAGATCGGACAAGCTCCTTAGTTCCTGCAACAGCTCGCCCTCCTGTTGATGCCAAACGGCCAAACGGTCGGGTAAGTGCTCTAGTAGAGAACAAAGATGCGCCAGAGCCGTCGGAGACACCGGAGCTGCCTTGCTCTCCGGTAGAAAGTCTCTCACGTCCACGCCGAGCACCTCTGCAAGTTTCGCCATGGTCTTGAGTGTGACATTCGCGTCGCCGCCTTCGAGTTCGACGACGTAGGACCGTTGCAAATCGGCCTTCGCAGCGAGTTCGGCTTGTTTCAGGCCGGCCTTCACCCGGGCATGCTTCAATTTCGCACCGAAAACTTCGGCTATCGAGACGTCGCCAGTTGGTCCAGACGACAATTGGGAGGCTTTGGACATCGTTAGGAACGGCACCCTTTCTCAAGTGGTCGCTGCCGACCGGCCGCGAACCATGCGAACAGGCTGTTCTACGAACCAATCGCCTTATCGGATGCAACGCGACGGCATCGCAATGCCCATTCGCAAGATGTCACAGGATAATTCGCCAAAATGCAGTTTAGAGGCTTCCGCCGATGCTTCGTACCACAACCATTGCACTCGTTAGCGCCCTGACGTTACCGGCCATCGCGCACGCCGACTTCATTCTGGACGGGACTGCCGCCCCGCCAGCCGCACTACTTCCAATTGCTTCTGTGCCCAACGTGGTTGTTCCGACAAAAAATCAGCCTGAGTCCGGGCAAGCGCTATTTTCAAGTTCGATGCGGTTCAAGATCGCAAACGGCTTTGGGAATCAAGTGCCCCTGGCGTTTGCCGTCCGACAGATCGTCCCGCACGGCTTCGCCGTGTCGTACGGCCCCGATACGAACGCGGATACCCTCGTGAGCTGGAAGGGGGGTGCCCCCTGGAACCGTGTGTTGCTCGCTTCCGTGAGGCCACTCGGGCTGCGGCTGGTGTTGACGATGACGGACGTAAAAATCCGCAAGTAGCGACGCCGTTCGCAACGCGAGAGGTGATCCTCGCTGCTGACAGGTCAGGAAGCTGCCATGCCCAACCTCGAACTCCACGCCGTCAGAGCTTGGCTCGCCGACTGGCACCCCATCGCTCTCGCGGCTTGGCCGCCAGCGGTGCGTGCTCTCGAAAACGAGGGCGACATGCCGGTACGGCTCGCCCAGCTTGGCACGGCGCTCGACGGAGCGGCAGAGGCCGATCTGGAGCGGCTTTCACAGGCTTTGCTCGCCGAGCCTGTCGTCTCGGACCTGAGATCGCTGCTCGCTCAGTTCGGCGCAGCCCGAAGCGTCAGGCTCCTGCACTGGTTGACGGAGTCCGGGCTGCCTGACGCCGATAAAGTGTTGCAAGCGCTTCTGCGGGGACAGACCGACGGCTCCAACGCCTTGCGCGGGCTGCTTGGCGCTCTCCGCCGCCGCGCCGTCCTGGACCGCATCTTTGCGCCGGAGCGCCTCGCAGCGCTCGAGAGCGCTTGTCGCGACACTCTTTTGGAGGATGCTTGATGGTCGGAATCCTTGCCCGCGGGCTCGTCGTGCTGCTCCCGGCCATGGCCGTCGCCGGCCCGGCTGCGGCTCAAGGCACGGCGACCGGAAGCGTTGGCTGCGCGGCCGTCACCCAGGCCGCGATCAACGGCCAGACATCCCGCATCGGCGCCGACGACACCACGATCAACCCACCCCAGAGCGTCAAGAATCTGACGTGCCTGGATAATTTCTTCAACGGGGTGGGACTCAACCTCGTGACCAACCTACTGAACCCGGGAAACCTGCTGCAGGCCGTCGAGGGACAGATCTGCAGCCTGGCGAAACAGGAATGGTCCTCCCTGCTCGGCAGCGCCCAGTGCGGCTTAACTATCACCGGGTTCAATCTCGGCTTCGGCGGCATCGGCGGCGGCTTGTCCTGTCCAAAGCTGTCGTTCGGTGGCGGCGGACCGCCAATTGGCTCGGTCGGGCTCGGCGTCGGGTCCGTCAATGGCAGCAGCCTCTACATCAACGGCAATGGCCTGCCGCCTACCGGCTACAGCGCGCCGAATGTGCCGCCTGGCATCCTTTAGGGACTGACCGCCATGAAAAGGCTCACCCTCGTTTCTTCCACCGCCCTCGGCATCGTCGTCGGCGGCGTTGTCTTCAATACCGTCCCGGCGCTGGCGCAGCTCGCGACCATCGACGTTGCCTCGATCGTGCAGCAGATCAAAAGCTTTGCCCAGGAAACCGGCATGCTCGATGCCCTGAACGCGATCAACACGATTCAGACGACGATAAACTCCGGCATCAGCGACCTCAACAAGGCGCTGGGTGCCGGGACGTTCGGGGACGTACAGACGCTGCTGCAGCAGGGCTTCACTCAGACGTCGAATTACATGAAGGCTCAGGTCGGCGCCCAGCAGCAGATCACCGACGCTTCCAACACGGCCATGGCCCGGTTCCATCGCGATATGAGAAACGCGCAAATCCGCGACGAGCAGACCCCAAGCCCCCTGGCCTGTTCCGCGATCGACGGGGGCGTCAGCGCCCAATCGGCCGGCGTGCAGGCGTTCGGCGTGGGGGCACAGATCGCCCATATCCACGATATGAGGGGCGAGGCGAGCGTGGGAATGCCGTCGCATTTCGGTCAAGCTCAGGCCGTCGCCTCCATGTCAGCGGTTCACAACGGCCTGTATTGCAATGCAGACGACGACGCAGCCGGCCTTTGCCCAAACGGGCCGAGCGTTACGCCGGATGCCGACCAACAGATGCTTAGCCTGTTCGGCTCGGGGACCTACCCGAACCAGGCCGCGGTCAACACGGCGAAGGACTACGCCGTCAACCTGATCCAGCCGATTGCCCCAGCCGCCTTGCGCGGCGATCAGCTGAGGTCCACGGCAGGCCGAGACGCGGCGGTGCGGCGGCGCAGCTACAACGCCCGCATGTCGTTGGCCCAGAGCTTCATCGACATGACGATCGGTATGCAAACGCCATCGGTTCCGCTTACCGCTGTCCAGTCGCAGTTCCTTAGCAACATGGGCCTGCCCGCGCAGGCCAACGGGTCCTGGCTGCAGGTCGTGCAGATCGAAGCCGAGCGCCGCATCAGCGACGTCACCTGGAATACCAACCTGCAAAGCATGCCGCCTGCATCGGTCGAGCGCGAGATGGCCAGCGAGTTGGCCTTGAACAACTACCTGCTGTTCCAGAACTATAAGATGAGCTTGATGCACGCCTCGATCGGCGCGGCCCAGCTTGCCGCCGATACGGACCGCAACTTCCAACCGACCGTCCGTATGCCGACGCCGAACATGGCGTCGAACTGAGCGACGCGGACGCAGCATTATCGGAGCCCCCATGGCGGACCCAAACACCCACGCAGCGAGTGACAACACGCCAAAATCGCCCCCCGCCAGTGGAAGATCAGCCGGTGACGGTGCTGCTTCAGCCCCGCCGGAAAAGGATCCCATGCGCGACCTGCTGCAGCGGATTGAACGTGCCACGCCGTTGCTGGCGAACGTGGACAGCGAGCTGGCCCGCAGCGTGAAGGCGCTGGCCCGTCAAAGTGCCGACGCAGAACGGGCCGTCCAGCCGGGTTTCCGGACGGAGGTGGCCTATCTCCTTCAGGACATCGAGAAGAGCGCGGTCGGTCGCATCGAACTCTCCGCCACTCTCCGGTCGGAGATGACGAACTTGGCACGCAGCGCACCCGGCCTCGAGAACGAACGCATGCTCGGGCTCATGGGTCAGACCGCGGGCATCTCGGATCGGAGCCTCGTCCGTGAAATCCGGGTTGCCGGGAACGACATCGGGCAACAGGCCAATCAAGCCACTCCAGAAACCCAAAGCCGGATCGACGTCATCGAGAACCGTCTGCGATTGACCCAACGGGCCCCCGAGCCGAGGCAAGGCCCTCCGACTGGGCCGGAACAACCGGTAGAGCCGCGCCAAGGCCAAACTCCTGAGCGTCCTACCACCCCTGAGCCACCGTCACGACCTCGGCCGGACGCCGTCTCAGCCTTTACGGCGATGCCCGGGAACGGTGGCCAGGCTACCCAGCCTGTGCTCATGGCCCGATCGCCGCTCGACGCGGTGTTCTCGGCCATGCGTCCCAGCGAGAAGGTCACGGGCGCTCCTTGGGATCCCTCGCCAACGCCCATGCGGGACCGGCTCTCGACCTTCGAACGGACCATGCAGGAGGGTGCCGACGACAGGACCTTACGACGGGCCGAGCAATCAGGCCGGGCGGCGTTGGACGCCCTGCAGGCGTTCAGTACAGGCGAAGGCGCCGCCGTGATGAGCCGCATCCGTGAAGCGGCCCGCAGCGAGCCAGGCGGCATGGCGTCAGTGTTGTCCGAGATGAAGCAGGGCGGGCGCTTCGCCGACCTGCGTGGTCAATTCAACAACGCCCTGCTCGATGAACGCGACGTCGCTGCCGCCTATGACCGCGCCGCCTCGGCGCTGGCGCGTCACGGCGAGGACCG
The DNA here is from genome assembly GCA_964235545.1 of uncultured Acetobacteraceae bacterium. Classification (GTDB taxonomy): domain Bacteria; phylum Pseudomonadota; class Alphaproteobacteria; order Acetobacterales; family Acetobacteraceae; genus LMUY01. The sequence goes on from CAXSEG010000002.1 coordinate 48,009, forward strand.
GACCGCCGTCGAGCAGGTCATCGCCCGGCGTCCTGATGCCGCCAATCTCAGTGCCAAGTTCGACCAGATGGACGCCGCCATAGGTGAAGCCGCGGGCAATACGCCTTCCCGCAAGGATGGCAAGGCAATGCTCGACGATCTGGCGAAGGCCGCAGGCGAGCTGCTGCACCGCGCCGTCGTGGCCGTGAAGTCCATGGTCTCCCGCTCGCCCTCGGCTGAGCCGACCGCGCGGCCCTCCTCACCCTCGCCGTGATGGCGGCCGCGGAGGAGCCGTTCGCAAGCAGGACTGACAGTTTCGCGGGAACATTCCCGCGAGGCACCCATGCGCAGCACCCGGACCACTATCGCCGCCTTGGCTTTAACGGCCATTGCCGGGCCGGTCTTCGCCCAGAGTGTTGCACCGGCCAGCAACCCCTATAACGTCAGCTGGGCGGCCCTCAGCCCCGGCAACGACTGGGCTGCACAGGTGATCCGGTCGGTGTTCCCCGTCCCGGGATTTACGTCCGACGTTCCGACCGGCAACGCGGCGACGGTCGTCCAGCAGCTGGTCGGGCAGTTCACGGGCTTCGTGGGCGCGATCGCGTGTGCCTTCGTGGCCTATAACGTCATCATGAACATCCACCGCGCGGCCGAGAGTTCCCGTATCCTGG
>CAXSEG010000003.1:0-45789 GCA_964235545.1 uncultured Acetobacteraceae bacterium
CGGCCGCAGCTTACCGCGGTTGGGCGTGTACTTGTCGATCAGGCAAGGTTGGTATTGGCCAGCGCCGGACGCTTTGAGGCGGTGGCGGCCGGGGCGCGAGAGGGGCTGGAACCCGAACTGGCGCTCGCGATCGACCCGCTGGTCCCAACTGCGCCGTTGATCGATAGCCTGCGCGCGCTCAGCGAGACTTTCCCCGACCTGCCGGTCAGTTTCTCGACCGAGGGATTGGGCGGGTCGCTGCGGCGGCTGCGCAGTGGCTCGGCCGCGCTCGCGATCTGCCTTCTGCTTCCGGACGTTCCCGAGGACATCGCCGCCCATCCGCTGCTGCGGGTGGCCATGCAGCCCGTGGTGGCACTCGGCCATCCCTTGGCGTCGCTGGCGCGCGCCGCGACGCGCGGCGACCTGGAGCCTCATATTCAACTCGTGCTCTCCGACCCGGTCGATCCCGGCGGCGCGACCTATGGCCTTTCAAGCGCGCGGTTATGGCGCTTCGTGGATCTTGGCCGGCGGCTCGATTTCTTGCTTGCAGGTTTCGGGTGGTGCCGCATGCCAGACCATCTGATAGCAGCGCCTGTTGCTGAAGCGAAGCTGGTCGCACTTCGGATTGAGGACGATCCCACGCCCGCTGAAGGACTGATTATCTACGCTGCACACCGGCGAGACCGCGCGTTAGGTCCTGCCGGTCGTTGGCTGCTTGACAGGTTGCGGCAGCGTCTTGCGACTGCTTAAGATAATCATCCAACCGGCCCATCACCGCCAGCATGTTCTCCACGGCATCGTCGATCTCAGCTTCGAACGTGTTGCTCGGGTGGGAGAAGCCGGGCACGTCGGAAGTGGTCCCGAGCAGCATTCCGCGGGTGTGACGCAGAACCCCGATCGAACGGCGTCTTGCAACCCGGCTGATGCTTGCATGAGCTTGATCATGCGCAATGCACATCATTCCGGAATAGCTCTCACGCCAATCCGAACTGCGACAGCTGCCAGTCGCTCCCTGTCGGCATGATCGCCGGCTTCAGCCATGCCTTCGCCGCGAACAGGTCCACGTCGTACGTCAGCCAGATGAACGCGCCCGACGCCGCCATCAGCTGCTGGCATTGCACGATCAGCGCCGCGCGCTTGGCCGCGTCCAGCTCCGTTCCGGCCGCGGCGTTCAGACGGTCGAACTCCGGGGAGCGCCAGCGTGACCAGTTCCAGCTGCCGACCTGGCCCGAGGTGAACCACTGCGTGTCGAAATTCGGGTCCAGCTTGCCGTTGAACCGCATCAGCACGAGGTCGAGGTCCTTGCCCGCCTCGCCCTTGCCGGCCGACCAATAGGTGCCGCCGTCGCGCACATCCAGCTGCAGCGCCACCCCCGCCTGCTTCAGCTGCGCCTGCGCCACCAACCCCATGGTCTGGAACGCCGGTGTGTTAAGCAGCGTGAGCTTCAGCGTCAGGTTCGGCACGCCGGCCGTGGCCAGCAACGCACGGGCCCCGGCCGTGTCCTGCTTGGGGGCCGGGGCGTCCGCCCAGTGGCCGAGCACCTGCGGCTGGATCAGCGCGCGGGCAACCGGGGCCAGCCCGTTATAGCCCGCCAGCACGATCTGGTTCACGTCCAGCGCCATCGCGATCGCCTGCCGCACCCGGGGATCGTCGAGCGGCTTCTTCTCCACGTTCAGCGAGAGCCAGATGAAGCGCAGCCCCGGCGCCTGCGTGATGGCCGTGCCGGGTGCGTTGCGCATCGTGCCGACGGTGGACGGCGTGAGCTGGGTGAAATCCAGCTCCCCCGCCCGGAAGGCCAGCTCGGCGGTCTTCGCGTCCGGCACGATCCGCGCCGTGATGCGCTGCCAGGCCGGCTTGTACGGCCCGGCGTACTCCGGGTTCGGCTCCAGCACCGCCTGGCGCTGCGGGTCGATGCTGGCCAGGCGGTAGGGGCCGGAGCCGACCGGGGCCAGCGCCGTGGCGTCCCCGAGCGTCTCCCACGCCGCCCGGCTGACGATGCAGCCCGAGCCGTCCGGCAGCCCGATCGTCCACAGATACGCAGTCGGCTGCTTCATCACGATCCGGCCGGTCAGCTCGCCCGTCACGTCCACTTGGTCCAAATTCGCCCAGTCGGACTGGTAGGGCGACTCCTTGCGCCCCCGCGCGATGCGCTCGAAGGAGTATTTCACGTCCTCCGCCGTCATGGCGCCGTAGCCGCCGGTGAACACCTGGCCGGGGCGCAGCGCGAACTCCACCACCGTGCCGCTGACCTGCTTGATGCTGGCCGCCGCATCCAGCTCCCAATCGATGCTGCCGGGCTTGAAGCGGACCAGCTTCTGGTAGATCGCCCACATCACGCTGCCATCCTCCGGGCTCGGCCGGAACGCCGGGTCCAGGTTGGAGAGCGCCTGGTCCAACCGCACGGTGAATGCGGTATGGGCCGGCTGGGCACGGGCGGGCAGAGCTAGCAGGGCGGGCGCGGCCAGGAGGGTGCGGCGGGTGATCATACGCGAAGCCTGACCGGCAAAAGGCAGGGGCACAACTCCGCTATGCTACCGGCAAGCCGCTTCCAACTCCGGCAACGCCACCGGCGCGCCCTCCTGGATGTCACTGAAGGTGGTGAACTGGCCGAGATAGTGGCGGTGCGCCCGTTCCCACGCCTCGTCGTCCGGCGCGCCCCAGAGCCGGCGGTAGTCGGGCGAACTCGGATACGGATACAGCGGCACGGGGTCGTTCGCCCACACCCCCGCCTCCTGCAGCCGCGCCCGCCAGGAGCGCACCAGGTCCGCCTCGTCCGCCGCCGTCTCGATCAGGTTGGCCTGCACGAACGGCACGTGCTGCCGGGCGCAGATCAATCGGTCGGCCAACTCGTCCGTCGTCATCTTGCAGCGCTTGTCCAGTGCTGCGCGGCCGTCCACCGTCAGGCTCTCCACCCCCGCCTCGATCGAGACGCAGCCGGCGCGGCCCAGCAGCGCCAGCAGCTCGGGCTTCCACAGATCGATCCGGGTCTGGATGCCGAACTGCACCGGGCGGCCGACCAACGCCTCCAGCAAATCCGCGCGCGGCAGGAAGATCTCGTCGATGAAATACAGGTAGGTGACGCCCTGGGCCACCAGCGCGTCGATCTCGGCCAGCAGCGGCGCCAAGTCCCGCTTGCGGTAGACGTCGCGGAAATCGATCTTGGCGCAGAACGTGCAGTGATACGGGCAGCCGCGGGAGGCCTCGACTTCCGCACCCGGCCCCTCCGGCCGGCGGTCGAACCGGTGGTGGTGGTGCGCGTGGCGCTGCACCCACGCATCCGGCCAATGCAGTGCGGGCAGGGTGGTGAACCGGGTGCTCTGCGGCCCGCCGGCCTGGTGCAGCACGCCCGCCTCCAGCACGGCCGTGCCCGGCACGGCACCGGGCCGCCCGCCCTCGGCCAGGGCCAGCACCGCCTCCTCGCACTCGCCTAGCACCACGGCGTCGCAGCCGAGCTTGCGCAGCGCCGGGCCCGGCGTGGAGGAGCCATGCGGCCCCACCGCCACCGTCATCCCGCCGCGCCGCCCGATCGCATCCAGCGTCGCCCGCGGCACGCGCAACTCCGGCTGGGCGCAGCGCCAGAACAGGTAGGAGGGGGCGGTCGTCACCACCGTCATCGCCGGGCCGAACGCGGCCAACGCCTCCGCCAACTCGCCATCCGTTCGCCCCTCCAGGTGGCCGTCCAGCAGCAGCACCTCGTGCCCGGCCGCTTCCAGCAGCACCTGGCAGCATCCCAGTTCCAGCGGCAGATGCGGCTCGCGGCAGCCGAAGTAGATGCTGCCGGCGAAATCCCAGGGTGGGTTGACCAGGGCGACTTTCATGCGTCCGACGCCGCTTCTGCCAAGGCGGACCGCTCCGCCGCCAGCCAGCGCACCAGCCGCCCCAAGCCGTCCCGCCAGCCCACCGCTGGCGGCAGGTCCAGCGCCGCACTCACCTTGCGGGTGTCGGCCACGAAATACCGCTGGTCCCCCGGACGCCAATCGCCGAACCGCACGTCCGGCCGCCGCCCAGTGGCGGCCTCGATCGCGCCCAGCACGTCCAGCAGCGTCACCGCATTGGCCGGGCCGCCGCCCAGGTTGAATGCCTGGCCGGACACCGCGCCGATCCGGGCGGCCGCGCGCACATAGGCCTCCACCGCATCCTCCACGAACAGCACGTCACGCACCTGCCGACCGTCGCCGAAGATGCTGATCGGCCGGCCGTCCAGCACGGAAATCAGGAAGTGCGCCAGCCAGCCCTGGTCCTCGGTGCCCATTTGCAGCGGCCCGTAGATGCAGCTCATGCGCAGCACGCAGGCGGGCAGGCCGAAGGAGCGCGCATAATCCAGCACGTATTGATCCGCTGCCCCCTTGGAGCAGCCATAGGGTGTGTAGAAATCGAGCGGCCGGTCCTCGCCCACGCCGTGGTCGCGCAGCGCCGGGTCGGTGGGCAGGTAGGCGGCCCCGTCACCTTGCAAGGCGATGTCATGCAGGTCGCCATACACCTTGTTGGTGCTGGCGAACACCAGCGGCACCCGGTCCACCCGGCGGCGCAGTGCCTCCAGCACGTGCATCGTGCCCCGCACGTTCGTGTCGAAATCCTCCATCGGCGCCACCATCGAGGTCGTGACCGCAACCTGCGCCGCCATGTGGAACACGCCCGAGCAGCGCATCGCGGCGTCCCGCACGGCGCCCTCGTCGCGGATGTCCGCCACCGCCGCACTCACCCGGCGCGGATGCCGGCGCTTCAGCCACTCGAGGTTGCGCGCCACGCCGGGCCGGGTCAGCGCGTCGAACACCAGCACGTCCTGCCCGTCGCGTGCCAGGCGGTCGGCCAGGTTGGCGCCGATGAACCCGGCCCCGCCCGTGATCAGCACGGGCCGCGCGCGCAGGACAGAAGGCGAGATCAAGCGACCAGCCCCCGCTGCTCCAGCTCCTGCCGGGCCCGGGAAACCAGGTCCACCGCCTGTTGCCGGCGCACCCACTCGACCATCTCGCCCAGGCTGTCATCGAACCCGCGGCGCGGCTGGAAACCCAGCACGTCCGCCGCTCGCGTGATGTCGCCGAAGCAGTGCCGCACGTCCCCGGTGCGCGCCTTGCCCACCATTTCGGCCTGCAGATGCGGCAGGCCCATGGCGCGCGCGATCGCGTCCGCGACCTGCACGATGCTCACGTCCCGCCCGCTGCCGATGTTGAACGCCTGCCCGGCGGCGGCCGGATGCTCCAGCGCCAGCATGAACGCCTGCGCCACGTCGTCCACGTGCACGAAGTCCCGCCGCTGCTCCCCGTCCTCGAACACCAGCGGGCGCTCGCGGTGCAGCAGGCGGGAGGCAAAGATCGCCAGCACGCCGGTATACGGGTTGGACAGCGCCTGGCCCGGCCCGTAGACGTTGAACAGCCGTAGCGCCACGCCCTCCATTCCGTAGGCGGGGGCGACGGTCAGCGTCAGCCGTTCCTGCGTGTACTTCGTCAGCGCATAGACCGAGGCGAGGTCGGGCGTCTTCCACTCCGGCGTCGCCATCGGCAGCAGCGGCGTGCCATGCTCGTCCACCGGGTCCCACTCGGCATCCGGCGCGCGGGCCGGGCGCTTCACGTCCCCCAGCACCTTGCCGGCTGCCGTGCGGTATAGACCCTCGCCGTAGATGCTCATCGAGGACGCGACCACCACGCGCTGCACCGGGTGCTCGATCAGGGCCTGGAACAGCACGGCGGTCCCCACGTCGTTGACCGACATGTAGCGCTCGATCGCATACATGCTCTGGCCCACGCCCACCTCGGCCGCCAAGTGGATCACCTTGTCCACCCCCTGCAGCGCCGCCGAGACCGCCGCCTGGTCCCGCACGTCCGCCTCGATCAGGTGAGTGTGGCCCAGGACCGGGTCACGCGGGCCGCTGCGGTCGTGTACCTGGTCGATCAGGCTGTCCAGCACCCGCACCTCGTAGCCCGCCTTCAGCAACGCACGGGCGACGTGGCACCCGATGAAACCGGCACCACCCGTGACCAAAACCCGACCCTTCATGCCCACCCATTCACAAATGCTAAGTCATTACGAACCCGTGGCACGAGGATCAAAGATGCTGCTGCCCGGGTCAACCCCGCAGCCGGGCTAGCACCTCGCCGATGATCTGCTGCGAGTGGGCCCGGTCTCCGGCGGCGAGCGCCCGGCGGGCATCGCCGACCTCGGCCACCATCGGCTGTGCGCTCGGCGCATCGGCGCGTGACGGCGGGACGGAGCGGTCCAGCAGCCGCGACTCCGCCCGCTCCAGCGCTTCCTGCGCCTCGCCGGTGCGCCCCAGCGTCAACGCCCGCTGCGCCGCCTCCAGGAAGGCGCGCGGGGAGCTGTCATCGCCGGCGCTCGGGGTGGGCAGGCGGGGGGCAATCACCGAGCGGGTGTCGCCGCTTGTGGCATTGCTCGCCTTGTCGGACAGCGGCAGGGATTGCCCCGTCCCGATCACGTTGCCAGGCCGGGCCCCCGTCACCGGATCGGCCGCGGTTTGCGCCGCCGCCGGCAGGGCGACCGCCAGGGCTGCAACGACGAGGGTGTAGCGCATCCGCTCTCTCCAGGCCTGACCGCAGGCAGGGGGCGAACGCAGGGCGATAGCAATCGTTCGTGATGCAGGCTGTGGCAACTCGCTTGGTTGCACCACGTCAGGCACGATTGCTGCACCGCGGAATATCCGAGGTGACCGGCTGCACCCTGGAAAGGTCGTCGATGGAACTCGTCAAGTTCGCGCTGAAGTTCCGCGTCACGATCTATGTGCTGTCCCTGCTCATCCTCCTGGGCGGCGTCGGCGCGATCCTGACCATGCCGAAGGACGTGCTGCCGAACGTCGATATCCCCGTCGTCTCCATCATCTGGACCTACACCGGGCTCGACACGCGGGAGATGGAGCAGCGGGTCACCACCTACTCGGAGTTTTCGCTGTCCAACAATGTGAACGGCATCAAGAATATCGAGAGCCAGACCCTGCTCGGCGTGACGATCGAGAAGGTCTACTTCCAGCCGGACGTCTCGATCGACCTGGCGATCTCGCAGATCGTCGCCGCCACTAACTCCATCCGCGCCGTCATGCCGCCCGGTATTCAGCCGCCGATCGTGGTGCGCTACAGCGCCTCGGCCGTGCCGGTGATCCAGCTGGCCCTGTCCTCGCCGACCGAGAGCGAGCAGCAGCTGTTCGACTACGGCCAGTATCGCATCCGCCAGGCGATCACCGCCACGCCCGGCGCCACCATCCCGTCCCCGTTCGGCGGCAAGCAGCGCCAGGTGATGGTGGACCTCGACCTGCACGCACTCCAGGGTTACGGCCTGGCACCCAGTGACGTCACCAACGCGATCACCGCGCAAAACCTGACCGAGCCATCCGGCCAGGCCAAGATCGGCAGCACGCAGTACGTGATGGAGCTGAACGCGACGCCGACCACGATCGACGCGCTCAACCACATCCCGCTCAAGGTGGTGAACGGCGCTCCGGTCCTGGTGCAGGATGTGGCCTACGTGCGCGACGGCTACCAGGTGCAGCAGAATGTCGTGCGCGAGAATGGCAGTCGCGGCGCGTTGCTAACGGTGCTGAAGAACGGCAATGCGTCCACGCTCACCGTGGTGCAGACGGTCAAGTCCCTGCTGCCCAGCATCCGCGCGGCGGCACCGAAGGACCTGACGATCACCCCGCTATTCGACCAGTCGGTGTTCGTCTCCGGCGCGATCGACGACGTGCTGCGCGAGGGCACCATCGCCGCTGGGCTGACCGGGCTGATGATCCTGCTGTTCCTCGGCTCCTGGCGCTCGACACTGATCGTGCTCATCTCGATCCCGCTCTCGATCCTCACGTCGCTGGCGGTTCTCGCCGTGCTCGGCAATACCCTCAACATCATGACGCTGGGTGGCCTGGCCCTGGCCGTGGGCATCCTGGTGGATGACGCGACGGTCGCAATTGAGAACACCTATCGGCTGATGGAGGAAGGGGCGGAGTTCCGCAAGGCCGTCGTGGAGGGCGCTGCCGGGATCGCCAAGCCGGCGCTGATCTCCACCCTGTCGATCTGCTGCGCCTTCGTCTCCGTGCTGTTCCTAAATGGGGCGGCGAAGTTCCTGTTCACGCCGCAGGCGCTCGCCGTGGTGTTCGCCATGCTCGCCTCCTACGGCCTGTCGCGGACCCTGGTGCCCGTGCTGATCGACGTGCTCGTGAAGAAGGAATACGACCAGCGGCACCCGGAAGGCGGGCACGGCGAAGAGACTGGCTCAAAGCGCAAGCCTGGCCTCTTCGGCCGCATCCATGCCGGGTTCGAGCGCGGGTTCGCCAGCTTCCGCGGCGGCTACATCGCGCTGCTGCACGCCTCCGTGGAGCGCCGCTGGGTCACCGCAGGGATCGCCGGTGCTACTCTGGTGATGGGCGGCGTGCTGTTTTTCTTCGTCGGCGACGACTACTTCCCGCAGATCCAGTCCAGCCAGATCACACTGCACGTCCGCGGCCGCTCCGGCCTACGGATCGAGGAGACGGAGCGGCTGTTCCAGCAGGTCGAGGACACGATCCGCCAGACCGTCCCCTCGACCAGCCTCATCCTGGACAATATCGGCCTGCCGTCAAACAACTATAACCTCGCCTTTACCGATGGCTCGACCGTCGCCCTGAACGACGGCCAGATCCTGGTCTCGCTGAAGGAGAGCCACCCCTCCACCCTCGGCATCCAGAAAAAACTGCGTGTGGTGCTGCGGGACAAGTTCCCAAACGCGATCTTCTACTTCCAGCCAGCCGACATCATCACCCAGGTGCTGAACTTCGGCCTGCCGGCGCCGATCGACGTCCAGGTCTCCGGCAAGGACCGTGCTAAGGGCTTGCAAGTGGCGCAGGAAGCAGTGCGGCGTATTCGTGGCGTGCTGGGCGCCGTGGACGTGCACCTACAGCAGATCGTGGATGCCCCCGAGTTCTTCGTGGACGTGGACCGCGTGCGCGCCGCCGAGCTTGGCCTGACGGAGCAGCAGGTCGCGCAGAACCTGAATACGTCGCTGTCGTCATCCTACCAGGTGTCGCCGAATTTCTGGACCGACCCCACCAGCGGCATCCCCTACCAGCTCGCCGTGCAGACGCCGGAATACCGCACGAACTCGCTGTCGGACGTGGAGAACACGCCGCTGCTCGTGTCCAACAACGGTGCCAGCCCGCCCAATCTGTTGAGCAACGTGGCCACCTTGCACCGCCGGCCATTGCAGCTCGTGGCCAGCCACGAGAACACGCAGCCGACGTATGACATCCTCGCCAACGTGCAGGACCGGCCGCTCGGCGCCATCGAGGCGGACCTCCAGCCGATCATGCAGGATTTGCAGAAGCAGCTGCCGCCCGGCAACAAGATCAGCGTGCGCGGCCAGATCCTGTCCAAGGACGAGGCGTTCGCCAATATCGGCCTCGGCCTGGCAGTGGCGATGGTGGCCGTTTACCTACTGATGACGCTGAACTTCCAGAGCTGGGGGGACCCGCTGGTCGTGATCCTGGCCCTGCCACTGGCCTTCTGCGGCATCTGCGCCAGCTTGTTCATTACCCAGACGACGCTCTCCATTCCTTCGCTGATGGGTGCCATCATGAGCGTCGGCGTCGCCTCGGCGAACTCCATCCTGCTGGTGACGTTTGCCCGGGAACACCGCGAGCAAACCGGCTGCAGCGCCGTGGAAGCCGCGATCGAGGCCGGCGAGACCCGGCTGCGGCCCGTGCTGATGACGGCGGGGGCCATGTTCGTCGGCCTGATCCCGATGGCGCTCGGGCTGGGTGACGGGAGCGAGCAGAATGCCGCCCTGGCCCGCGCCGTGCTGGGCGGGGTCGCCGTCGGCACCTGCTCGACGTTGCTGTTCGTGCCATTCCTTTACGCGACATTGCGCCGCGGTGAGGTTAAACCCCTGGAGGACTACGCATGACGCCGGACTCCGAGATGCAAGAAAAGCCTCCAGGGCAACCCCGCGAGCAGGAGAAGGTCGGCCCGGTGCCGACCCGGCCGTTGGTCATCGCCGCGGTGGTGGTCGTGGGGCTGCTCGGCTGGGGGGCGTGGACGCATTACGACGAGGCAGCCGAAGCGTCCCAGACACAGAAGCAGACGCAGGATTTCGTCCCGACCGTCCAGGTCGCGACCGCCAAGCGGGAGGATGGGCCGGTCCCGTTCACCCTGCCCGGCACCGTCGCCGCCTTCGACCAATCGACGCTGTTCGCCCGCGCGACCGGCTACATCGCCGAACGCCGCGTGGACATCGGCAGCCGGGTCAGGAAGGGCGACCTCCTGGTCCGCATCTCCGCCCCGGACTTGGACCAGCAACTGGCCCAAGCCAACGCGCAGCTGGTGCAGACCCAGGCGGCCCTGGTCCAGGCCAACGCGCAGTCGCAACAGGCAGCCTCAAACGTTGATCTGGGCAAGGTGACCAATAGCCGGACTTCGACCCTGGCCAATCTGGGCTGGGAGACGCGGCAGAACGCGGACAACACGCGCCTGGGCCTGGCCGGCTCCCAGGCCTCGGCAGAGGCGGCGAAGGCGGCGATCCAGGTGGCGCAGGCCAACCTCGCCGCACAATATGCCACGGCGCAGCGGCTGACCGAGCTGAAAGGCTACGAGAACGTCATTGCGCCCTATGACGGCGTGATCACCAGCCGCAGTGTGGACACCGGGGACCTCGTGAGCGCCGACAGCAACGGCAGCAGCGGCAACCAGCTGTTCACCCTCGCCCGCGATAACATCGTGCGCGTGCAGATGGACGTGCCGCAGAGCGGTGCGATCGGTATCAAGGACGGCCTGGCGGCCAAGGTGATGGTCCCCGAACTGCCGGGCCGCACGTTCGATGGCACGGTCGCCCGTAGCGCCGTGGCCCTGACGCAGTCCTCGCGCACCATGCAGGTCCAAGTGGACGTGCCGAATACGGACGGCACGCTGCACCCCGGCCTGTACGTGACGGTGGAAATCGGTATACCGCGCATGGCGCCGGGCATCACTATTCCCGCGGAGGCGCTGATCTTCAACGGCCAGGGACTGCGGGTGGCGGTGGTCGGCGACGGTGGCGTGGTGCACATGCGCGATGTGACGGTCTACCGCGACTTCGGCACCAAGATCGAACTGCGCGGCGGCCTGACCGGCGGCGAGACGGTCGTGATAAGCCCCCCGGTGACGCTCGAGGATGGCGGTAAGGTCAACATGCCCCCGCCGCAGCCGAAACCCGCGGCACAGCTAGCCGCTGAGCGCTCATGACGCTCGACCTCGGCGTCGATGGCATGACTTGTCAACACTGCGTCCGCGCGGTGATGCAGGCCGTCGGCGCATTACCCGGCGTCAAGGCGGTGGCGGTCGACCTCGCGGCCGGCCAGGTGCATGTCGACGGCCAGCCCGACATGGCCGCCGTGCGGCAGGCGATCGCGGCCGAAGGCTATACGGTTCGCTAAGCTTGGGCCGTCAAGCCAGGGCTCCACCCTAGCATCCACGGCATTCCACGCACACTGGCCCGACCAGGTTGCACACGACGGTGCTGGGTTACCGAGCTGCATCACTCGCCCCACCCCGTGGATACCAAAGTTAAGCCCTGGCATGACGGTGTAATGCCCGACCAAGCCTGCCCTCATGCGCAACCGTCCCGCCGTATCCTGCTGACCACGGACACGGTCGGCGGCGTCTGGCGCTACGCGGTCGAGCTGTCCCATGGCCTGGCCAACCGTGGCCACTCAATCACCCTCGCCACCGTCGGCCCGCCCACGACTGCGTCCCAGGCCGCCCAGCTCGCCCCAGGGATCGCCCTTGTCCAAACCTGCCTGCCGCTGGACTGGCTCGCCGATGACCCGGCCATGCTCGACCAGGCCTCGCGCACCCTCGCCGCCCTCGAAGCCGACATCGCCCTGCTCCACGCACCCGCCTATCTCCGCCACCGCTGGCCCATCCCCGTCGCCGTCATGGTGCATTCCTGCCTGGCGACCTGGTTCGCGGCTGTCCGCGGTGGCCCGGTGCCGGCCGACTACGCTTGGCGCGCCGCCGCCACCGCCGATGGGTTGCACCGGGCCGATGCCGTTGCCGCCCCCACCGCCGCCTTTGCCGCCGCAGTCAGCCGCATGCACGCGCTGCCCAGTATCGCTGTGCTGCACAACGGCCGCCGCGCGCTTCCCTTGCCGCAGCTGCCGCGCGAGCGTGCCGTGCTCGCCGCCGGACGCCTATGGGACGAGGGCAAGGGCGCGGCACTGCTCGACCGCATCGGCCCCCGTCTGTCCGCCCCGGTCCGCGCCGCCGGCCCGGTCGCCGGCCCGGGCACGCGTGCGCATCTGCCCAACCTCGCCTTGCTCGGCACCTTGGATGAGCCAGCCCTCGCCCGCGCCTATGCCGGCGCCACCGTGTTCGCCTCGCCGGCATTATACGAGCCGTTCGGCCTGGCCGTGCTGGAGGCGGCGCAGTCGGGGATGGCGCTGGTCCTGTCGGACATCCCGACCTTCCGCGAGCTGTGGGACGGTGCCGCCCGCTTCGTCCCACCCGGCGACGACGAGGCCTGGGTCGCCGCCCTCGAGGTCGCGCTCGACGATCCTATCCCGGCCACCGGGCACGCCGCCCGCTATACGGTCGACGCGATGGTGGAGGGGACAGCGGCGCTGCTTTGTCGTATGGCCCGCTGATGCGCTTCGTCTACTTCGCCCATTCGCTCGAGTCCTGCTGGAACCACGGCAACGCCCACTTCCTCCGTGGCGTGCTTCGCGCGCTGGCGGTGGCCGGCCACACGGTCGCGGTCGTCGAGCCCGAGGGTTCGTGGAGCCGCGCCAACCTGGTCGCCGATGCCGGGCCAGCCGCGCTGGAGGGCTGGCGCGCGCACTATCCCGGCCTGGCCGGACGCCGTGTGCCGGATGCAGCCGACCCGGCCGAAGCCGTGGACGGGGCGGACGTGGTGATCGTGCACGAATGGACCGCCCCCGCCACGGTCGCCCGGCTCGGGGCGTTGCGCCGCGCCGGCGCCCCCTGGCTGCTGCTGTTCCACGACACCCACCACCGCGCCGTCAGCGATCCGGACGCGATGCGCGCCTACGAACTGTCCGGCTACGACGCCGTGCTGGCCTTCGGCGAGACGCTGGCGGCGGTGTATCGCGGCTGGGGCTGGGCCGGCCGCGTGTTCGTCTGGCACGAGGCCGCGGACACCGCCCTGTTCCACCCCCCGGCCGAACCCGGCGAACGCACCGGCGCCGTCTGGATCGGCAATTGGGGCGACGGCGAGCGCACGGCGGAGCTGGAGAATTTCTTGCTCGCCCCGCTGCACCGCGCCGGCATCCCGCTCGACATCCACGGCGTCCGCTACCCCGCCGAGGCCCTCGCCATGCTGGACCGCTACGGCGCCCGCTATCACGGCTGGCTGCCCAACCACGCCGCCCCCGAGGCCTTCGCCCGCCACGCCTTCACCGTCCACGTGCCGCGCCGCTTCTACGTCACCCACCTGCCCGGCATCCCCACCATCCGCGTGTTCGAGGCCCTGGCCTGCGGCATCCCCCTGATCTCCGCCCCCTGGGCCGACGCGGAAGGCCTGTTCACCCCCGGCGAGGATTTTTTGGTCGCGGAAGACGGTGCGGCAGTGGAGCGGCACGCACGCCGCCTGCTGCACGAGCCCGACTTCGCCGCCGCCCTCGCCGCACGCGGCCTGGCCACGATCCGCGCCCGCCACACCTGCAGCCACCGCGCCGAGGAGTTGATGCACACCGTCGACGCGCTTCTCCCTCTCCCGTCCTTCACGGGAGAGGGTCGGGGTGAGGGCAGAACCCGCACCCAATGACCCGCAAGACCCTCGCCTTCTACGGCTCTTCCCTCCTGTCCTCCTACTGGAACGGCGCCGCCACCTACTACCGTGGCATGCTCTCCGCCCTGCATCCGCTCGGCTGGGACATCACCTTCTACGAACCGGACGCGTTCGACCGCCAAAGCCACCGCGACATCGACCCGCCGCCTTACGCCACCTCGGTCGTCTACCCCGCCACCCCGGACGGCCTCGCCGGCGCGCTCGCCCAGGCCCACCGGGCGGACGTGGTCGTAAAGGCAAGCGGCGTGGGCGTGTTCGACGACGAACTGATCACGGGCATCACCGCCCATGCCCGCCCCGGTGCCCTGAAGGTGTTCTGGGACGTGGACGCCCCCGCTACCCTCGCCGCCATCACGCCCGATCCGGCCTGTCCGCTCCGCCGGGCGCTGCCCCAACTGGACCATGTGCTCACCTATGGCGGCGGCCCGCCGGTGGTCGCCGCCTACACCGCCCTCGGCGCCCGCGCCTGCACGCCGATCTACAACGCGCTCGACCCGGCGACCCACCACCCCGTGCCGCCCAACCCGCGCTTTGCCGCCGACCTCGGCTTTCTCGCCAACCGCCTGCCGGACCGCGAGGCCCGCGTGGAGTCTTTCTTCCTCCGCCCCGCCGCGGACCTGCCTGATCGCAAGTTCCTGCTCGGCGGCCTCGGCTGGGACGACAAGCCCATGTCCGCCAACGTCCGCCGCATCGGCCACACTCCCACCGCCGACCACAACGCCTTCAACTGCACCCCGCTCGCCGTGCTGAACGTGGCGCGCGACAGCATGGCCGCGGTCGGCTTCTCCCCCGCTACCCGCGTGTTCGAGGCCGCGGGCGCGGGCGCTTGCCTGATCACCGATGCCTGGGAGGGGATCGAGCTGTTCCTCCAGCCCGGCACCGAGATCCTGGTCGCCCGCGATGGGCAGGACGTGGCCGGCCACCTGGCCGCCCTGACGCCGGACCGGGCGCGGGCGATCGGCCGGGCGGCGCTGCGCCGGGTGCTGGCGGAGCACACCTACACGCTGCGGGCCGCCATCGTGGACCGGCTGTTGCGCGTGCCATGAGCCGCGGCTTCGACGGCATTCAGGCCCTCCGCGCCCTCGCCGCCGCCGCCGTCGCCTTCCTCCACGTCGCCGACGAGGCCGGCGCACTGACCGGCACGCCGGGCCAGTCGCCGTATCGATGGATCGACGCCGTCCCGCTCGAGGCGGGGGTGGATTTGTTCTTCGTCATCTCCGGCTTCGTCATGGTGTGGGCGTCGTGGGAGTCGTTTGGCCAGGCCCGCGCGGTGCTGCCCTTCGTCGGGCGCCGGCTGCTGCGCATCGTGCCGCTCTATTGGCTGCTCAGCGCCGCGACCGTCGCCGTGGCGCTGGCGGCCCCCGGCGCGGTCAGCGACGGGCTGCGCGACGGGTGGGGATACGTCGCCGCCTCCTTCGGCTTCCTGCCATGGCGCCGCGCGGACGGGTTCGTGCAGCCGGTGCTGCGGCTTGGCTGGACGCTCGAATACGAGATGCTGTTCTACGCCCTGGTCGCCTGTGCCCTGCCGCTGCCCCGCCGGATCGCCCTGGCCGGCCTGCTCGCCGCCCTCGTTGTGCTGGTGGCGGCCGGGCAGGGGGTCGCGTTCACCGCGGTGCCGCTCGCCTTCTGGACCGACCCGATCGTCGCCGAATTCGCCCTCGGCGTTGCCATCGCCATCCTGGCCCGGCGTGGCTGGCAGGCCGGCTGGATCGGCCCGGCAGTACTCCTGGCCAGCCTCATCCTTGCCGCTTTGGCACCAAACGAGACGGCCCGCGCACTGGTGCGCGGCGTGCCGGCGGCGCTGCTGGTGTTTTGCGCCCTGTCGTGGAACACCCTCCCCCGCTGGCTTGTGCTCCTCGGGGACGCGTCCTATGCGCTCTATCTCGTCCACCCGTTCCCGATGCGGGTGCTGCGGGTCCTGACGATGCGGCTGCACCTGGTGAGCGTGCCGCTCTACCTCGCTGCCACCATGGCCGCCTGCCTGCTGTTCGCCGTGGCCCTGCACTGGCTGGTCGAGCAGCCAGTGCTGCGCTGGGGACGCGGTGCCAATGTCCACTGACCGCGTCCTGGTGATCGGCGCGAGCGGCGTGTTCGGCGAGCGGCTGGTGCAGTCCCTGTTGCAGACCACGGCTTTCACGGTGGTCGCCGCCGGCCGCAGCCAGGCCAAGCTGGACGCCTTGCCAGCCCACCCGCGACTGACCCGCCTGGTGCTCGACGTGCATACGGCGACGCCGGACCTCCTCGCCGGGACCAGCGCCTTCGCCGTCATCGACGCCGCCGGGCCGTACCAGGGCGGCAGCTACCACTTGGCCCGCGCGGCGATCGCGGCCGGGCTGCACTTCATCGACCTGGCCGATGCGCGGGACTACGTGGCCGGGTTCGCCGCGCTGGACGAGGCGGCCCGGCAAGCGGGCGTGGTGGCCCTCGCCGGCGCCAGTTCCACCCCCGCGCTGTCCAACGCCGTGCTCGACGCGCTGACCGCCGGCTGGGCCGGAGTGGACGACGTGGCGGTCGCGATCTCGCCCGGCAACCGCGCACGCCGGGGGCTGTCGGTGATGCGCTCGATCCTCAGCTACGCCGGCCGCCCAGTGCGCGTGTTCACGGACGGGCGGTGGGGCGTGCAGCCCGGCTGGGGCATGACGGTGCGGCGGGACCTGCCCGGCCTCGGCCGCCGCTGGCTATCGCTGAGCGAGACACCCGACCTCGACATCGTGCCCCAGCGCTTCGCCGTCCGCCGCTCGGCCGTCTTCCGCGCCGGGCTGGAACTGCCGCTGTTGCATTGGGGCCTGTGGCTCGCCTGCCTGCCGGTGCGGGGTGGCTGGCTCGGGTCGCTGGCTCCGTTCGCCCGCCCCGTCCGCCTGCTGGCCGCGGCGTTCGAGCGGCTCGGCACCGACCGCGGCGGCATGACCGTGGAGGTGACCGGCACCGACGCCGCTTGCCGGCCGGTGCGCGGCGAATGGTTCCTGGTGGCAGAGGGCGGCGACGGCCCGGCCATCCCGACGCTCCCCGTGCTCGCCGCCCTGCGCGCCCTCTCCGCCGGCCAGCTGGCACCGGGTGCGCGGGCCTGCGCCGGCGTGCTCACCCTGCACCAGATCGAGGCCGAGTTCGCCGGCCGCCGGATCACTTCCCGCTCCGCCGTCACCACGGCGCCGCTGAGTCTTTACCAGCGCGTCCTCGGCACCCGCTTCGCCGGGCTGCCCGGCCCGGTGCAGCACATGCACGGTCCTGGATGGGGCCTGCGCGCCCGCGGCCTCGCCCGCGTCGATGGGCCCAGCACGCGCCTCGCCCGCGCCGTCGCCGCGATGTTCGGCTTTCCGCCCGCGGGTGACGGCGTCGAGGTGGTCGTGTCCTTCCTGCCGGAGGACGGGCGGGAGGGTTGGGTTCGCAGCTTCGCCGGCCGCCGCTTCGGCAGCGTCCTCTCCGCCGGTAGCCGCCCCGGCCGCCTGCAGGAACGCTTCGGCCCGTTCCGCTTCGACCTGGATCTGGAGGCGGACCGAAGCGGCATTGTCGGGATGCCGATCCGCGGCTGGCGGCTCGGCATCCTCAAGTTGCCGCTATTCCTGGCGCCCGTCTCGGTGGCGATGGAAGCGGTAGACGCGACGGGGCGCTTCTGTTTCGACGTCGAACTAAGGTTGCCGCTGCGGCTCGGACGACTGGTGCGATATCGCGGGTGGCTGGTGCCGGTGTGAGCTGCGGCTGCACTCAGTCGAATGATACGGGCCACCGCTGGGCGCCATGCATTACGCGCAGGATTTCGATCTCATTGGAGGCAACGCGGTAAGCAACGACATAAGCTGTTCGGCTGACGACGAGTTCGCGCGTCCCGGTCACTCGGCCTTGGCGCCCCATCATGGGAAACGCTTCAAGACGACGGGTCGTAGCCTCGATTAAATCGACAGCTGTAACAGCGGCGGTGGTGTTCCGGACCGTGATACCTGCGATTTGAGTCTCTAGATCGATCCGGGCGAGTGCGGACCAACGGACAATCACTCCGCCTCTGCTCGCCTTAGTAGCTCGGCTCTGCGGACCTTCCAGTCAGCCCAGACCTCGTCGTTTGATATACGGGCAACGTTTGGGTCATCTGCCGATCGGATTCCCTCCTCTACGGCAGCCCGGAACCAGGCATCGTGCTCCCGTGCCTCCCGCTGCCGGGTGACAAACGCTTTAACAAGTTCGTTGAGCACGTCCGCGGCCGGCCGGTGCACCGCTTCCGCCTCGGCCAGGAACTGCGCATGCAACTCCGGCGGGATCGTTAGCGTGACGGGGATATCGGACATGGCCACCACCTTTTGCCACAACTACCACCCTACTATGCCAACGCGGCCGATGCCCGCCAACCACCCTCACCACCGCACCCGCCCGAAGAAACCGCCGATCTCCGCCGCCGCCCGGTCCGGATCCTCCCGGTGCGGGAAGTGCCCGACGCCCTCGAACATCGCCAGATCCAAGTCGCTGAACACCTCGCCCAGCCGGTCCGTCCAGGCGAACGGGAAGATCGCGTCGTGCTCCGCCCACCGTACGCAGGTCGGCACGGCGATCGGCGGCAGCGCCGGGGCCTGCTCCGTCATGATCGCCAACCGGGACGCGTGCGCCGCGCGGTAATAGGAGAACCCGCCGGACAAATTCCCCGGCGCCATGAAGTTGTCCACCCACGCCTCCAGCACGGCGTCGAACGCGTTCTTGCGGTGGGACCAATGGCGCAGGAAATGGCCGATATACGCCCGGCATGTCTCCCGCGAGGCGCCGACCAGTGCTGGGGCAAACTCCATCTGGTGGAAGGATTGATACCAGATCTCGTTCAGCCGGTCCGGCATGCCCATGCGGCGGCCGATGCCAGGATAGCTGAAATCGAAGAAGAACAGCCCGGCGAACCGCTCCGGAGCGCGCCGGGCCAGCGGCAGCATGATGGCGCCGCCCACGTCGTGGCCGACCACGCCCGCCCGGCCCGCCCCCATCGCGTCCAGCAGCGCCAGTAGGTCGGTGGCATGCGCGTCGGCGCCCCACTGCTCGGCATTCGGCTCGCCCGGCGGTTTGTCGCTCTGCCCGAAGCCACGCAGATCGGGGGCGATCAGGGTAAACTGCCCGGCCAGTCGCTCCATCACCGGCTCCCAGGTCAGCCAGAACTCCGGCCAGCCGTGCAGCAACAGCAGCGGGGGGCCCGACCCGGCGGTCACCACGTGGAACGAAGCGCCCGCCGCCGACACCGTGTTGTGCTGCATCGCCATCTCCTGACCCGTCCCCACTGAAACCCGACAGCTCGCTCGCGTTCCATGGCCACCCAAGGAGCACCCGCACGATCATGCCCCCCTTCTCCCGCCGCGCCCTGCTCGGCACCTACGCCGGGGTCGCCGCCGTCGCCGCCACGGGCGCTCAAGCCGCCGATCAACCGCCAGCCCTGCTTGGCGCCACCGCCGGCGACGGCGTGTCGCTGCCCCGGCTGATGAACCCGACCGACGCCGAAGGCAGCGTCGACACCCTCGACCCGCCGGGGCGCCGCCTGGGTGTCGCCGTGGTCGGGCTTGGCCACCTCTCGTTGCTGCAGATCCTGCCCGGTTTCGGCCAGGCGCAGCACGTCCGCGTCACCGCCCTGGTCAGCGGCGAGCGGGACAAGGCACGCGCCGTGGCGGCGCAATACGGCGTGAAGGACAGCAGCCTGTACGACTACGCCGGGTTCGACGCGCTGAAGGACAACCCGGAGGTGGACATCGTCTACATCGTGCTGCCCAACGCGATGCACGCCGAATACACCGTCCGCGCGGCGCAGGCCGGCAAGCACGTGTTGTGCGAGAAGCCGATGGCCACCTCCGTCGCCGACGCCCAGCACATGGTGGATGCCTGCAAGCAGGCCGGCCGCAAGCTGATGATCGCCTACCGCTGCCAATACGAGCCACACCACCGCGCCCTGATCGCGGAGGTGCGCGGCGGCCAGCACGGCCCGGTGCGGCTGATCGAGGCGGTGAACGGCCAGAACAACGCCGATAACGGCCAGTGGCGCCACAACCTGGCCATGGCCGGCGGCGGCTCGCTGCCGGATGTGGGCCTGTACTGCCTGAACGCCGCTCGCTACATCACGGGGGAGGAGCCCGTGGAAATCCGCGCCCGCCTCACCCGGCCGAAGAACGACAACCGGTTCAAGCAGATTGAGGACATCGTCTCCTTCAGCCTGCAATTCCCTTCCGGCACGGTCGCCACCTGCTCCACCGGCTACTCCCTGCACGAAAGCCGCTGGCTGCGGGTGCACATGCCGCAGGCCTGGGTCGGGCTCGACCCGGCGTTCGGCTATTCGGACATCGCGATGCAGACCGGCCACATCGTCGGCAAGGCCAACGCCGTCGACCGGCGGCAATTCCCGCCGCACAACCAGTTCGCCCGCGAGATGGACCACTTCGCCGAGGCACTGCGGTCCGGGATCGAGCCGCACACGCCGGGCGAGGAGGGGTTGCAGGACCAGAAGTTGATCGCCGCCATCTACCAGGCGGCCGAGGGCGGCAGCCCGGTGACGCTGCCGCCGGTGCCGGGGCTGGATACCACGCGGGGGCCGGCGCCGAAGGACGCTTGATGCCGAAGCGCGCAACCTGGAAGGTGCTATCCCCGATCCGTGACCGCCACCAGGGCTGACGGCGGCGTACCCATGGAGTAAGGCTATCCCATGCCGCCGCCCCAAGCCGCCGCGCTCGCGCCCGGCCTTCCCTCCGCCATTGCCGAACCCGCCGCCCCGGTGGCGTTCTCCCACCAGCAGATCATCCGCGTCATCACCGGGATCCTGCTCTGCATCCTGCTGGCGGCGCTGGACCAGACCGTCGTCATCCCCGCCGTGCCCACCATCGCGGCGGACCTTCACGCCTTCGGCCACCTGTCCTGGATCGTATCGGCCTATCTGCTGACCTCCACCGCCGCCACGCCGATTTACGGCAAGCTGTCGGACATGTATGGCCGACGCGCCCTGTTGCTGCCGGCGCTGGCGGTGTTCATCGTGGCTTCTGTGCTGTGCGCGCTGTCCCGGAGCCTGACGCAGCTGATCGTCTTCCGCGGGCTTCAGGGCCTGGGCGGCGCCGGGTTGATGGCGATGGCGCAGGCTGCCATCGCGGACGTGGTCTCGCCGCGGGAGCGGGGGCGCTACCAGGGCTACATGGCGGGCACCTGGGGCGTTGCCTCGGTGGCCGGGCCGGTGGTGGGCGGCTGGTTCACCGACCACCTGTCGTGGACCTTCGTGTTCTGGATCAACGTCCCGCTCGGCCTGGCTGCGATGTGGCTGTGCAACCGCGCGCTTAAGCTGCTACCCCCGCGCAACGTCCGCGGCCGCATCGACTATCTAGGCGCCGGACTGTTAACCGGCGGGGTGACGGCATTCCTGCTCGTGCTGAGCTGGGGCGGGTCGGAGTATCCCTGGGCATCGGGCCCGATCATCGCGCTGGTGGCGGCGGCCTGCGTGCTGTTCGGCGTCCTGGTCTGGCACGAGCAGCGGGCGCCGGACCCGATCCTGCCGCCCCGCATGTTCCAGGAGATGGTGTTCACCCGAGGGGTCGTGCTTTCCTTCCTGACCGCCGTCGGGCTGCTCGGCACCACGTTTCTGCTGCCGTTGTTCTTCCAATTGATCCGGGGCGCGGACGCGTCCACGTCTGGTTTCATGGTGATACCGTTCCTGTTGCTGAACGTGCTCGGCGCATTCACCGGCGGCCAGATCGCCCGGTGGCTGGGCCGGACGAAGATGATCATCCTGGCCGGGTTCGGCCTGGGCTGCGTGGGCTTCGCCGGGCTGGCGGCGGTGACCCCTACCACCCCCCTGGCCCTGGTGATGCTGGCGATGGCGGTCGAGGGCTTCGCCATCGGCTGCTGCATGCCGTGCATCATGGTCATGGTGCAGAACGCGGCTGACCGGCGTGACGTGGGCACGGCCACGGGGGCGATGCTGTTCCTCCGCTCCATGGGCGGCGCATTTGGCAGCACGATGGTCGGCGCCTTGCTGACCGGCGTCTTCGCGGCCCGGCTTGCGGCGGGTGGCTATCCAGGCGGCGCCGACCTGGGGGCGCTCAAACCGGGTGGCTCCCTATCCGTCCTCGGCCCGGCTGCGGAGGCGGCGGGCCGTCTGGCGCTTTCGTCCGGGTTCAGCATGGCGTTCGGCGCCTGCCTGCTGCTGTTCGTGGTCGGCGTGGTCATCGCCGCCGGCCTGCGCGACATTCCGCTCCGCACCGTCTCCGGCAGCGCCCCCGAAGAACCGGCAGCCCTCGGGCATTAAGGGCGCTCAGCTCCTTTCTTCCGCGACCCGAACACCATCGCCAGCCCGCCCGCCAACGTCCGCACGCTTGCCTCCCAATCCGCTTTTTCCGCCACGCTTGTCGGGGGATCGTCCAGCAACCCTTCGATCGCCGCCGCCAGCGCCGCCGCGTCCGGTTTGCACAGCCGCGCCCCCGCTTGGCCTGCCAACTGCTCCACGATCCCGCCCACCCGTGTTGCCACCACCCAGCGCCCGGCGGCCAGCGCCACCGCCGCGACGCCGCTTTGGCTCGCCTCCTGGTGCGACAGCACCAACGCATCCGCCCAGCCCAGCAGCGCGCCGACCTCCGCCTCCGGCACCCCCCGGTTCTCCACGCTCACGCCGGGCAGCGCGCGCAACGCCGCCAGCTCCGCGCCCTCCGGCCCGCTGCCGACGACCCTCACATCCACCCGCCCCGGCCCGACCCGCGCCAACGCCTCCGCCAGCAGGTCCAACCCCTTATAGGGCAGCAGCCGGCCGAAGCTGAGCAGCCGCAGCCGGCCGCCATGCGCCAACGGCGGCGCGGCCGGCCGGCCGTAATCCAGCGGCGACAGCACCGACCGTAGGACCGGACGCTCTCCCGCCGTCAGTGCGAGCTGCCCCGCCACGTGCCCGCTGAGCGCCACCACCGCACTCGCCCGTCGCAGCAGCCGCCGTTGCAACACCGCCTGCATCGGCAGGATGTCGCCCGGGTGCAGCGTCGCGTCGTGCACCGTCACCGCGTAGGGCACGCCCGCCCGCCGCAGCGCCGCCGCCATCAGCAGGTCGAGCGGCGCCGGCATCGCGCACACCGCCCCGTCCAGCCGCAGCGCCCGCAGCCGCCGGGCCAGCGCCGGCGCCTCGAGCGGGATCGAAGCCAGCCGCCGCGCCCACCCCGCCAGCCCGGCATAGGTGGCCACTGGCAGGTCGCACTCCGCCAGCCCGCCCGCCATGATCTCCGCCGTCTCCGCCAGCGAGAGTACCACCTGGACGCCTGGCACCGCCCGCAGCCCCTGGGCGAGTTCCAGGGCATAGCGCGGCCCGGCCCCACGCCGCCCCCACTGCCAGACCAGCAGCCTCACAGCCCAATCGCCCGCTATGCCGCGGCCAACGGCGCCGGACCCAGGCGCTGCCGGGCGGCGACCTGCGCCCGCACCCCAAGCGCCGTCCGCGCCTCCTCATCGTCCGCCAGGCGGCGCAGATGGGCCGCCGCCGCCCCCACATCCGCCTCTGCCCACACCGCACCCGGCGCCTGGAACACCCCGCG
The DNA here is from genome assembly GCA_964235545.1 of uncultured Acetobacteraceae bacterium. GTDB lineage: Bacteria > Pseudomonadota > Alphaproteobacteria > Acetobacterales > Acetobacteraceae > LMUY01. The sequence continues at coordinate 23,232 of CAXSEG010000003.1, forward strand.
CGGATCGGCGGCCGGCACCAGCCGGTACGGCACCAGCGCCGCAGTCTCCGCGTCGGTGAAATCCGTGTTGCCGGACCAATCCGTCAGCACTACCGCCTTGCCCAGTAGCATTCCCTCGGCCGGAACCAGGCCGAACCCCTCGCTCCGGTGCAGCGACAGCACGATGTCCGCGCAAGCCGTCAGCGCGTGGTTGTCGGCCAGCTTCAGCGTGCGCGTCTCGAACCGGATATTCCCTACGCCCGCCGCCGCCGCCTGCAGCCGCTCCAAATCGGGGCCGAAATGCCCGGCATGGCCGATCTTCATCACCAGCATCCGGTCCGCCCGGTCCCCGAACGCTTCCCGGTGCGCGGCGATCGCGGCCAGCGGGTTCTTGCGCTCGAACGAGGAGGCCAGACTGAACGAGCACAGCGTCACCACCGCCGCCGCCGGCAGCCCGAACGCCTGGCGGTCCAGCGCCGAGGGGGCAGGGGGGCGGGACGCGACGCAATACGGCACCACCCGCACCCGCCCCGGCAGCAACGGCTCGATCGCGGCAGCGGTGAAGCGGGAGGGCACCCAAACCTCGTGCACGAAGCGCACCCCGGTCGCCCAGTCCGGCGGCGCCACCGGCAGCTCCCAAGCCCAGCACCCGATCACCCGGCGCCCCCGTAGGAAGCCACGTGGCAGCCGCAGCAGCGCGGCGGCGACATGCGGCGCGTTCACGTGCAGCACCAGCGGCGCGCCCGGCGGCGGTGTCCCGGCGAGTCCAACCGGCACGTCCTCCGCCTCACCCGGCAGCCGCAACCCCGCCCGCACCGGCCAGCCCGCCACGCCCAGCTCCGCCAACCCCGCCAGCATCAGCCGCGCCCCCTCGCCGAGCCCGGAGGCCCTGCCCAGCTCGCCCGCGACCACCACCCCGCCTTGCGCCGGGGGGGGCGCCGCGTCCGGCCGGGGCGCCAGGGCGGCCGTCCCCCGCGCCAGCCAGCGCCGCCGCGTCTCCGCGGGAAGGACGCGCCAGAGCCGGTGCAACGGGTGGAGGCGATGCGACATGGCCGCGCTTCTGCCGGTGCCGGCGGGGCGCGGCAAGCCTACGGGCACTCACGTCGGCCCGGGTGCCGACACGTGATGTGATCGCGCGGGCCGAGGCTGATCGACCGGAATTCGTCATTGAGACTGCAGGGTCGATTTAAGAACATAAAAGGAACTCACCGTGGAACTTTGGATGACGACCAATCAAAGCTGGATATATCAGGGGCGGCAGGGACACGGCTATTTCGGCAACGGAACCGCCCCCAAAGACGATGGAGATAGCGGCGACGATGCCGGTGCCGACGACCTGTTCCGCCCGGCCAATGCCGGCCAGCGCGTCGACTACGTGGTGTCCAGCCTTATCGCGCACGTGCCGCGCAACGACCGCGGCCGGTGGACCGGCGCCGTCAGCGACTCTGCCCGGACCAACCTCAAGACCGCCGTGGCCGCCTGGTATGGCGCACGCTCATTAAACCGGGACGCGTTCCGAACGCAGTTCCTTGATCCATATACCAGTGACGAGGTGGTCGATCGTCTGCGCAGCGCCGCCAAACGCATGGTCGAAGGGCAGACTCACGACGACCTGGCAAAAGCCGGCGATGACCTTGCGGCAGCGGCACAGAAGATCGGCCCCGACACCTGGCCGCGTTTCCTCGGTAATGCCAGCCACCAGGCCGTCGAGGCTGTGTCGCGAGGCGATATTCCCGGGGTGGTCAGGGCAAGCGCAACGGACGCACCGGTTGGCGCTTTCGTTGCATTCATCGGTCTTCTCGCACTCATCGCTGGGCTGTCGCGGCCGGGCAATCCGCCGTCTACATCACGTTCGACGCCGATCAGTCCTTCCTTGCCCACCGTCGTTCAAGCTGTCCCCTTACCCCCACCCGAGGAAGGCGAGACCCCCGCGGATGTTCTTAAACCGGGCGGCCAGAACGTCGGTGAGCGAGGCGACAGCAGCGGTGTCCGCGTTCTGCCTGGCGGCGAGCAGGAGGCGCGAGAACTGTTCGACAGGTTGACCAACAACAAGGGTGGTGAGGACATCACGCCTGCCGGGCACGTCGGACAGGTAATCAGCTTGCCGGACGGCAGCATTATCGGCTTTCGCCCGACATCGAATAGCGGACCGCCGACGGTTGACATCAAAATAAGTGGCTTGAGCGTTCGCAAGTTGAAATTCCCTGGGAGGACCCCGTGAAGACCCTGACAGATGAGCAACAACGATTTTTGGTCGATGAGTTCTCGGCCGATCCCGAAGACCCGGAAGGACTTTTCGCAATCGCTCATGCCGTTGAACACCTGGGCGTGGACCCCGATGCTGTCCGGGAGCAAACCTTGCTTATAGTGGAGCAACTGCTGTCCAAGGGGATGGCGGCGGGCAATTCCCCCTACCACCCCGGCGGATACCAGCCTTGGCCCAATCAGGACCGGAGTGCCGTGATCGACCGCATCCGTTCGGAATGGATCGCACTTGGCCGGTCCCCATATATTCCCGAGATCGCATGGTTTGGTCCTGCGGACCACGCCTGACCGCGCCCTGTCCCCTCCGGTTGCCGCAAGCTCCCAGCCGTATAGGATACCGCCATGGCCACCGCAGCGCACCTGACCAGCACCGACATCCTCGGCCGCCTGGTCGCCTTCGACACCACGTCCCGCAACTCCAACCTGTCCCTGATCGGCTGGATACGGGCCTATCTGGACGCGCTCGGCGTGCCCTACCGGCTCAGCCACGATGCGGAGGGCAGCAAGGCCAACCTGCACGCCATCATCGGCCAGCCCGGCCCCGGCGGCGTCGCCCTTTCTGGCCACGTGGATACCGTGCCCGTGGACGGCCAGGCCTGGTCCACCGACCCATTCACGCTCCACCGCGCCGATGGCCGGCTGACCGCCCGGGGTGCGGCGGACATGAAGGGCTTCGTCGCCTGCTGCCTCGCCGCCGTGCCGGGCTTCCAGGCCGCCGGATTGCGCCGCCCAATCCACCTGTTCATCTCCTACGACGAGGAGGTCGACTGCGCCGGCGCCCGCCGCCTGGTAACCGACCTGGCGGCGAGCGGCCAGTCCCCCGCCCTCTGCATCGTGGGCGAGCCCACCTCCATGCAGCCGATCCTGGGCCACAAGGGCCGCCTGGCCGTCGACGTCACCGTCCGCGGGCGCGCCGGCCACTCCTCCAACCCCGGGCGCGGCGTGAACGCGGTGTTCGCCGCCGCCGAGGCGGTCGCCTGGGTCGCGGCCGAGCAGCGGCGCATCCTGGCCGAAGGGCCGTTCGCCCCAGGCTTCGACCCGCCAACCACCACCGTCCATGTCGGCCTGCTGTCCGGCGGGACGATCCGCAATATCATCCCCGAGCACGCCAGCTTCGCGATGGAGTGGCGCGTGATCCCCGGGGACGACGTCCACGCGGCCGTGGACCGCCTCCGCCGGCATGTCGCCACCGCGATCGAGCCCGCGATGCGCGCGGTGGACCCGGCGGCTGGCTTCACCATAACCCCCGCCGACTGGCTGCCCGGCCTCTCGCTCGACACCGACCACGCCCTCGCCGGGCTGGTGCGGCAGCTCACCGGCTCCAACAGCACCGGCTATGTCAGCTACGGCACCGAGGCCGGGCTGTACGAGGAGGCCGGCATCCCCTCCATCGTCTGCGGCCCCGGGGACATCGCGCAGGCGCACACGGCCGACGAGTGGATCGCCGAAAGCCAACTGGCCGCCTGCGACGCGTTCCTCCACCGGCTGGCCGCGCACCAGGCGGCATGAACCAGGCCGTTCTGCCGAACTTCGCGGTCAACCTGGCCGCCCCGGACATCGCGGGCTGGCTGGCCGGCAACACGGGCGTGCCGGGCTTCACCACCATCGCGTCCGGCCTGCCCGGGCCGCACGTGGTGGTCACCGCCCTGATGCACGGCAACGAACTGGCCGGCGCCATCGTGCTGGACGCGATGCTGCGCCAAGGCATCAGCCTCGCGCGCGGGCGGCTGACCGTGGGGTTCGCCAACCTCGGCGCGTTCGCCCGGTTCGACCCCGCCCAGCCGACCGCCTCCCGCTTCGTGGACGAGGACCTCAACCGCCTCTGGGACCCGGCACTGCTCGATGGCCCGCGCCGCTCGGTGGAACTGGATCGTGCCCGCGCCATGCGCCCCCTGGTCGACCAGGCGGACGTGCTGCTGGACCTGCATTCCATGCTCTGGCCGTCGGACGCGCTGACCCTGAGCGGGCCCACCGCCAAGGGCCGCGCCCTGGGCCAGGCGATCGGCGCGCCGGGCCTGGTGGTGGCGGACCACGGCCATGTCAGCGGGCCGCGGCTGATCGACTACGCGCCCTTCACCGGCCCCGGGCCGGCGGCCGCGGCGCTGGTGGAGGCCGGCCAGCATTGGGAGCCGCAGACCGTCGCCTGCACCCGCGCCTGCCTCGCCGGCCTGCTGCACGCGACCGGGCTGGTGCCCGCCTCCGCCCCCAACCCGTCCGGCAAGGTCCGCCTGGCGGAGGTCACCGTCGCGGTCACCGCCGCCACCGCCGCCTTCGCCTTCCTGCGCCCGTTCCGCGGCGGCGAGGTGATTCCCACCCGCAACACCCTCATCGCCCTAGACGGCACGGCGGAAATCCGCACCCCCCACGACAATTGCATGCTCGTCATGCCCAGCCTGCGCCCCAGCCGCGGGCACACTGCGGTCCGGCTCGCCCGCTTCGTCTAGGAAGCCGGCACGCAGGACCCTATATATTGCATCGCAACAGGAGAGTGGCGATGCCCTTGAGCCCCCCGGTCGCCGGGCGCGAACCCGCCCATACCCGCCGCATCGAATTGCAGGGCTACAACCGCGAGGACGGCCTGTTCGACATCGAGGCCCGGCTGACCGACACCAAGAGCTACGGCTTCGACGCCGCCGACCGTGGCTGGATCGACCCCGGCGCGCCGCTGCACGGCACGGCCATGCGCCTGACCATCGACGAGAACTTCACCATCGTCGCCTTCGAGGCAGCGACCGACTACAGCCCTTACCGTATCTGCCCCGAGATCGCCCCCAACTACGCCAAGCTGGCCGGCCTGCGCATCGGCCCCGGCTTCCTCCGCGCTGTGGCGGAGCGGGTGGGCGGCGTGCACGGCTGCACCCATCTGCGTGAGCTGATGCAACAGATGGGCACCGTCGCATACCAGACGCTCTACCCCGTGCTCGCTCGCCGCAAGAAGCCGGGCATCGCATCCGGCCGGCCCAGCCTGCTCAACACCTGCTACGCCTATCGCGAGGACGGCCCCGTCGTGCAGCAACGCTGGCCCGACGCCTACACCGGGGAGCGCGCCGTGGACACGGTGGCCGAGTAGCGCCGAATAACTCCCTCTCCCACGAGGGGAGGTGGACGTCTTCTCTTACCCCGGCCCCTTCCCAGGAGCGGGAGCCGCCACCGGCGCGCAATTCGTCCGCCCCGCCATCACGCAGTCCTGAATCCGCCCGTCCGCCCGCAGTCGGGACGACAGCCACAAGCCGCCCACCACCAGCACCACGAGCACGACCAGCGCCACCAGTGCCCCCCGGTTCGGGCCGCCATCCGATTCCACCCACCATCCTCCGCGAGTTCAGTTGACAGGCCAACGCTTTGCCCGGCCATAACGCGGCATGCGCCCCTTGCTCAAGCTCCTCGTCACCGCCGCGCTGCTGCTGCCGGGCATGGCGGCGGCGGCGGACAGGTTCTTCACCACGAGCGACGGCGTCCGCCTGCACTACACCGAGACCGGGCCGAACTTCGCCCAAACCCTGGTCTTCGTCCCCGGCTGGACCATGCCGGCCTGGATCTTCCAGCGCCAGATCGAGTTCTTCTCCGGCAACTACCATGTCATCGCGCTCGACCCGCGCGGCCAGGGCGACAGCGACGTGCCATCCAGCGGCTATGAGCCGTACCGCCGCGGTGCGGATATCGCGGACCTGCTGAAGGCCTTGGGCAACCGCCACGCCGTGCTGGTCGGCTGGTCGCTCGGCGTGTTGGACAGCCTGGCCTACGTGCACGAGGCTGGGGACAGCCAGTTGCTCGCCATGGTGCTGATCGACAACTCGGTCGGCGAGGACCCGCCTCCTCCCTACGTTCCAGGCCCGCGCACCCGCCCGACGCCCCGCGTGAACCGGGAAGTGGCGATGGCCCGCTTCGTCCGCGGGATGTTCCACCGGCCGCAGAGCGAGGCCTACCTGGATCAACTGACGGACACCGCGCTGCGCACCCCGCCGGACGCCTCCGCGGCCCTGCTGTCCTACCCCGTTCCGCGCAGCTTCTGGCGGGATGCCATCTACACGGTGCACAAGCCCATCCTCTACATCGTCACCCCACGGCTGGCCGGGCAGGCGGGCAACCTGCAGGCCCGCCACCCCGGCGTGCAGGCCGACATCTTCGCCGACGCGGGCCACGCGCTGTTCATCGATGACGGTGACCGGTTCAACGCCGAGATGCTGAGCTTCCTGCAGGACCAGGTGCGCGGGCCGTGATCCGCGCCCGGCTCCTGCCGCTCTTTCTCGTCTCCGGCGCGGCCGTCGGGCTGGAGACGGCGTTGACCCGCTATTTCGCGGTCGCGAAATGGTCGGAGTATGGCTACTGGGTGATCTCCATCGTGATGGTGGGCTTCGCGTTCAGCGGCGTCACCATGGCGCTGGCCCGAGGCCCGGCGATCCGCCACGCCCGCACCCTTCTGGCCTGGCTGCCCGTGCTTCTCGTCATCACCGCCGCCGCTGGATTTTGGGGGGTCACGGCCAACCCGTTCAATCCCCTGCAGCTGCAGAACGCCGCCACCTACGGCCCGCAGATCGGCAACATCGCGCTGTATTACGCGGTGCTGCTGCCGTTCTTCTACCTGACCGGCATCTATATCAGCCTCTGTTTCGTGTTGAACGACGACCGCATCGGCCGCGTCTACGGCGCGGACCTGCTGGGGGCCGGCGCCGGGTCGGCCCTGGTGCTGGTGCTGATGTTCGTCGTGCATCCGTTCCTGCTGGTCCCGGTGCTGCTCGTCCCGCTCGCCGCCGCCACGCTGTTCGGACCCGGCCGGCGCGCCGCGTTCGCCGGCGCCGTGGCACTGCTGTTGTGCGAGGCCGGCCTGTTCACCTACAGCCAGGCCGCCTTCAACGACTTCAAGGCGATCTACGCCCCGCTGCACGTCCCGGACAGCAAGGTATTGGCCGAGCTGCCTTCACCCCGGGGCCTCTACACCCTGTTGGATGACTTCACCGAGCGGGTCGATACCGACGTCTCCAACGACCTCGGCCTGCTCAACCTGCCCGGCCCGCCGCAGACCTTCGGCCTCTACCGCGACGGCAACCGCGTCGCGTCGCTGCCCAAGCCCGGCCAGCTGGACGCACGCTACGCCCCGGCGACCCTGGCCGCCTTGCCCTACACGCTGCGGCCGGGCGCGCGGGTACTGCTCGCCGGGTCCTCGGGCGGGTTCCGCATTGCCGAGGCGCTGGCCCTCGGCGCCCGAGGGGTCACGGCGCTGGAACCGGACCCGGTGGTCTACGGCGCCCTGCGCAATGGTCTCGGCGGCTCGCTCAAGCTGGCGGCCGACCCGCGGGTGGCACTGTCGCCAGACGGCCCGCTGGCCGCCGCGCGCACCGGCAGCGGCTACGACCTAGTGGACGTCTCGGCCGATTTCCTGGACGCGGCGGAGGCCAACAGCACCGCCTACACCGCCGAGTCACTCGCCGCCGACCTGGCCGCGGTGGACGAGGGCGGCCTCGTCTCCCTTCCCGTCAACATCCGCGAATTTCCCGTCTACGCTCTGCGCGTGTTGGCCACCGCCCGGCAGGCGCTGCTCGCCTCCGGCATCGCGGAGCCGGCGCGCCACGTGGTGGTCTACCGCTCCGCCTGGAACGTGCGCATCCTGCTCTCGCTTGAGCCATGGAGCGCCGCGCGCATCGCCACCCTGCGCCAATGGTGCGACGCCCGCTCGTTCGATGTGTCCTATTACCCCGGCATCGACGTCGCGGCGGTCCGGGCCGGCATCTACAACGACCTGCCGGCCGTTTCATTCGACGATGGCGCCGTGACCTCCGGCGAAGGCTCCGACGACTCGATCGCGGACGAGGCCGGTGCCGTGCTGCGCGGCGAGCGCACGCCGTCCTCCGACGCCTTTGCCCTGGCCCCCGCCACGTTGGACCGCCCCGCCTATTACGACGTGCTGCAACTGTCCCATCTCGGCACCATCCTGCGCCGGCTGGAGATCCTGCCCCAGGCGGAGATCGGGCAGTTGGTGAACCTGGCCGTGCTGGCGCAAGCGGTGGTGATTGCCGCCCTGGTGCTGCTGGTGCCATTGCTGGCGGGCAAGCGGCTGCGGGCCGCCGGGGGTGCGGTGGTGCGCCCGGTGATCTACTTCGCCTGCCTCGGCCTCGGCTTCCTGTTCATCGAGATCGCGATGATCGAGCGGGCTAGCTTGTTCCTGAACGACCGCACCGCCGCCTTCGCCCTGGTGCTGACGGCCATGCTGGTGTTCTCCGGACTGGGCAGCCTGCTGGCGGAGCGCGCCGGGCCGGGCGGGATCGCGCTGGCGACGGGGATCGCCGTGTTGTGGTGCCTCGCCGCCTATGCCGGATTGCTGCCGGCCATGCTGGCGACGCTGGACTGGCCGTGGCTGGTGCGCGCCGCCCTGGTCGTGCTGGCCGTGGCCCCCGTTTCGGTGGCGCTCGGCCTGCCGTTCCCGCTTGGCCTGTCGCGCATCGGGGCCGCCGGCGGCGGCGCCGGGCCGATGCTGCCGTTCGCCTGGGCGGTGAACGGCGCCTTTAGTGTGGTCGCCACGCCACTGGCCAACCTGCTTGCGACACAGGGTGGCCTGGGCTGGGTTCTATTGGGCGCTGCCTTGCTCTATGGGATTTGTTTCGCAGCCTATCCATCGTTCCGAAAGAGAGTGCAGTGGCAGCCATCTCCCACCTGACACGCCGCACCCTGCTCGGTGCCGCCGCCGGCGCCGTGCTGGTCCCCGGGTCCGCCTTCGCCGCTCCAGGCGCGGGGGCCTGGACGCGCGACATGTTCCAGGAGGCGATGCGCCGCTCCGGCCGCCCGGTCGAGTTGTCGCAATCCCAGTTCGACGCCATCCAGGCGCGCAAGCCGGCGGCGATGGCCAAGATCGAGAGCTACCTCAAGGACCGCCTCGGTAGCGCCGACCCGGCGGTGATGCGCGCCTTCGAGGCCGTGCCGCGCGAATACTACCACTACAACTACGCCGAGCGCCGCTCCCAATGTGGCGAGGCCTACGAGCCGGATCCGAAGCCCTGGGCGCTCGGCTACGGCTCCGCCCTGTCGGACTACCTGGGCCAGGCCTACATGACCCAGATCTGCAAGCCGCAACCCGGTGACACCACGCTCGAGATCGGCACCGGCAGCGGCTTCCAGTCCTCCCTGCTGTCGCGCATCGTCAAGCGCGCCTACAGCATCGAGATCATTGAGCCGCTGGGCCATGCCGTGGCCAAACTATGGGAGCCGCTGGGCTACAGCAACGTCGAGAGCCGGGTCGGCGATGGCTATTTCGGCTGGCCCGAGGTGTCCGGCGGCTTTGACATCATCATGGCGACCTGCGCCGCCCAGTACACCCCGCCCGACTTGTTCAAGCAGCTGAAGCCCGGCGGACGCATGATCATCCCGATCGGCCAGCCCTTCAAGCGCGGCCAGGTCCTCTACGTCTACACCAAGGATGCGGACGGTAAGGTCCACTCCCGGCGCGACGTGGGCGTGTTCTTCATCCCGATGACCGGCGCCATGATGAACCGCCCGCACCCCACCGGCGGGCCGGAGGCGGCGGCACCCTCCGCGACCCCGGCCGCGGCAACCGCACCCAACCCAGCGGCCGCACCCGCGCCGGCTGTTAAACCGGAGTAGCGTACGGCGGCCTTCGCCGTGTGATCGAAACGCAACGTATTGCCCTGTTCGGCCGTGGTACGTATGACCGGACGGTAGATGGTTTACGGCCTGTTCAAAGACACGTGATATTGGCCGTGCGTTCGGATTACAGCGCGTCTCATTGGAAGGCCCTAGGATGTTGGTGACGGCGCGAGTGCGGTGGTCGCGGTTGAACCGGATGACGGGCGGCCATGCGATCCGGCGCGCCCTGTTCAGCTTGCTGCTTGCCCCGGCGCTGTCCCCCTTGCTGGCCCCCTCGCTGGCCCAGGCCCAGACCGGCGGCGTGAACGGGCCGGGGGCCTTCGCCGTGCGGCCCGCGCCGACTTTCGCCTCGTCACCCGCCCAGCCAGGCTCCCCGCCGGCGCAGCCCCGCGCGCCGGGCCTGCTCGGCGTCCCCGTCGGCTCTGCCGCCGCACCGGCCCAGCCCGGCATCACGCCGTCGCTGACACCCCCACCGCTACCGAACAACGGCAACGGCGGGTCCGCGACCGCCACGTCCAGCCCGGCGGCGCTGCCCGACTCCACCAGCGACACCGCCACCGGGCAGCGCCGCCGCGTCGTGCTGACCTTGCACCAGTTGGGCGCCATCGGGCCGCTGACCCTGCGCGGCACCAGCCCACTGCAGGGCGTGCAGTTCGGCGTACGCGCGGATGAGGTCGTGACGGCGGCGACCCTGAACCTGTCGGGCGCCATGTCCCCGGCCCTGCTGCCGGAGTACAGCAACGTCACCGTCATGCTGAACGAGCAGTATGTCGGCACCATCCCGGTCGACCGGGACCATCCCCGCTTCGACAACCTGATGATGCCGGTTAGCCCGGTGTTCTTCCAAGACAACAACCGGCTCAACTTCCGCTTCACCGGCCGCTACACGCCCGAGTGCAACGATCCGCTCAGCGGGCTGCTGTGGTCGACCATCTCGGACACGTCCACCCTCACCCTGACGCTGGAGCGCCTGCCGCCGCAGCGGGACCTGTCGCGCCTGCCGCTGCCGTTCTTCGATCCGCACGAGAAAACAGTGCTCTCGCTGCCCTTCGTGATGCCGGCCAGCCCCGGCAACGAGCAGCTGCAGGCCGCTGGCGTGGCCGCCTCCTGGTTCGGCCAGCTGGCTGATTACCGTGGTGCCACCTTTCCCGTGGTGACGGACGTGCCGAGCGAGGGCAACGCCGTGCTGGTGGTGACCGGCGATGACCGCCCGGCCAACGTCGTGCTGCCACCGCTTAACGGGCCGACCTTGGCCGTGGTGCCGAACCCGAACGACTCCACCTCCTCGCTGCTGGTGATCGCCGGGCGCACTGGGCCGGAAGCCATGGCCGCCGCCGCCACACTTACCCTCGGCGGCCGCACGCTGTCCGGTGACGCCTCGACGGTGAGCGCGCCCGACATGCCCAAGCGCACCGCCTACGATGCGCCCGCCTGGATCCCCTCCGACCGCGCCGTCAAGTTCGGCGAGCTGGTCGATCCGTCCGACCTCCAGGTCGAGGGCTGGGCGCCCGGCACCGTGCGCGTGCCGTTCCGCACCGCGCCCGACCTCTACACTTGGGGCAATCGCGCCTTCCCGATGGATATCCGCTACGTCCCGCCGGTCGGCGCCATCGAGGACCTTGCCGTCTCGCGCCTGGATACCGGTATCAACGACTTCTACCTTGCGAGCCTGCCGCTGGCGGCCGAGCCGTCCCGCAACTCGTTCTGGTTTTCCGGCCTGTTCAACGCGCGCCCAGCCCAGCCCTCGTCGCGGGTGGACGTCCCGCAATACCAGGTCTTCGGCAAGGACAACCTGCAGTTTTTCTTCGACGCCCGCCCGCTGCACCGCGGCGATTGCGCCGACGTACCGCCGCCCCGCATGGCGGTCGATCCGGACAGCACGTTCGACATCAGCAGCGCCTACCGCTTTGCGCAGCTTCCCAACCTCGCCTTCTTCGTAAGCTCCGGCTTCCCGTTCACGCGGCTCGCGGACCTGTCGGACACGGCGGTCGTCCTGCCGTTGCAGCCAACGACGGTCGAAGTAAAGGCGTTCCTGGACCTGATGGGGCAGATCGGCTCCCTGACCGGCTACCCCGCGGTCCGCGTGGCCGTTGCCAAGACCGACGGATTGGCAGCCGTGTCCGACCGGAACCTGCTCGTGATGGCCCCGATCGCCCGGCTCGGCGCTGCAGCGGACCTGCTGAAGAATTCGGCTTTCAAAGTCGCGGGCAGCAAGCTGTCCCTGGACCTGCCCAACGGCCTCGACAGCATACGCCGCCTGTTCGGCGACCAGCCTCAGTCGGTCGCCCAATCGGCGATCGTGGCCGTGAACGCCATCGGCACCGATACCGGCGTGCTCGTCGGGATGCCGAGCACGCTCGGCAGCCCCCACAGCGTGGTGGCACTCCTGGGCGGCTCGGCCGAAGCGGTGGATGCCTTGGTCACGACGCTGCGCGACCCGGATCAGTCACCGATGGTGCAAGGTGACCTCGCCTTGCTGGCTGGTGGGCGGTTCAGCTCCTACCGCGTCGGCAATGAGTATACTTTCGGCCAGGTACCGTTCTGGTTGGCACCGTTCTACTACCTCCAGGGTGGTCCGCTCGGCGTGTTCTGGACCATCGTCGTCCTGCTGCTGATCCTGGTCCTCATTGTGTCCCTGGTCCGCCGCCTCGTCGGCAACCGCCGCCGCGTGGTGGTTGCCCGGCGTATCTGACGGCCCGGTTGAGCGGGCGCCTCACAGCGCCCGCCGCACCTCCGCCGCCCCGAATAGTGCGAGCACCGTGCCCGCGATGCGGTCGACCCATTGCCGCGCCCGCGCGCCGATTGCGTGCCGCAGCGCCGATACACCGGCCACCATCAGGGTCCACCACAGCACCGACCCCGCCATCACGCCGCCGACGGTGGCCGCCGCATCCGCCAGGCCGAACCCGGCCATCGCCACCTCCGTCCAGATGCAAACCTTACAGGCCCGGCACAAATTTGCCACGGTCGCGCGGCAAAGTGCCACCCTGGATGAGAGACGGTTTGTAACCCGTTCGCTCCACATAGTATTCTCTACCTCCTGCTGGGAGTCGCCCTTATGACCCGCCTAGGCCTCGTGGCCGCCATCGCTGCCTCCATCGCCGCCCCGATCGCCGCCCATGCGCAGGCGGAACAGCAGGCGCTGGTTGACCGCTCGACCCTGGCCGCACAGGAGATGCTGAACAACCAGGACGGGACGGACGCGCAACGCATGCTGCGCCGGGCCCGCGCGGCGATGATCTGCCCGCAGGTCTTCACCGCCGGTTTCCTGTTCGGTGGCCAGGGTGGTGACTGCGTGCTGGTGGCGCGGGACGGCGCCGGCTCCTGGTCCAACCCCGCCTTCTACGGGCTCGGTTCCGGCTCGATCGGCTTCCAGGCCGGGCTGCAGGACAGCGAGATCATGCTGATGATCCTGACCGAGAAGGGCCTGCGCGCCGTGATGGACGACCAATTCAAGCTGGCTGCGGATGCCAGCGGCGTATTGGTGAAATGGGGCGGTGGCGTCGAGGGTGCGACCACCGGCAATGTCGGCGCGGATATCGTAGGCTTCACCCGATCCCGCGGGCTGTATGCCGGGATTTCGATCTCCGGCAGCGTGCTGTCGACCAAGAGCGAGTGGAACCGCGTCTACTACGGCAAGGAAGCCGCGGCGCAGCAGATCGTCATCTCGATGGACGCGAACAACCCGGGCGCCGCCCCGCTGCGCGAGGTGCTGGGCCGCTACGGCAGCAACGTCACCGCCAGCATCCAGCCCGGGCCGGCCACGCTGCCCATCAACGCCGCCCCCGACCAGCCGATCCGCTCCGCCTCGCTACCCCCGCCCTCCTACGCACCCGTCCGCCAGCAATCCCTACCGCTGCCGCCCACTGCACCCCGCCGCTACTGACGGCTCAAGTTCTCCTCCGACTTCCCTTGTGGGAGGGGGCCGGGGAAGGCGTGGCCACGCGCACGATCATCGTCGTTCGCTGGCTCCACAAAGTCATATACCGCTTGCACCCTCTCCCAACGCCTCCCACAGGGGGATGGGGACGTTCTACCCCCGCCTACGACGCGCCCTCAACCAAGGGGTCGTGCGCACGATCCTCTGCGATCTCCGCATTTCCCGCATGGCTTAATCCCCGCGTTGGTGCGTGCTCGGTCGTGATCGCCGTCATGCGGGCCGCTGCGAGCTGCTGCCGCAGGACCTCAATCTCGTGCCGCATCGCTTCCATTTCGGGCGCCGGCTGGGGAGGCGCTGGGTGCGACGCCGGCGCAGCGCCGTTCGGCTGCGGCGCCGGGCTGATACCCTGGTCCGCCGCCGCATTCGCCCCCGCCCGGTAGAATGGCGCGAACAGGCTCATGGCCCGCTCCATCATCGCCATGTTCTGCCGTCCAAAATCCCCCATTCCCGGAAACAGATTGCCCATTGTCTGCTGCATCGCCTCGCGCATCTGCTCCTGCTGATGCGCGAAGGAGGTCATCGCCTGTTCGAGGTACGTCGGTACGAATTGCTGCAGGCTGTCCCCGTAGAAGCCGATGATCTGCCGCAGGAAGGCGGTCGGCAGCATGGCGCGGCCCTTGCTCTCCTCCTCGACGATGATCTGCGTCAGCACGCCGCGCGTGATGTCCTCCCCGGTCTTCGCGTCATACACCACGAAATCCCGGCTTTGCCGGATCATCGTGGCGAGGTTGTCCAGCGTGATGTAACTGGAACTCTCCGTGTTATACAGGCGCCGGTTGGCGTATTTCTTGACCACCACCGGGGTTTGAACCGGCTTCGGTGCGGTCGGCTCGGCAGGCGGGGCACTCTCGGGGAATGACATGGGACCCTCCAATGCAGTGCAGCATAGCACGGTGTTCGATACCTCACGTAGGGTGCTTGACCGGGGCTGCCCAAGCACATGATGGTGCACGATACAGGCGCTTTCGACGGCGGAACAAAGGCGCAAACCGTGGAGCAGCCATCTCCGGAAGGACTGCCGTCCCCGCAAGATTGGGCGACGATCTGGCAAAGCGAACTCGCGGCACTCGCCGTAGATCGCGAGTGCAACGAAGGCTTCTTCGCCTGGGGGCAGGCCTGGGTCACGGCGTTTGACGACCCGGCCGGACGCTCCGGCCCCGATGCGCCGCCGGGGGCCACGCCCGCTGGGGCTACACCTGGTGCTGAGCTCGCAGAGGAACTCGGCCGCGCCCTCGCCGGGCTCGCAACCCGCTCCCCCCCTTAGCGCCGCCCTCATCCGCGGCATTGCCGCCTACCGCCGCCACCCCTACCAGCGCACCCTCGCCGATCCGCCGACGATCTGGCAGCAGGCCGACAGCCGCCTGCTCGATTACGCCGGGCCCGGCCATTCGGGCATGAACGTGCTGTTCGTGCCGAGCCTGGTCAACCGCGCCTACATCCTGGACCTGGCGGAGGAGCGCTCGATGCTGCGCTTCCTGGCGGCCGGCGGGGTGCGCCCGCTGCTGCTCGACTGGGGGTGGCCCGGCGTGGAGGAGCGCCGCTTCACCCTGACCGCCTATGTCGGGCGGCTGGAGCGCGCGATGGCGGCGGTGCCGGGCCGCATGGTGCTCGCCGGCTATTGTATGGGCGGGCTGCTGGCCCTGGCCGCCGCGACCCGCCACCCCGCGCGACTGGCCGGACTGGCGTTGCTTGCCACACCCTGGGACTTCCACGCCCCCGATCCGCAGGGCGCCCGCACGATCGCCGCCTCCCTGGCCACGCTCGGCCCCGTGCTCGCCGGCGGCACCCTGCCGGTGGACGCGTTGCAGGCGATGTTCACCATGGCCGGCGCCCCCGCCATCGCCGCGCGCTACCGTGCCTTCCCCAGCCTAGACCCCGCCAGCGAGCGGGCGCGCATGTTCGTGGCCCTGGAGGATTGGCTATCGGACGGCGTGCCCCTGGCGGCCCCCGTGGCGCAGGAATGCCTCGCCGGCTGGTATGGCGAGAACACTCCGGGGCAGGGGCAGTGGCGCGTCGCCGGCCAGCCAGTCGACCCGGCGGTGCTCGCCATGCCGGCCCTGATCGCGCTTCCCGCACAGGACCGCATCGTGCCGCCCGAGAGCGCCGCCGCCCTGGCCCGCCACATACCCCACGCGACGGTGCTGCGCCCGGCGGCCGGCCATGTCGGCATGGTCGCCGGGGCGCATGCCCGGGTCGAACTATGGGACAAACTGCTCCCCTGGTTCCTTGCACGCTGATTGCCTATGTCTGTTGGCAAAACGAGGGAGACAATGCTCATGTCCGCTTCAGGCAACGACGATATCGTTATCGTCTCGGCCGCCCGCACGCCGGTCGGCTCCTTCAACGGCGCTTTCGGCAGCGTGCCCGCCCACGTGCTGGGCACCGCGGCGCTGAAGGCCGTGATGGAGCGTGCGCGGCTGGAGCCGGGTGACGTGGACGAGGTGATCCTGGGCCACGTGCTGACCGCCGGGCTGGGCCAGAACCCGGCCCGTCAGGCGGCGGTCGCGGCCGGCATCCCGGACGGCAAGACGGCCTTCGCCATCAACCAGGTCTGCGGCTCGGGCCTGCGCTCGGTCGCGCTGGCGGCGCAGCAGATCCGCACCGGCGAGAGCACCGTGGTGATCGCAGGCGGGCAGGAGAGCATGAGCATGGCCCCGCACGCCGCCTACCTCCGCGCCGGACAGAAGATGGGGGACCTGCAGATGGTCGACACCATGATGAAGGACGGCCTGATCGACGCTTTCCAGGGCTACGCCATGGGGGGCACGGCCGAGAACGTGGCCAAGCAGTACCAGATCACCCGCGAGCAGCAGGACGCCTTCGCCAACGCCTCGCAGCAGAAGGCCTCCGCCGCGCAGAAGGCCGGCCGCTTCAAGGACGAGATCACCGCCATCACGGTGAAGACCCGCAAGGGCGAGACGGTCGTGGCCGACGACGAGTACATCCGCCACGACAGCACCCCCGAGATGATGGCCAAGCTGCGCCCCGCCTTCGCCAAGGACGGCACGGTGACGGCCGGCAACGCCAGCGGCATCAACGACGGCGCTGCTGCCCTGGTGGTAATGAGCGCCGCGGAGGCTGCCCGCCGCGGCCTCACTCCGCTGGCCCGCATCGCGAGCTTCGCCACCGCCGGCGTGGACCCGAGCATCATGGGCACCGGCCCGATCCCTGCCAGCCGCCGTGCGCTGGAACGGACCGGCTGGCGGGTGGCCGACCTTGACCTGGTGGAAGCCAACGAGGCCTTCGCCGCCCAGGCCTGCGCCGTGAACAAGGACCTCGGCTGGGACACGGACCGGGTCAACGTGAATGGCGGCGCCATCGCCCTCGGCCACCCGATCGGTGCCTCGGGCGCCCGCGTGCTGGTGACGCTGCTGCACGAGATGGCCCGGCGGGACGCGCATAAGGGCCTGGCAACGCTGTGCATCGGCGGCGGGATGGGCGTCGCCATGTGCCTGGAGCGCTAGCGCCCTGCCCCACCCGCTTTGCATTGCGCTTTCGTCCCTGCTTGCTCAATGATGACGGAAGGCCGTGCGGTCGAAACCAGCCGGCCAATCAACCCCAGGGAGATCTAGAATGGCACGAGTAGCGCTGGTGACCGGAGGAACCCGCGGCATCGGTGAGGCAATCAGCGTCGCCCTCCATGCCGCCGGACGCACGGTAGTCGCGAGCTATGTCGGCAACGACACGGCCGCCAAGAGCTTCAGCGACGCTACCGGCATCGCCGTGGTCAAATTCGACGCCGGCGATTTCGCGTCCTGCGAAGCCGCCGTCAACGCGATTCACGACCAGTACGGCGCCGTCGAGATCTTGGTCAACAACGCCGGCATCACCCGGGACGGCACCATGGCCCGCATGTCGCGGGACATGTGGGACGCGGTGATGGATACCAATCTCGGGTCCTGCTTCAACCTGTGCAAGCTGACCTTCGAGGGCATGCGCCAGGCCAAGTTCGGCCGCGTGGTGAACATTGGCTCCATCAACGGCCAGGCCGGGCAGTATGGCCAGGTGAACTATGCCGCCGCCAAGTCCGGTATCCACGGCTTCACCAAGGCGCTGGCCCAGGAAGGTGCGCGCTTCGGCATCACGGTGAACGCCATCGCGCCGGGCTACGTGGATACCGAGATGGTGCGCGCGGTGCCGCCGGACGTGCTGACCAAGATTGTGTCCCGCATCCCCATGGGCCGCCTCGGCCACGCCAGCGATATCGCCCGCGGCGTCGTCTTCCTGACCAGCGACGACGGCGACTTCATCACCGGCTCCACGCTGTCGATCAACGGCGGCCAACACATGTACTGAGCTGCCGCTTTCTCCCTCTCCCGTCCTTCACGGGAGAGGGCAGGGTGAGGGCCGGCGACGCACGGGTTCTACGGCTTGCCACCCCTCACCGCAGCACCCTGTACGGCCCACCCCGCTCCAGCGCCGCCTGATACGCCGGCCGGGCGTGGATCCGCGCCAGATACGCTACCAGCCCCGGATACGCGCCCACGCCACCCCGGGCGTCCGCCACCTCGAGCGGGTAGGACATCATGATGTCGGCCACGCTCAGCTCGCCCCCGGCCAGGAACGGGGCGTCCCCCAACTCGGCCTCCAAATAGCCCAGCATGGCCGCGATCTGCCCGTCCACCCGCTCGCGCAACGGCGCTGCCGCCTCGCCCAAGCGGCCCATGTACAGCTTCAGCAATAGCGGCGTCATCGCCGACCCCTCGGCGAAATGCACCCAATACGTCGCCCGACGCCGCTCCAGCGTCCCGAACGGGCGCAGGCCGCCATACTCCTCAGCTAGATACTCCACGATCGCGCCCGACTCGCTCACGACCACGCCGCCATCGTCGATCACCGGCGACTTGCCGAGCGGGTGAACGGCCTTCAATGCGGCCGGCGCCAGCATCGTGGCCGGATCACGCTCGGAGCGCACCACCTCGTAATCAACGTCCAGCTCCTCCAACATCCAAAGGATCCGCTGACTCCGGCTGTTGCTGAGGTGGTGGACCGTGATCATCGCGCCGCGTGCCTCTCCAGGTCCTCCAGCGTGCAATGGGCGAGCGCACCCTCCTCCGTCGCCTCCAGCGTCACAAGCGGGGCGCAGCCGGCGGCCAGCGCCTCCTGCCAGCGCGGCGCGCACAGGCACCAGCGGTCACCGGGCTGCAAGCCGTGGAAGCCGAAGTCCGGCTGCGGCGTGGATAGGTCGTTGCCGCGCCCGGCGCTGAACGCCAGGAACTCCGCCGTCATCACGGCACAGACCGTGTGGCTGCCGACATCCTCGCGCCCCGTGTTGCAGCAGCCGTCGCGGAAGAACCCCGTCAGCGGATCGGTCGAGCAGCTGGCCAGCCGGCCGCCCAGCACGTTGCGCCCGGGCGGGCGCCCTCCGGTCTCATCAAATGGCATGTCGGGCCTTCTCGATATTGGGCAGGAACGCCGTCATCAGCCCGATCGCGGGCAGGAAGGCGCACACTTCGTACACGGTGCGGATGCCGTAGTGGTCGGCGAACTGCCCCAGTATCGCCGCCCCCAGCCCGCCCATGCCGAACGCGAACCCGAAGAACAGGCCGGACACCGTGCCCACCCGGCCCGGCATCAGTTCCTGCGCGTAGACCAGGATGGCGGCGAAGGCGGAGGACAGGATCAGGCCGATCGGCACCGTCAGCACCACCGTCCAGAACAGGTTCGCGTAGGGCAGGGCGAGCGTGAACGGCAGCACGCCCAGTATCGAGAACCAGATCACGTATTTCCGCCCGATCCAGTCGCCGATCGGCCCGCCCGCCAGCGTGCCGGCCGCGAAGGCGCCTAGATAGATGAACAGGTAGACCTGGGCCTGCTGCACCGGCAGATGAAACCGGTCGATCAGGTAGAAGGTGTAGTAGGTGCTCAGGCTGGCGGTGTAGAAGTATTTCGAGAAGATCAGCACCAGCAGGATCGTCACGGCGAACTTCACCCGGCGTGACGACAGCGGGCTCGCCACCGGTGCCGCCGTCTTCGCCCGGGCACGGGTCATGACGGTCCTGGAATACCAGCGTCCGACGCCAAACAGGATCGCCATACCCAGCAGCGCCAGCCCGGCGAACCAGACCACGCTGCCTTGCCCGTGCGGCACCACGATGAACGCCGCCGCCAACGGGGCTACCGCCTGGCCGAAATTGCCACCGACCTGGAACACCGATTGCGCCAGCCCGTAACGCCCGCCGGACGCCATGCGCGCCACCCGCGAGGATTCGGGGTGGAACACCGAGGAGCCGACGCCGATCACCCCCGCTGCAACGAGCAGCATCGGGTAGCTGCCCGCCCGCGACAGCAGCACCAGCCCGGCAAAGGTGAACCCCATGCCGACCGCTAGCGAGTAGGGCATCGGCCGCCGGTCGGTGAACGTGCCCACCACCGGCTGCAACAGCGACGCGGTGATCTGGAACGTCAGCGTCAGCACGCCGATCTGGGTGAAGCTGAGTGCGTAATTGGCCTTCAGGAGCGGGTAGATCGCCGGCAGCAGCAGCTGCATCAGGTCGTTCAGGCAATGCGAGAAGCTTATCGCGATCAGGATGGAGAACACGGTGCGGCGGATCGCCAGGCTTGGAGGAGCTGCAAGCTGCAAGGCCGCCGGGTTCACGCTCACATTCATCGGGCTACTCCAAACACGTCACGTGCATCAGGCACCGAGGCGCCGGCTCTCCAGCAGCGAGCACCCGCTGATCCGCCAGGACCCGTCTGCCTCATGCTCCATCGTATAGCGGGCGGTATAGGCCAGCCCGTCCGGACCGATAAGCTCGGCGAGCTGCACGATCTCGCCATCCTCCTCGGTCAGCGCGGTGAAATCCACCGAGCGCGGGCGGTAGACCGGAGGATAGCCCTTCTGCACCATGGCGATGAAGGTGCCGGGGTTGCCGAACATGCTCTGGATGCGGGGTGCGGCAAAGGCGAAGGCGCCGTCCGCGTCGTCGCGCCGGAACGCGTCGATCTGGCTGGTGATCACGGTGTGGATGGCGTCCGCATCGGCCGGGCTGGGATCGGCCAGGGCGGGCAGGGGGCCGAGCAGGCAGGCCAGTAGGCAGAGCGCGGCGAGGGGGGTCCGCATGGGCGATCGTCCTTCGGGTCGTCAGTGACTACGGGCGAACCACCGTTGCGGTTGCGGTCGGGTCAGGATAGCCCGGCACCTGACGGAATGCCCGCATCGTGGCGCGCTGAACCTGACAGGACAACACAGTGCAACGGTTTGTTGTGTTGATCGGCATGCTGCACTGCACCATGTGTTCAGCATGAAACTCCCTACGATCTCTCTGCCGGACGTTTTCTCGCCCTTGAAGACGCTGCCGACCCTCAAGATGGGCCTGGCAGACCTGGCCAAGGTTCGGCGTACCTGGTCGTCGGTGCTGCCCGGCGCCGACTCGGCCGAGGGGCCTGGTGCACTCGAGGAGGTCGCGTCGTTCGGGGAGAATCCCGGGGGCTTGCGCATGCTGCGGTTCGTGCCCCCGGGATTGCCGCCGGGCGCCCCGCTGGTGGTGGTGCTGCACGGCTGCACGCAGACCGCGTCCGGCTACGACAAGGGCACCGGGTGGTCCACGCTCGCCGCCCGCCACGGTTTCGCCGTGCTGTATCCGGAGCAGCAGCGCGCCAATAACGCCAACACCTGCTTCAACTGGTTCGAGCCCGCTGACACGACGCGTGGCCGGGGCGAGGTGGCATCCATCCACGCCATGGTGATGGCTACGGTGGCGACCTTGCGGGCTGACCCGGCGCGCGTCTTCGTCACGGGGTTGTCCGCCGGCGGCGCGATGACGGCGGCCCTGCTGGCCACCTACCCGGATGTGTTCGCCGCTGGGGCCGTGATCGCCGGGTTGCCCTTCGGTGCCGCGCACTCCACCCAGGAAGCGTTTGGCGCAATGTATCAACCGCAGGCCCGCCCGGCGGCGGACCGTGGTGCCGCCGTGCGCGCCGCCAGCCCGCCGCCGCAGCGCAAGCCGGTGGTGTCGATCTGGCACGGCGAATTCGACTCGACCGTGCTGCCCGGCAACGCCACCGAACTGGCCAAGCAATGGTGCGACGTGCACGGCCTGTTGCAAGGCCCCGTGACCGGCCGGGTGGACAGCGCGACGCACCGGGCCTGGCGCGACGGCGGCGGCACCATCTGCGTGGAGACGTTCATGGTCCCGGGGCTGTCGCATGGCACCCCGATCGACACACGCGCGGCAGGAGATCGCGGCGTAGGCAAGGCCATGCCCTATCTGCTGGAAGCAGGCGTTTCGGCAACCTGGCATACGGCGCGAAGCTGGGGGCTGCTCGCGGGCTGAACGCGAACGTTGCGGAAAGTGGTCCGGTGCCCATGCCTGGATTTTAGCCAGATGAGCAAAGTGGTGCCAGGAAAACGGCAAAGCTAGTTTATCACCATCATTTTGGACGCAAACAACTCTTTTCGTGCTCTGGTCCATATGGCAATTCCGCGGCATCGAGCGTGGCTGCCCAGCAAACGGGCGGTCGCGGGGCAACGAGCCGGCTTACCGGCGTGTCGGAGATCGCTCATGGCCGTGATGAGTAACAAAGCTACCCGCATCGACCTGTTCAGTCTGGCCACGCCGCAGATGCGCGCGTTCCACCTGACTTGGATCGCGTTCTTCGTGTGCTTCTTCGCCTGGTTCGCCACTGCCCCGCTGATGCCCATCATCAAGGGCGACCTCAAGCTCAGCAATGACGAGGTTTACTCCATCGGGATCGCCGGGGTGTTCGCCACCGTGCTCGCCCGCTTTGCCATCGGTCCGATGTGCGACAAGTATGGCCCTCGGCTGACCTACACCC
>CAXSEG010000004.1:0-41994 GCA_964235545.1 uncultured Acetobacteraceae bacterium
GGGATCTGGGATTGGCGGTGGGGGCGGTCGCTGCGCTGGCGGTTCCGGGTGCGGAGGGGGTGGTGGATAGTTGCTAGAGACAGCGGGAGGTGGGGAAGCTCAGCCATCACGTTGTCTCTCGCGCGTGGCCACGCCTCCCCCCGGCCCTCTCCCACAAGGGGAGGGGGAGTCCTATCGTGCCGCGGCACCCTGCGTGAACGCCGCGGCGTTGAAGCCGTCTGCCAGGACGCCGCGGGGGCGGAGGAGGTCGTAGGGCGCCACCGGCAGATAGCGGCCGCTGCCTGGCGGGGCGGTCACGGTGCCGTCCTGCATCACCACGGTGCCGCGGCGGATGGTCACCACCGGCCAGCCGGTGACCGCCATCGCCTCGTACGGGGTGTAGTCGATGGCGTGCTGCATGAGCGCGTTGGTCAGCACGGTGCGGCGTGCCGGGTCCCACAGCACCAGGTCGGCATCCGCGCCCGGGGCGATGCGGCCTTTGTCGCGGAGGCCGAACAGCTCGGCGGGGGCGGTGGCGGTCAGGCGGACGAAGTCACTCGGGCTGATATGGCCGGCGGCGACCCCGAGGCTCCACAGCAGCGGCAGGCGGGCGGCGAGGCCCGGGACGCCGTTCGGGATCTCGGTGAACGGTGCGGCCTCGCCGGCCACCCGCTTGCCCCGGGGCCCGTCATAGCTCCAGCCGCTATGGTCGGAACTGACCACGGTGAGCGTGCGCTGCCGGATCGCCTGCCACAGCCCGGCGCTGGCGGCGGCGTCCCGCGGGGCGGGGCTGCACATGAACTTGGCGCCCTCGAAGCCGGGGCGGTCCATGTCGGCGGCGGTGAGGGCGAAGTATTGCGGGCAGGTCTCGCCCCAGACGTGCACGCCGCGGGCCTGGGCGCGGGCGATCTCCTCGGCCGCCTCGGGGCAACTGACGTGGAACACCTCGATCGGGGTGTCCACCAGCTCGGCCAGCGCGATGGCGCGGTGGGTGGCCTCCCGCTCGACCACGGCAGGGCGGGACCAGGCGTGGTATTTCGGCGCGGTGCGGCCGTCGGCGAGCAGGGCGGCGCTGCGCCAGGCGATGGCGTCGTAGTTCTCGCAATGCACGGTGACCAGGCAGCCCAGGCGGCGGGCGGCGGACAGCACGGCCAGGTACTGCCGGTCATCCAAATGCAGCGGGTCGTAGGTGAGGAACACCTTGAGCGAGCGCACGCCGGAGGCCACGACTTGCGGCAGCTCCCGCTCGATCACCTCGTCCGTGGGGTCGGTGATGATCTGGTGGAAGGCGTAGTCCACCGCGGCGCCAGCCTCGGCACGGCGGCGGTATTCGGCCAGCGGTTCCAGCACGCCGCCGCCCTTGAACTGGGTGGAGAAGGTGACGACGCTGGTGGTGCCGCCCGCGAGCGCCGCGCGGCTGCCGGTGGTGAAGGTTTCCTCGTCGGCACCGCCGCCCTGCTGCAGCTGTTCGATGTGGCAGTGGCTGTCCACGCCGCCGGGCAGCACCAGCAAGCCGCCGGCATCGAGCACCGGGCCACCCTCCAGATGGTCGGCGAGGGCGGCGATGCGGCCAGCGCGCACGCCGATATCGGCGCGGAACTGGTCGGACGCGGTAACCACGGTGCCACCGCGGATGATGAGGTCGAAATCGGGCATCGGGCCATCCCCGTCTGTTCGCGGGACAGGCTGGCGGGGTTGGCGGCGATGCGCAACGGCCGGTCAGCGTGCCGGCATGTCGTCCTCCTGGTAGATGCGCACGATCTCGTCGAGATCGGCGTCCGGGCGGAAGCCGAGCGCCAGGGCCCGGGTGCAGTCGAACGCGCGCGGCCAGGTGCTGACGATGGCGAGGATGGCCGGGTCCGGCACGGAGCGAATGCGGGCGACGGCTGCGTCCCCGGCGGCGCGGCGCAGCGCCTCGATCTGCTCGGCGATGCTGGCCGAGATGCCCGGCATGGTCAGGATGCGCCGTGTGCCGAGGGCGGCCGTGTCCAGCGTGGTGGCGTGCAGCAGGTAGCCGACTGCGGCGCGCGGGGAGGCGAACCAGTGGCGCAGATCGGTGGGCACGGGGAGCACGGCGTCCTGCCCGTTCAGCGGTTCGCGAATGATGCCGGAGTAGAAGCCAGAGGCGGCCTTGTTGGGCTTGCCGGGCCGCACGCAGACGGTGGGCAGGCGCAGGCCGATGCCGTCGATGAAGCCGCGGCGGCTGTAATCGGCCACCAGCAGTTCGCCGATCGCCTTCTGCGTGCCGTAGGAGGAGAGCGGCGCGAGCCCGTGGTCGTCCGGGATCACGTCCGGCAGGGGTGCCCCGAACACGGCCAGCGAGGACGCGAACACCAGGCGCGGCCGGTAGCCGCCGCCCACGTGGCGGATCGCCTCCAGCAAATGGCGGGTGCCGTCCAGGTTGACTTGGTAGCCCTTGTCGAAATCCGCCTCCGCCTCGCCGGACACGACCGCGGCGAGGTGGACGATGATGTCCGGCCGGGATTTGAGCAGGGCGGCGGCGGCCCCGGGCTCGGAGATGTCGGACGCAAGGCACGCGGCACCGGGCACCGAATCGGGGCGTACGATGTCGTGCAGGACCAGGCGATGGGTGGCCGCGGCGTCGGCGGTGAGTCGTGTGGCGAGCTTGCGGCCCAGCATTCCGGCTGCCCCGATGATCAGAATCGTGGCCATGGTCTTCCTTTCGCGTGCGAAGCGGGTGCAATATCGCTGTTCAGCTGGAAAACGGCGACTCGGAGGCTTGTCTGGACGACGCGCGCATGATTCGGTGGCCCGCGTTTAGGACGGAGTTTTGGCTATGGCAAAGAAGGTCACCGAAGTGAAGCCGGCCCCCAAGGGCAAAGCACCCCCGAAGGCCGACGGGAAGGTCGCCGCGAAGGCCGCAGCCAAACCGGGAACCAAGGCATCTCCGGCGCCCCTCAAGCCGCCGGCGCCGACCACGGTGACGCTGAAGCACCTCGCCGCCGGCCTGGTGGAGCGGAACGAAATGGGGAAGAAGGAGGCGGACAGCCTGGTCACGGCTGTGTTCACCCAGTTGGTGGACCACCTGAAGGCCGGGGAGCGCGTGCGCATCGGCGGGCTGGGGATCATCGAGGTGAAGGATCGTCCGGCGCGGATGGGCCGCAACCCGGCGACTGGCGAGGCGATCCAGATCAAGGCGAGCAAGAAGATCGCGTTCCGCGCTGCGAAGGAGCTGAAGGAAGCCATCTGAGCGGCACTGGCGGGACGGGGCGGCCACCCCCTCCCGATGCCGGCTGGCACGAGGCAGCGGACGATGTTGGTTTCGACCAGGGTCAGCCCGCCATCGCCGACGCGGATGACGTGGTGGGGGCCGAGCCTGGCCAGCATGAGCCGGGCCCGCTTCCACCACGCGCCCGGTTGCGGCCTGGCTGTGGCGGAGTGGCACCGGAGATCCGCTGTCGGCCGTCCATGCCGGATGCTCGTTCGAGGGGCTGGACCAACACTAACCCGCACCGACCCTAGAACAGGCCACCGCCCGGCTTGGTCACGCACGCGTAGGTGCGCGTCGCGGTCAGATTGGCAGGGCCGGTCACCTTGCTCACCTGCCCGGCGGGGCAGCGCTTGTCATCGACAAGCACGGATTGCCCGTTGGCGAGGTAACCCCCGCCGGGTTCGCTGGTCAGCATGTCGCTGCCGCATGCACTGAAGCAGAGCAGAAGGGCGAGAACGGCGGAACGCTGCATCATGGGCTGGAAATCCTTACAGGCATTCGGACGCGGACCGGGTCGCGGATTGGCCATTCTCGCCAGAACGCACCCTCTTGCCTACGCGCCTGTCAGCAGGGCGTCGGCAGGACGGAGCGCATGCCCGGCCAGTGCGGGGCCGGTGACGTCCGCCGGTAGCAGGCCGCGGTTCAGGTCCAGCCCCTCCATCTGCCAGTCGTGCACGGGGATGGACAGGGGGTGCCGCAGGTGTTCGTGGAACCGCGTCGGCCAGCGCACCGCCTGCACCGTGACATGCGCCCAGGTATCGACCTCGGCGACCGCACCCTGGGTGACCGCGAGCCCGTTCAACGTGAAGCGCACCCGGCGCATCAGCCGCTCGCCACGGTCGATGAACAAGGCCAACTCGTCGCCAGCCGACAGCCCGATGCCCGGGGCCATGTCCACGCGCAGCACGTCGCAGGTGTATTCCTGCCCGCCCACCGTGATGGTCTCGGGGGTGGAGAGCTGCATCGCCAGGGACCGGTCCGCCCCCCATCGGCCCGCCAGCAGCATCGGCCCGAGCAGGAACAGGCTGTAACCGTCGGCCACCAGCGCCGCGGCGTCCCGCTGGGCTTCGTCGTGGGATTCCTGGCCATTGAACCAGGCGCGCACTTCGCCCTGGCCGGCGGGGGCGGTGCGCCGGACCACTTGCTTGTGGCCGCTCGGCCCCGTGTACGATTGCGTCACCAGCCGGTCGGGCAGCAGCAGCCGCTCCTCCGAGGTGCCGCGGAACCCCGAATCCACCAGCACCGGCACCAGGATGCCCACGAGCCCGCGCCAATGGCCGGCATAGCGGGCGTTGACGTCATGCACGGAGGCGAGTGCCGTGAACCCGTGCGCGGCGGCGCTGGCGGCGAGCAGGGCTTGGGCTTCCGGGCTGACCGCATGCGTCTGCAGCGGTGGCAGGGCAGCCGTGCAGCCTTGCAGCAGCGGCAGGGCCAGCGAAGCAAGCACCCTTCGGCGCCGGATCATCGGCCGATGCCGCGCAGACGGAGGTCGGGGGCCCTCGACGGTCGGTTGGATGACGCTACGCCCTGGATACGACCGCGAAGCGCCGGATACGGGGTCCACCTTGGTTGACCAGCGATCCGGCATCCGCAAGCTCGTCCGTACCCCGCACCGCGGGATCCGGATTATGGGCGATCCCCGTGAAGCTCGCGGCCCGCTCATCGACGTCGATCGGATTGTGCCGCTCCAGGATCGCCATGACCCGGTGCATGTCTTGGTCGGGGACGGTCGTCACCATGACCACATTGCCGCCGTTGTGCAGCGCGTGGTCGTAGACGGCGTGATCACTGCTGTGGCCGCCAAACAGGCGAGACCAGAAGCCATGCCGGTTCCCCTCCGGGTGCGGCGTTGCCGTGCTGCCGAGCGAGGGGCTGTCATCCTTGCTGTGCCGGACGACGGAGGAAGCCGGAACATGGGCCGCCACCAGGTCGGCCACCGCCTGCTCGGCCTCCGCATCCTCTTCGTAGATCGCAACGATGATCTCGTTGAACATGAGTGGGATTCCTGGGGTGACCGCGCGGGCTGCCGGTATGCGGATCATGTAGGGCGACGCCGGGGTCAGATCAAAAGCTTCCTGCCGTCCATCCGCACCCTAGTCCTTGCGCGTAAGCATCATCGTCGAGACCGTCGCCAGCAGGCCGAGAGCCGCAATCCCCACGATCCGGCCCAGTGGCAAATGCCTGGAGAGCCCACCCGTGTCACCCGGTGCGAACACGCCGCCCGGGTTCGGCTTGTGCGCTGGCGCGCGCGATGGCGAAGCCCCGCATCCGGCTCATCGTCCAGCGACCCAGGGCGGGTGCGGCGGCGTAGGCCAGCGGCGCCAGTGTCGCCACCGCGCCCGCGGAGACCTTGTCCTTGGGGTGCTGCGCCAATCGGACGATCGCGTCCGCAACCTGCTCCGGCCGGTCCGGCGCCTTGGCGTCGAGACGGTGCCTGGTGTAGTTGCCAGCCTGCCCGACGCCGGGTGTGTCCACGAAGCCGGAGGGCACATCGCAGATATGGATGCCTGGCTCGTCCTGCAGTTCGGCGCGGAGGCTCTCTGACAGGCCACGCAGGCCGAACTCGTATGCCGTTGGATGCCCCGGTGATCCTCACGCTCACGCCATGCAGCTTCGGCGACGTCACGTCCCCTGGCGCGGGGCGCGAACAACGGGCGCTTCGCCCAGTTCCCTGCACTAACGTCGTTGGCCTGGGATGGTGGGGTGTGATCGGCCCCGGATGCGCTGGGACCATACGAACTGCACTCGCGGGCGTTGTCCCCCTT
The DNA here is from genome assembly GCA_964235545.1 of uncultured Acetobacteraceae bacterium. Taxonomy (GTDB): domain Bacteria; phylum Pseudomonadota; class Alphaproteobacteria; order Acetobacterales; family Acetobacteraceae; genus LMUY01. The sequence goes on from CAXSEG010000004.1 coordinate 5,977, forward strand.
TGCGACCGGCCGGGCTGCCCAGCGCCCCAGCTTGCCCATACCTTCGTTTCAGGAGCCACCGATGGCCGTCTTCGACCGCACCGCATTCACCAGCGCGCTAGCCAACCCGGCGGTTTTCACACCCTCCCAGATCGACGCCCTCGCCAACGCACTCGAAGCCTCGCTCGACGGCGCGGTCGTCCCGGGCGAAAGCCACGAAGCGCCCCCCCTGCGCGGTGCCGGCGCCGATCTCTCGTAGGATGTTCGCCTCGCGGCCGGGGACCTGGCCGGCCTCCCACCAACGGTCCTTCGGGATGGACCGGCGGGCGTAGTAGGTCCGGCCAATGGCGCGTTGGTTATGTCTGCCAAGCCCTTCAATCGTGGGGCTTGGCGCCGGAGCGAGGACAGTCGTTAGCGATGCTGGTGGAGGGGGTTGGATTCGAACCAACGTAGCCATTACAGCAGCGGATTTACAGTCCGCCCCCTTTAGCCACTCGGGCACCCCTCCATGGTGGGCGGGGTATTCCTGACCGGGGGCGGTTGTCAACCATCGGCTGCGGCTGTGGGGTGTGCCGCGCGGCTCCAGTCAGGTGGGCGTTTCTCGGCGGCGGCGGCCAGGGCTTCGCGGGCCTCGGGGCCGTGCAGCAAGCGGGCGAAACGGGGTCTCGCAGGTGATCAGCGCCTTGAGGAAGTCCCACGCGGCAGAGCGTTCGCCGGGCACGGCGCGGGCGAAATCGCCGAGGTCGTTGCCGGCGGTGAAGCGTGCCTCGTCGCCGTGTAGCCAAATCGCCCGTATCCCGGCGGAGGCTGCGCCGGACAAGGCGTCTGCGAGCGACCGGTACGTGGCCCGGGTGAGGGCGTTGAGCTTGGCCGGGCGGTCGATGCCGACGTGGCGGATGCCGTCGCGATCGGAGACGGTGATCTCGGCCATGGTGCCGCACCTCTCGGCGCTGCCGCGCTTTATCGTTGTGGCACGCTAGCGGGCCTGGTGGGCCAGGGCTATACCGGCGCGATGTCCGCTCCCCCTCGTAAACCAGGACCTCCCAGCGGCCGGAATGGCCCACCTGGTGGCCGTGACGGCTCGTTCGCCGGGCGGTCCGGCCCGTCAGGTGGCCGATCCGGTGTGCCGGGCGGCTCACGCTCTGGCCCGCCCGGCAACCGCGCGGACGGGCCACGCCCGAACGGTGCCCGTCCCTTCGTAACTGAGGTCCGCGCCCCCCGGCCCGCGCTATCCCGGTCCCCCGCACCCCAGGCTCTGGACACACGGCCGGATAGCCGTCCAAAACGCCCGCCGATCGAGGCGCGCCCGCCAGTTGCCCGCCCGCACGAGCCGCGCCCGCACGAGCCGCGGCCGCAGGACACGAGGCCCCAATCTAGCGGGCGTGCCGCCGATACCCCGCGGGGCGCTGTCTGGCTCTACGGCCTGCATGCCGTGGACGCCGCACTCGGCAACCCCGCCCGCCGCCTTCGCCGCCTGATCCTCACCGAGGAGGCGGAAGCAGCCCTGGTCGCCCGGCGCCCGCAACCCTGGCCGCTCGCGCCCGAGCGGTCGGATCGCGCCCGCATCGACCAGTTGCTCGGGCGTGATGCCGTGCATCAAGGCGTAGCCCTGCTGGCCGACACGCTGGGTACGCCGTTGCTGGCCAACGTGCTGGAGCGGCCTGGCCCGGTTCTGGTGCTCGACCAGGTAAGCGACCCGCGCAATATCGGCGCCGTGCTGCGCTCCGCCGCCGCGTTCCGTGCCGCCTGCGTGATCACCCAAGACCGCAATGCGCCGGAAGAGACGGGTGCGCTGGCCAAGGCTGCCTCCGGCGCGCTTGAGATCGTGCCGCTGCTGCGGGCGGTGAACCTGTCGCGCACGATCGTGGCGTTAAAGGCCGCCGGGCTATGGACGGTCGGGCTGGACGCCGGCGGCAAGCCACTGTCCGGCCCGGCGCTGTCCGAACGCCGGGTGGCGCTGGTGTTGGGGGCCGAGGGGCCCGGCATGCGCCGGCTGGTGCGGGAGACGTGCGACGAGGTGGCGGGCCTCTCGATGCCCGGCAGCATGGAGAGCCTGAACGTGGCCTCCGCCGCCACGGTGGCGCTGTATGAATTGGCGCGCCGCGGCTGATCGCGCTCGCGTGATAGCCTGTTCCAATAACCGGTTAACCTTTGCCGACTACACCTTCGCTCGCCGCGCAGCTTTGCCTCATCCGCGGCTTAACCGAGCCAGAAGGGCGGAAGACTGACGGAGCCCGCGATGCTCGCCGATTGGAATGTTCTTTCTGACGACCTACAGCTTGTGCTCTCCCGCGAGGCATTGCGCCGGGCGGCGGAGATCATCGCGTCCCAGGCGGAGGCCCTGGCTGGGGAGATGGAGGGGGGATATCTGTGCGACCGTGGCGGCCCGGACGCCTTGCGCCTGCTGGCGGGCGTCGTGCGCGTGAACGGCCATTTGGTATTCGGGCCGGTCGGCCGGTCATGATGCTGCCCGCCGTCCGGATGCGCGCCATGCCTGCCCGCGCGCCCTGAGATGCTGTTCAACTCCCAGGTTTTCATCCTGGCCTTCCTGCCCGTCGTGCTCGCCCTGTATTACGCCGCCGCGGAGCGCCGATGGCTACGCCAGGCCGTGATGGTCGGCGCGTCGCTGGTCTTTTACGGCTGGTGGGATGTCCGCTTCGTCCCGCTCCTGGTGGGGCTGACGTTGGTGAATTGGCTGTTTGTCCGCGCCTATGCGCGATGGCGGCGGGATGGCTGGCTGGTGTTTGGCGTCGTCACCAACCTGGGGGTGCTGGGTGTGTGCAAATACGCCGACTTTGCCGCCGGCACCCTGGCGGAGCTGGTGGGCATGGTTCACCAGCCGTTCGGGATCATCCTGCCACTCGGCATTTCCTTCTTCACGTTCCAGAAGATCAGCTACCTGGTCGATCTGCGCCGCGGGGACCGGCACGTCTACGGCCTACTCGAGTTCGCCGCTTTCGTGACCTTTTTCCCGCAGCTGATTGCCGGGCCCCTGGTCCGCCATAACGAAATTATCCCGCAATTCGCGCTCCCGCCGCGGCGGCCGGAGATGACGGAGAACCTGGCCCGCGGCACCGCCCTATTCCTCATCGGGTTGGCCAAGAAGGCCGCCATCGCGGACACGGTCGCCCTGGTGTGTGACCCCTTGTTCGCCCGGGTCGCCGCAGGCGCCCATCCGAGCTTGGCTGAAGCCTGGGCGGCGGCAGGCAGCTACACGCTGCAGATCTATTTCGACTTCTCTGGCTACTCGGACATGGCCATCGGCCTCGGCCTGATGTTCGGCTTCCACCTGCCGCTGAACTTCGCCGCCCCCTACCGCGCCGGCTCGATCCGGGAGTTCTGGCGGCGCTGGCACATCACGCTGTCCCGCTTCCTGCGCGACTACGTCTACATCCCGCTCGGCGGCAACCGTGCGGGCCACGCGCGGCAGGGGGCTAACGTGGTCGCGACCATGCTGCTCGGCGGCTTGTGGCACGGTGCCGCCTGGACGTTCGTAGCGTGGGGCGGGCTGCATGGCCTGGCCCTCGCCGCAAACAGTGCGTGGGACCGCGCGGGCCTTCGCATGCCGCGGCTGGCCGGCTGGCTGGCCACGATGCTGTTCGTCATCGCCGGCTGGGTGCTGTTCCGCTCGCCCGATTTCACCACCGCCCTGCGCATGCTGGCCGGCATGGCGGGTGCGAACGGCACCGGGCACGTGCATGTCGACAACGCGGCCGTCGTGGCCGCCGCGATCGCCATCGTGCTGCTGATGCCCCCCAGCCAGCATTGGGCCCTGATCCGCCTGCCGCCGGTCCGCTGGCTGGCGCTGCCGGCAGCAGCGGCGCTGGTGTTCCTGCTGCTGCTGGTCGGTGGGCGCGTGCCGAACGAGTTCATCTATTTCCAGTTCTGACCCTTGGCGACGCCAACTGGCCTGGTTCCTCGGCAGTGCGCTTGGGCTGCTGGCGATCCTGTTCCTGTTCGTGGCGACCATCGACCCGTGGGACGTGCTGCCCCTGTCGCCGCCGTTGCCGCGGATACCCGTCTCAAGCAACGCCCGCTTCACCATGCCGGCCCTGGCTCACGCCGCGCGGTTCGACTCCGCCGTCATCGGTTCCTCCTCCTCCCGCCTGCTGCGCCCGGCCGAGCTGGACCCGCTGTTCGGCGGCCACTTCGCGAACCTGGCGATGAACGCCGCCACGGCGTGGGAACAGAGCCAAATGCTCGCCCTGTTCACCCGCACCCATCCGGCGGCACGCACCGTGATCATCGGGCTCGACAGTGTGTGGTGCACCGAGGTTCCGCAGATCAACTCGGGCCGCACGTTCCCGGAGTGGATGTATGCGGGCTCACCCTGGCGCGGCTACGGCCACATCCTGACGCTCTATGCGGTGCAGGAGGCGGCTAGCGAGCTCTGGACGATGCTCGGATACAAAGCCCGCCGATACGGGCTGGACGGCTATACTAGCTTCGTGCCACCCGAATCCGCCTATGACCCCGCGCGCGTCGCCGCGGCATTCGCGCGTTGGGGCAGGCCTCCGGTGCTCCCCGCCCTCGCCGCGCCACACGTGTTACCAACACTGCCGATGCTGGAGGCAGCGTTGCGCGCGCTGCCGCCGGGCACGCGCAAGATCCTGTTCTTCACACCGAGCCAGCTTTCGTTCCAGGCGGCACTCGGCAGCGATTACGCAGCCATGTGGGATGCATGCCGCGCCCAAGTGTCCGCGATCGCGGCGGCGGTGCCGTATGCCACGGTCTTGGACTTCAACATCCCGAGCCCGATCACCGCTAACGTGACGAACTACTGGGACCCGGTCCATTACCGCCTGCCGATCGCGGGGCGCATCACACGCGACCTTGCAGCCGCTGGGCCAGGGCAGGCCATGCCGGATTTTACGGTCCTACACTGATGCTGCGATCAGGTGTGCTTGGAACCGCCTAAGCCTCGATCTCCTTGCGAACCGCCTCGATAATGTGCGCCATCTCCGCCAGCGACCCGGAATCCAGGTCCGCCAGCGCCGTCGAAAGTTGGCCGGCAAGCGTGGCGTACATCTGCCCTCCGTCCGCGGACACGCCTTGTAGGGCGGCAAGGGCCAGGTCCAGCCCGCGGCGCACCTCGCCCGCCTCCATGGCCAGCGCGGCACGGTGCGCCCGGTCCAGTTCGAGCCGCGCCGTCTCGATCAGGGCGTCCTGGTGGTGGTCCTCGACGGTCATGCTGCCTCGCTCCCTCCCGCGGTGGTCCGCGGATTGAGGTAGCGTAACGCCGGAAACGCGGCTTGTATCCGCGCGAAGTCCTGGCCGTTCAGCGTGGCGACCGCTTCGTCACGAACGATGGCGATGGCAGCGGTCTGCAGGTCAGCTGCAAGCTGTGGCCGTTTGCTCCCGGGCTGCGCCATGCGGAAAGCGGCAAGAGGCGGGGAGGCAAGCATGCGGCCGTATAGTTCGAAAGCATCCGCATCCATCGCGACGGTCTTCTCGCTGCCGAGCACTCGGCTCAGCCACGCTTCCAGCATGGCTCTAGCAACCAGTTGCTTTACGAGGGCAATGCCGTATGAAAGTTCGGTAACAACCGGCGCCGGCAGATAAACTCCGCCAGACCGGCGAGCATCAAGCCAATTTATGATGTCGCTGTTCCGGTTTGCCCGGCGGGTTGCACTGATGATGTTGGAGTCGATCAGCAATCAGCGGCTACCCGTCTTGATGCCCCGGGCGGAGTTCAGCCAAGATCTGATCCAGCTCATCTTCCCCGTCACCAAAGTCGAACGACTTCAACACCGTCAGCAGGTCCGGCTTCATTGCGTCGTACGTCGGCTTGCTTACCAGCACATATTCGCGCCCGTTCCGGTGCACGATCGTCTGCGGCCGGCCAGTATCGGCTGCCTCCAGCACTTCGGTGAAGTGGTGACGGGCGTTCGCGGCATTCCATCGGGCCGGGACGGGACGGTTGGTATCCATGCATCCAGGATCGACACGGCCCCATGAGTTGTTAACTCAAACGTCACATTTGCTACCGTCTCTGCTTGTCCGCGGGCCGCCTCCGCCGTATCTGTACGTTATGCGACCCATACCCCTGCTGCTGCTCGTGGCCGTCGGTGCCTCGCCCGTCATGCAGGCCTTGGCGCAACCCCGCCCCTCCCACGCCACGGCGCCTCACCCGGCGACGCACCCGGTGCCCGCGGCACCCCGCGCCATCGGCAAATTCGAGGATTGGACCGCCGCCACGCACCAGGAAGCCGGGCAGACCGTATGCTACGCGTTTACCCGCGCCGCCACCTCCGCTCCCCCACTGCCCGGGCGGGGCGATGTGGTCCTGACCGTCACGCAGCGGCCCGGTGGCGCGCGGGACGCGGTGGCGATCAGCGCCGGGTTCGCCTACGCACCCAATGCCGAAGTCACGGTGCAGGTGGAAGGCGGCCCAGCCGAGCCGTTTTACACCAGCCAACGCTCCGCCTTCGCACGCGACGGGCACGCGACCGTCGGCGCGTTCGAGCGCGGGCGGCAGGCAGTCGCGAAGTCGGCGGGCCCGCGCGGCACCACGATCCTCGATACCTTCAACCTGCGCGGCTTCTCGCCCGCTTATGCCGCGATCAACAAGGCCTGCGCGGGCAGCGGCAAGGGCTGAGCATGGCCGCGCCGCTCACCGACGCCGCCAAGCTGACCGCGAGCGACCGCGACCGCATCCTCGCGAAATCGGCGCTGTTCTCCCCACCCCCGATCGCGTTGCCGGATGGCCGCCGCGAGCTGGTGGGGCTGTCGCGCGACGAACTGGTGCAGGAACTGGCTGCGATCGGCGAGAAGCCGTTTCGGGCCAAGCAGCTGTGGCACTGGATCTACCATCAGGGCACCACCGATTTCGCCGCCATGTCGAGCATCGCCCGCCCGTTGCAGGAGAAGCTGGCCGGGCGCTTCGTGATCGGCCGCCCTGGCATCGCCACCGAGCAGATCAGTACCGACGGCACCCGCAAATGGCTGTTCCGTTTCCGCGACGGGCAAGAGGCGGAGACCGTCTACATCCCCGACCGGCAAGAGGATCGTGGCGCCGTCTGCATTTCCTCCCAGGTCGGCTGCACCCTGTCCTGCCGGTTCTGCCACACCGGCACCCAGCGCCTGGTTCGCAACCTGGGCGCGGCGGAGGTCGTCGGCCAGTTCATGGCGGCGCGGGATGCATATGCCGAGTGGCCGTCGCCGCGCGGTGAGACGCCCCGGCTACTCTCCACCATCGTGCTGATGGGGATGGGCGAGCCGCTGTATAATTACGAGAACGTGGCCCGCGCGATGCGGATCGTGATGGATGGCGAGGGCATCGGCCTGTCCCGACGCCGCATCACGCTGTCCACCTCCGGCGTGGTGCCGATGATGGACCGCTGCGGCGAGGAGCTGGGCGTGAACCTCGCCGTATCCCTGCACGCGGTGCGCGACGAGTTGCGGGACGAGATCGTGCCGCTGAACCGCAAATACCCGATCGCGGAGCTGCTGGCGGCGTGCCGGCGCTATCCGGGTGCTTCCAACGCGCGCCGTATTACCTTTGAATACGTCATGCTGCGCGGGATCAACGACACCGAGGCTGATGCGCGCGAGCTGGTGCGGCTGATCGCGGGCATCCCGGCCAAGGTGAATCTGATCCCGTTCAATCCCTGGCCCGGCAGCGCCTACCAGCCGAGCACGCGGGAGCGTCTGGACGCGTTCGCCCGCATCGTGATGGACGCCGGCTTCGCGAGCCCGGTGCGCACGCCGCGGGGGCGGGACATCCTGGCCGCATGCGGGCAGTTGCGGACGGAGAGCGAGCGGGTGCGGCCGGCAGCGTGAGACTGTGGGTTTACAGGGTGATCGCCTTCTCCCTTTCCTGTCCTTGACGGGAGAGGGAAGATAGCCCGAGTGGGAGCTACTCCGGGCACCCCGTCACCGGCACCGCCGCCGTGGCAAATTGCAGCAGGCAGGCGCCGAACCGCCGGCTGAAAATGCTGTTCGTGCCACCGAAATGGCCGCTCAGCCCCGCCGGCCGGTCGATCAGCAGCAGCCCACCCTCCTTCGCCTGCAATCGCCGCAATAATTGCAGCCGCACATTCGCGTCCGACATGAATGGGTCGGCAATGAATTGCGCGACCGCCACCCGGGTCTTCGCCGGCTGGGCGTCCACCACCAGCGCCCGCAGATCGTCATCCTGCGCCGTGAGATTGGTGCTACGGCCGGAGCCGTGCGCCGCCGGGGAGAGCGCGATCACCACGTCCGCGAGCCCGCCGGTATCGAGCATCTGCAGGGACGTCCATGCCCCGCGGGATTGCCCGGCCGCCACCACCAGCCGGTAGCCGGAGCGGCGCAGCACCGGCAACTCGTCCCGCAGCCAACCGGCGGCGCGGACCGGGTTGTCCACGTAGGGCGCGCGGTCAAACCGGATCACGTCGAACCCGGCATCGTTGAACACGCGCAGGACCGGCGGCGGCTGCACGCCGCGGCTGTCCAGGTCCTGCCCGCCCTGGCCGTGGGACCACACGACCACGCCACGCGCCACCGCCGGGCCATGCCATAGAAAGTGCTCGTCCGGCACGAAGCCATAGTTGATGGTGTCCACCAGCGGGCCCGGCGGCGCCACGGGCCGCCACGCACGGCCCGGCCAGACCACGGCCAGGTCCTCGGCATACGGGCGGCAGTCGGTGCCGGCATGGTCGGTGCACAGCTGCACGGCTCGGCTGCGTGCCTCCTCCAGCGTCTTGCCGCCGGAGTACCAGCCGGTCTTGCCGTTCACACCGATGGCGAACACGCGCGGCGTGTTGGTCAGCAGCCAGTCGGCGTATTGCGCCCGTCCGGCCGCGTCCACCCCCGCGACCGAAGGCGGGTCCAGCACCGGTTCCGCCCGTGCGGCACCCGCTACCAGCAGCATCACAACCCACAAAAACCGCATCGGCTTGCCGCTCCCCCGCTTCGGGTCTATTCGCGATTGGCCCGAAGGAGACCCAATCTGCCATGCCCGTGCGCGATGTGAAAAAGGTCGTTCTCGCCTATTCCGGCGGGCTCGACACCAGCGTGATCCTGCGTTGGCTGCAGACGACTTACAACTGCGAGGTCATCACCTTCACCGCAGACCTGGGCCAGGGCGAGGAGCTGGAGCCGGCCCGCAAGAAGGCCGAGATGTTCGGCGTCAAGCAGATCTTCGTCGAGGACTTGCGCGAGCAGTTCGTGCGGGACTTCGTGTTCCCGATGTTCCGCGCCAACACGGTCTACGAGGGCCAATACCTGCTCGGCACCTCCATCGCCCGCCCGCTGATCGCCCAGCGCCAGATCCAGATCGCCGAGGAGGTGGGGGCGGACGCCGTCTCCCACGGCGCGACCGGCAAGGGCAACGACCAGGTGCGCTTCGAGATCGCGTATTACGCGCTGAAGCCGGACGTGACGGTGATCGCTCCCTGGCGCGAGTGGGACCTGACCAGCCGCACCAAGCTACTGGAGTTCGCCGAGCAGAACCAAATCCCGATCGCCAAGAACAAGCTCGGCGAGGCCCCGTTCAGCGTCGACGCCAACCTGCTGCACAGCTCCAGCGAGGGCCGTGTGCTGGAGGACCCGGCGCAGGAAGCACCCGAGTTCGTCTACCAGCGCACCATCCGCCCGGAGGACGCGCCGGACCAAGCCACCGTGATCACCGTCCAGTTCGAACGCGGTGACGCGGTGGCGATCGACGGATTGCGCCTGTCCCCCGCCACGCTGCTGACCCGGCTGAACGAGTTGGGCCGCGCCAACGGCATCGGCCGGCTGGATCTGGTGGAAAACCGCTTCGTCGGCATGAAGTCCCGCGGCGTCTACGAGACGCCGGGCGGCACGATCCTGCTGCAGGCGCATCGCGGCATCGAGAGCATCACGCTTGACCGCGAGGCCGCGCACCTGAAGGACGAGCTGATGCCGCGCTACGCCTCACTGATTTACAACGGCTTCTGGTTCAGCCCTGAACGACGCATGTTGCAGGCCGCAATCGACGAGAGCCAGCGCAGCGTCACGGGCATGGTGCGGTTGAAGCTATACAAGGGCAACGTCTCAGTGATCGGCCGCGAGAGCCCGCACAGCCTGTATTCCGCCCGCGTAGTGACGTTCGAGGACGACCAGGGCGCCTACGACCAGGTGGATGCGCAAGGCTTCATCAAGCTGCAGGCGCTGCGGCTGCGGCTCGGGGCGGCGGTGGGGCGGAAGGGCGGGGCGCTGTAGCCGCGGGAAAGAACAACGGATGCGCGCGAAACGGGCTATACAGGTCATCGGCTGCCACGCCGAAGGCGAGATCGGGGACGTCATCGTCGGCGGCGTCCTGCCTCCGCCGGGAGCCACGATGTACGAGAAGATGCGCAATATGGAGCGGGATTACGACCATATCCGGCGCTTCTTGATCTGCGAACCGCGCGGCAGCGTCGCCCGCCACGTCAACCTGATCGTCCCATCAACCCGGCCCGAATGCGTGGCGGGGGCGATCGTCATGGAGCCGACGGAATACCCGCCGATGTCAGGCTCGAACACCATCTGCATCGCCACCGTCCTCCTGGAAACGGGGATGGTGCCGATGGAGGAGCCGCAGACAAGGTTCAAGCTCGACATGCCCGGTGGCGTCGTGGACATCCTCGCCGAGTGCCGCGATGGCAAGTGCGTGTCCGTGACGTTGCACAACGTCCCGTCTTTCGTCGAGCATCTGGATGCCAAGCTCCAGGTCGACGGCATCGGCGAGATCGTCTGCGACGTCGCTTACGGCGGCATGATGTACGTCATCGTCGACGCGGCGAAGCTGGGGTTCGATATCGTCCCGGATGAAGCGCGGCGCCTGGCGGAGATGGCGGAGCTGATCCGGCTTGCGGCCAAGGAGCAGCTGTCGGTCAGCCACCCCGAGTTCCCCGATATCCGGCACGTCTCGATGGTGCAGTTCGCGCGCCCGTTCGAAGGCGTCGGCAAGGTGACGCGCAATACCTGCATATGCGCGCCGGGCCGCTCGGACCGGAGTCCGACCGGAACCGGCACCTCCGCCAGGATGGCCGTGCTCGAAGCGAGGGGATTGATGAAGGTCGGTGACACGATGACCCACGCATCGATCATCGGCTCGCAGTTTCACGGAAGGATCGAGGCCTTGACGACAGTGGGGGATCGCCGCGCGATCCTTCCCTCGATCCGGGGTCAGGCATGGATCACCGGTACCCACAACTACTTGCTCGATCCAACCGATCCTTACCCGAAGGGTTACGTGTTGTCCGACACTTGGGGTTTGTCCACGATCATGACTCAATAGAGCTGTCGCCAAGAGACCAGGGCGCCGCAACCTGCGTGCAGCAGTGACTTGCACGCCCCTTGCCTTTTGCGCCGCCCGGGACAGTGTACTGCTCATGCAGGCCCCAATCGCACGACGCCACCCCATCACCATCGAGCAACTCGGCCGCACCCGGACCGACGACTACGCCTGGTTGAAGGACCCGGACTGGCAGGCGGTGCTGCGGGACCCAGCCGTGCTACGCGCCGACGTACGCGACCACCTGCTGGCGGAGAACGCCTACACGGCAGCCACGCTGGCCGGGACGGAGGCGCTGCAGCAGACGCTGTTCGACGCCATGGTCGGCCGCATCAAGTCGGACGACAGCACCGTGCCCGCGCCGGACGGGGCCTGGGCGTACTACCGCCGCTATGCACCCGGGGCGCAGCATCCGCTACTGGCACGGGTGCCGGTGGCGGGCGAGCACGGCGCGGAGCAGGTGCTGCTCGATGTGGATGCAATGGCCAAGCCGCACGCCTATTTCCGGCTGGCTGGGGCCGAGCATAGCGCCGACCACAGCCGCTTCGCCTGGGCGGAGGACCGGCAGGGGTCGGAGGTCTACACGGTCCACGTCATCGACCTGGATACGGGGGCAGGGCTGGGCGAGCCGGTCGAGAGCTGCACCGGCAACTTCGTCTTCTCGCCCTGCGGCACGCAGCTGTTCTGGACGCTGCGCGACGACAACGGACGCCCCTCCGCCGTGTTCCGGCGACCCGTGGGCGGCGGGCCGGCCGAGGACGTGCTGGTCTACCGCGAGGCAGATCCCGGGTTTTTCCTCGGCGTCGAGATCGCCTCGTCGCGGCAATGGATCATCCTCTCGCTCGGCAATCAGGAGACGAGCGAGGCCTGGCTGATCCCAGCCACCGACCCGACCGCCCAACCGCACTTGGTCGCCGCACGAGAGATCGGGGTACGCTACAGCATCGACCATTGGGGCGACTGCTTCGTGCTCCGCACCAATGCCGGCGGCGCACTGGACTACAAGCTGGTCACGGCACCCGAAGCCGACCCGTCTTACGCCGCCTGGCAGGACCTCGTGCCGCACCGCCCCGGCCGATACATCACCGGTTTCACCTTGTTCGCCGGTTACCTGGTGCATGTCGAGCGGGTTGACGCGCTCGACCGTATCGTGATCACCGACCGGGCGACCGGCGAGGCCCGGCCGCTGGCGGTGGACGAGGAGGCGTACTGCCTGTCGCTGGTCGGCGGCTACGAATACGACACCACGGTGCTGCGCTACGCCTACGACAGCCCGCGGGAGCCGCGCCAGGTGTTCGACCTGGACATGGCAACCGGCAAGCGCGTGCTGCGCAAGACGCAGGAGATCCCGTCCGGCCACGACCCCGTTGCCTACGTGGTGCGCCGGCTGCAGGCAACGGCGCCCGACGGCGCGACCGTTCCGATCACCGTGCTGGCCCGGCGTGATGCATTCGAGGCGGGGGCCTGTCCGGTGCTGCTCTACGGCTATGGCGCCTACGGCCATTCCTCGATGCCGCATTTCTCGATCCAGGCGCTGAACCTGGTCGATCGCGGCTGGATCTGGGCGACGGCGCATGTCCGCGGCGGCTCGGAGAAAGGCTGGGGCTGGTTCCTGGACGGGCGCGGCCCGGCCAAGCCGAACACCTTCTCGGACTTCACCGCCTGCGCCGACCACCTGGTCGCGGCCGGGCATGCACGGGCGGGGTGGATCGTCGCCTATGGCGGGTCCGCCGGCGGGCTGCTGGCCGGTGCGGTCTTGAACGTGCGGCCCGAGCTGTGGGCCGGCGTGGCGGCGGCGGTGCCGTTCGTCGACGTTCTAAACACGATGTCGGACACGAGCCTGCCGCTGACCCCGCCTGAATGGCCGGAATGGGGCAACCCGCTGACCGACGCCGCCGCCTACGACGTGATCGCCAGCTACTCGCCCTACGACCAAGTGGCCGCCCAACCCTACCCGCCGGTACTCGCGCTGGGTGGCCTGTCGGACCCGCGGGTGACCTATTGGGAGCCGGCGAAGTGGGTGGCCAAGCTGCGCGCCCACACCACCGCCCCGGCGCCGATCCTGCTGCGGATCAACATGACGGCCGGGCATGGCGGGCGGTCCGGCCGCTATGAATACCTGCGCGAGCCGGCCCTGATCCAGGCCTTCGCGCTCTGGGCCATGCAACGCGCGGGCGCTACGGAGTGACGGTCCGAAACGCTGCGTATTCCCGCACCCGGCGCGGATACTTCACCCAGGCGGACGTGCCCTTGTAGCGCGCGAACGCCGGTACCGTCTGCGGCGGGGCAAGGCTAAGGATCTTGGGGGACGCCTCGACCGCAGCCTTGGCGCTGTCGAGCCAGCCGGCCGGCAGGTGGGAGGTCGCTGTGAGGTGCGGCGGGGCCGGCAGGGTGCCGTCGCGCATGGCACGGCGGATGACCCGGACGGGAACGCCGAGATGGCGTGCGGCTTCGGCGAGGCCGGGGGTGGACGTGTCGCTCATGGCAGGGATCCGGATTGGTGCGGCATCCTTCCACCATTCCACGGCGGCCAGGGCAAGGGCCGCCGCTCAATACACCGCCGTCTCCCGCAAGGGCTCGCCTCGCGAAATCCGCGCCCGCGCCGGATCTGGGCCGTCCGCTGAGTCGCTCGCGGTCATTGCACCGATGCCCTATCTTGTCCGGACCATTTCCCGGAGGTTCCTGCATGCCGCGCGCCATCCTCGCCTTGCTCGCGACGCTGCTTGCCGCCGCCCCTGCCTTCGCCCAGACCAAGGTGGTGTTCGGCACGGACTGGCTGGCCGAGGCAGAGCATGGCGGGTTCTACCAGGCCCTTGCCCTCGGCCTATACAAGAAGCACGGACTGGACATGACGATCCGCATGGGGGGCCCGCAGACCAATCCGCCGCAGCAGGTGGCGGCCGGGCTGGTGGACTTCCAGCTCTCCTCCGGCAGCTTCGCCGCCATGGCGATGGCGCAGCAGGGTATTCCCGTGCTGGCCGTCGCCGCATTCTTCCAGAAGGACCCGGAGGTGCTGATCGCCCACCCGGGCACCGGGTCCGACACCATCGCGCAGATGAAGGGCAAGCCGATCATGCTCTCGGCCGCCAACCGCACCGGCAGCTGGCTGTTCCTCAAGGCCAAATTCGGCTTCAGCGACAGCCAGATGCGGCCCTACAACTTCTCCATCGCCCCCTTCCTGGCTGACCCGGCTGCGATCGAGATGGGCTTTGTCTCCTCCGAGCCTTACCAGATCAAAACGGCCGCCGGGTTCGAGCCCGTGGTAAGCCTGCTCGCCGATAACGGCTACGATGGCTACTCCACCGTCATCCTCGCTCAATCCCGCATGGTGCAGCAGAAGCCGGAGGTGGTGCGCGCGTTCATTGAGGCTTCCATCGAGGGCTGGCGCAGCTACCTGGACGACCCGGCGCCCGGTGACGCGCTGATCCGCCACGACAACCCGGACATCACGCAGGACGTATTGGACAACTCGGTGCAGGTGATGAAGCGCGACGGTATCGTCGACTCCGGCGACAGTCTGTCGCTTGGGCTGGGGGCCATGACGGACGAGCGGTGGAAGGGCTTCTTCGACACCATGGTGCAGGCGGGGCTGTACAAGCCGGAATTGGACTACCACAAGGCGTACACGCTGCAGTTCGTGGACCAGCGCTACGGGATGGCGCCGCAATAGCGGGCATGCTGCGCCTTGACGGCATTCGCAAGGCGTTCGCGAACGGCACGGTGGCGCTGGACGGCCTGAGCCTGACCGTGCAGCCCGGCGAGTTCGTGAGCCTGCTGGGCCCATCCGGCTGCGGCAAGTCGACCGTGCTGCGCCTGATCGCCGGGCTCACGCCCCCCACCGCCGGCGCCGTGGCATGGGAGGACACGCCGCCACGCCTGGGCTTCGTGTTCCAGGAGCCGACGCTGATGCCCTGGCGTACCGTGTGGGGCAACGTCCGGCTGCCGTTGCAGATGGCCGGCCTCTCCCGCCGCGCCGCCGAGCCCACGGTCGCCGAGGCGCTGGCCCGGGTAGGGCTGACCGGGTTCGAGCGCGCCTACCCGCGGCAGCTCTCGGGCGGCATGCGCATGCGCGTGTCCATTGCCCGCGCCATCGCGACCCGGCCCGGCGTGCTGCTGATGGACGAGCCGTTCGCCGCGCTGGACGAGATCACTCGGGCGCGGCTGAACGACGACCTGCTGGCGCTGTGGGCGCAGGGCGGGCTGACGGTGATCTTCGTCACCCACAGCGTGTATGAGTCGGTCTACCTCTCCAGCCGCATCGTGGTCATGGGGCCGCGGCCCGGCCGGGTGGTGGCCGACATCGCCGTGCAGCCGCCGGCGGCGCGGGACGAGGCCTACCGCACCGCGCCGGGCTACATCGCCGATTGCCGCACGGTGTCGGCGGCGCTGAAGCGGGCGATGGCGGATGTCTAGGCTCCTGCTCGCCGTGCTGCCGCTGGCCGTGGGCGCCGCCGTGCTGCTGGGGTGGGAGGCGGTAGTGCGCTGGAACAACATCCCGCCCTACATCCTGCCCGGCCCGCTGGCAGTCGCGGCGGCGCTGGTGGCGGATTGGCGCACGCTGTCCGCCTCGCTGCTGGTGACGCTGCAGGTGACGGCGCTGGCCCTGGCGGCGGCAGTGATCATCGGCGGCGGTCTGGCGGTGCTGTTCGCACAGTCCCGCTGGGTGGCGGCGAGCTTGTTCCCGTATGCCGTGATCCTGCAGGTGACGCCGGTCGTGGCGATCGCGCCGCTGATCCTGATCTATGTGCGCAACACGGAGCTGGCGCTGCTGATCTGCGCCTGGTTGGTGGCATTTTTCCCCATCCTTTCCAACACGACGCTCGGGCTGAACTCGGTGGATCCGAACATGCTGGACCTGATGCGGCTCTACCGGGCCCAGCGGGGCCAGGTGCTTTGGTACTTGCGGCTGCCGGCAGCCATGCCGTATTTCCTGGCCGGATTGCGGATCGCGGGCGGGCTCAGCCTGATCGGCGCCGTGGTGGCGGAGTTCACCGCCGGCACCGCCACAGCCGGGACGGGGCTGGCCTACCGCATCCTGGAAAGCGGCTACCGCCTGGACATTCCTCGCATGTATGCCGCCTTGGTGCTGCTGTCGCTGAGCGGGATCGCGATCTACGCCGTGTTGAGCGGCGTGACATGGCTGGTGCTTCACCGCTGGCACGAAAGTGCGCTGGGCAGGGAGTGGTGAGAAGATGGGAGCCGTAGGGTGGGATGCGCTTTGGCATCCCACCGACACGCGCACGACGCGTGGGACGCCAAAGCGGTCCCACTCTACAAGTCGAAACCGCCCGCTAGATCGTCCGCCCGCCATCCACCGGCAGCACCACGCCCGTCACGAACGCCGCCTCGTCCGAGGCTAGCCAGAGCGCCGCCGCCGCGATGTCCGCCGGCGTGGACATGCGGCCGAGCGGAATCGTGGCCATGAACTTGGCGCGGTTCTCCGGCGTGTCCGGCACGCCCATGAATTGCTCCAGCAGCCCCGTCGCCCCGATCACCGGAGCGATGCAGTTCACCCGGATGTTGTGCCCCGCCAGCTCGTTGGCCAGCGCCGAGGACACCAGGTTCACGGCACCCTTGGACGCATTGTACCACGCCAGCCCCGGACGCGGCCGGATGCCGCCGGTGGAGCCGATGTTGATTATTGCACCGCCGGCGGCGCGCATCGCCGGCACCGCTGCGCCGACCATGTGGAAGATCGATTTCACGTTGATCGCGAACACCCGATCGAACTCGTCCTCCGTCGTGTCCAACAAGGGCTGGTTGCGGTAGCTCCAGCCGGCGTTGTTCACCACCACGTCCAGCCGGCCGCCATGCTGCACCGCCGCGGTGACCGCACGGTCGATGTCGGTGCGGCTCGTCACGTCCCCCTGCACGGCCAGCGCCGCCGGGCCGATCGCGGCGGCAACCGCCTCAGCCGCCGCACCGTTCAGGTCCATCAGGACGATCTTGGCACCTTCCCGGGCATAGACACGCGCGATCTCAGCCCCAAATCCGGAACCGGCACCTGTTACCAATGTGGATTTGCCATCCAAACGCATCGTCCGCCTCCCTTGCTTTATTGCCAGCTAACGGCCATCCGTGCCGTGTTGGCAACTCCACGGCCCGAAGGTTTGCTTGATCAACGTCACCGCCACACCATTCTGCTATCAGCATCTGAAAGGGTGCCTGGCCGGGATAACCGATGGCTGCCATGAAGCGCACCCCCGAAGCTAAGGATCGAGCTGTCGTCGCTGCCGCGGTGGCGCCGAAGCCCTTTGGCCGCATCCAGCATCTGCAGGCAGAATTGCTGCTCTCTGAACAGATGCGGCGGGAAGCGCTGGACGAGATCACCACCACCAATGCCGAGTTGTCTGCCAGCAATGCGGACCAGCAGAACCTCAATGAGGAGCTGCGGTCCGCCAACGAGGAGCTGAAGGCGTCTGAAGCCGAGCTCCAGGCGCTGAACGTTGAGTTGGCGCACCGGGTGGACGAACTCGCGCAAGCCAACTCCGACATGCGAAGCGTGATCGACAGCACGCGGATCGCGATCGTGTTCCTGGATGAGGCGCTGCGGATCCGCAGCTTCACCCCAGCGGTGCAGGACGTGCTGAACGTACACGAAGCGGATCGCGGCCGCCCGATCACTGACCTGACGCTGCAGATCGGCTACACGGACCTGGCCAGCGACGCCCATCGCGTTCTGCGCACGCATGAGGTGCTGGAACGGCGGGCCGCGCACAGGCTCAACGGCGCGCAATACGTGGTCCGGCTGTTGCCGCGTCGTGGCGTTGGGGAGATTGTCGCCGGCGTTGTCGTCACCTTCCTGGATGTCACCGCGACCGTGCAGGCGGAACAGGCGTTGCGGGCAAGCGACGAGCGGTTCCGCCGAATGGCGGCGGCGGTGCCGGCTTTGCTGTTCATCGCCGGGCCAGCCCAGGCCTGGGAGTATGTGAACCCGCCCTTCTACGCCCTGACCGGCCAACCGGACGGGTCGGCCCTCGGCGAGGGTTGGTCCGCCGCGCTGCACCCGGAGGATATCGAGGCGAACCGCACTCTTTGGCAGCGGGCACACGGGGCCGCAAGCACGCTGGAGCACGAGGCAAGGCTGCGTCGGGCCGATGGCAGCTGGTGCTGGTTTCTGATCCGCGCCGTTCCGCAACTGGACCCGGCGGGCCATGTGATCCGTTGGTATGGCTCATGCACCGACATCGATGAGCGGCGCCGGGCGGAGAAGCGCCAGGGTGCGCTGCTGGCTGAGTTGCAGCACCGGATCAAGAACATTCTTGCCGTCGTCCGCTCGGTGCTGACGCGAACGCTGGAGTCCAGCACCGACTTGGACCATTTCGCCGGCCACCTTGCCGGCCGAATCGGCGCCTTGGCCCGGACCCAGGGCGTTTCGGCCCGCACCGCCGAAGGTTTTGTCATGTTGGAGGACATCGTCTACCAGGAGTTAGCGGCCCATGGCGGCCAGGATGAGCGTCAGGTCAAGGTCGAAGGTCCGCCCGTGCCGCTGCCGGGCAAGACGGCCGAGTCGATCGGGTTGGCGATCCACGAACTCGCGACCAACGCAATCAAATACGGAGCGTTGGCCGTAGCGACGGGCCGGGTCAACGTCCGCTGGCATGTCGAACAGGACGAGGATATCCGGCGGCTATCGATGGAGTGGCAGGAGACCGGCGTGCCCCTGACCGACCTGCAGCCAAGGCGCCGCGGCTTCGGCCGCGAACTGATCGAACAAGGCTTGCCCTACGAGCTCGGCGCCACGACGACCATGCAGTTCCGGCCTGGTGGCCTGTGCTGTGCCATCGAATTCAGCTTGACGGACGTGCCAGGCAGTCCATCCCGAACGGTATTACGGGAATGAGAGTTCTGCCGCTCACAGGTCTGGACATATTGGTGGTGGAACACCATTACTTTATAGCAACCGAGCTGTCTGGCGTGCTCCAGCAGCTAGGGGCCGCCGTGATCGGGCCGGTCTCTCGCTTGCCGCTCGATACTCCCCTCGCGCGTCGCCGGATCGATGTGGCATTGCTCGATGTCCAGTTGACCGTCGGAACCAGCTTGTCGCTGGCCGACGAGCTGGCATGCCGTGGGATCCCCGTGGCGTTCATCACCGGCTATGGCTCCGATGTGCTGCCTTTGCCGTATCGTGACCTGCTACGCCTCGATAAACCGGTAGACCGTAATCAATTAACGATTGCCGTGCTGCGTCTCGCCGGACGAATGCAAGGAGTCGCCGCATGAACCGCCCCCTCTCAGCCTATGGCGACGCCCGGCATGACAATGCCGTGATGCTTCGTTTCTCCGGCCTTGCGCGGTTGTCCGCTGCCGAAAGCGACATCCTGCGGGACCTGCCCAACACGGCACGGCATCACCCGGCACAATCCGAGCTCTGCGTCGAAGGCCGCGTACAGCCGCCCCAGATGTTGTTGGCCGGATGGGCCTGCCAGCAGCGCATCCTGGGCGATGGGCGCCGGCAGATCGTCCGCTTCCTGCTGCCCGGCGACGCCATTGGTTCGCTCAGCCGGCCAACCCTCCCTGCGACCAGCGCCTCGCTGGCGCTCACCCAAGTGGTGGTCGCCGACGCCCGCCCCCTGCTCCGCTCCTGTGACGAGAACGGCCTGCCGGATACCGGCCTTGCCGAAGCCGTGGCACTCATGTCCAACGCCGACGACGTGAACATGCGCGACCAGGTGGTCCGGCTCGGCCGGCAGACCGCTTACGAGCGGCTGGTGCACCTGGTGCTGGAGTTCCACCACCGGCTGCAGGCGATCGGAATGGTGGATGGGGACAGTTTCTCCTTGCCGCTGACGCAGGAGGTGCTGGCCGACGCGCTCGGGTTAAGCGTGGTGCATATCAACCGCACCCTGCAACAGGTCCGCCGCGACCGGCTACTGGACATGCGCGGTGGCCGGGTGACGTTGCGGCAGCTGGATCTGATGCGCGCCATGGCCGACTGGGTCGCGCCGGCCGCCTGACGCAAGGGGCACTGCCAAGCCAGCATGCAGCATCGCGTCATCATGCTTCGGCTTGTGATCTGGGCCGCGCTGCTCGCCGCCGCCCCGGCGGACGCCGCGCCCCCGCCCGCGATCGATCTGCCGTCCCTGTCCGCCGCCGCGGCCAAGCGCTTCCCACAGACGGTCCGCGTCGGGGATTTACTAGGCAAGGACGTGCTGAAGCCGGTCGAGAGCCAGCCCGTGCTTGGCCACGTGGCCGCGGTAATCCACCGGCCGGATGGCGGGCTGGACCTGATCATCCACTATGGCGGCCTGTTCGGACTTGGCAGCCACCCGATCGCCGTCCCGGCCGAGGCCATCGCGCTGATTGGCTCCTCCGTCGCCGCCGTCGGCTTCACGCCGGAGCAGCTGGACCGCTTCCCCACCGTCCCGTTCCCGCACGCCGAAACGCTGGGGCCGAACGAGCAAATCAAGCTCGGCATCGTCCGCCCGTTCCACTGACGGGCTGATCAACGACCTAGCGCCCGGCGGCGCACCGGCAGGCTCGGGGGGGATAGACCGCTCCGCCATATCAGTACGTCGCGCGGCCTCCGGTGATGTCGAACACGCCGCCGGTCGAGAACGAGCAGTCCTCGCTCATCAGCCACGCCGCCAGCGCCGCGATCTCCTCCACCTGCACGAACCGCCCCATCGGGATCTTGCCCAGCATGTAGGCGATCTGCGCCTCCGTCATCTGGTCGAACAGCTCCGTCTTCGCCGCTGCCGGGGTGATGCAGTTCACCAGCACCCCGCGCCCGGCCAGTTCCTTGCCCAGCGACTTGGTCAGCGCGATCAGCCCGGCCTTGGACGCGCTGTAGTGGGAGGCGTTCGGGTTACCCTCCTTGCCAGCCACGCTGGCGATGTTCACCACCCGGCCATAACCGCGCGCCACCATGCCCGGCAGCACCGCCGAGCAGACCAGGAACGGTGCGATCAGGTTGATGTCCACCACACGCCGCCACTCGGCGCTGGGCAGCTTCCAGGTGGGCGCGTTGCCGCCGGTGATGCCGGCGTTGTTCACCAGGATGTCGACCCGGCCATGCGCCGCCTCCGTCGCGGCGGTGGCGGCCCGCACGGCGGCCTCGTCCGTCAGGTCCACCGTGTGCGCCGTGGCGACGGGCAAGGATGCGGCGGCCTCGCCCAGCCGCTTCGCGTCCCTATCCCAGAGGGCCACCACCGCCCCCGACGCCACGGCCCGCTCGGCGATCGCGAGCCCGATCCCGCGTGCCCCCCAGTGACCACCGCCACCCGGCCCTGCAAGTCGATCTGGTTCATCTGTCACCGTCCCCGCAACCGGCCCCTTTGCCGGGGCGTTCGATACCGCAATCGATCCAGGAGGAAGCTATGGCCGAATATTCCGACCGCATAGACGTGTCCGCACCCGCCGACGCGGTTTTCGCCTTCGTGTCCGACATCGGGAACCTGCCGAAATACCTGCCGACCGTCCACCACGCGCACCCGCAGAAAGGTGAGCGCGTCGAAGTGGAGGGGGCTGCCAACGGCCATCCCTACAACTCGGACGGATGGTTCAAGGTGGACGAGGCCGGCCGCACCATGACCTGGGGGTCTGACGGCGAGAACGACTACTCCGGCAAGATGTCGGTCACCGGCGACGCCAGCCGCGCGCAGGTCGAGTGCTCGCTGAAGTTCACGCCCAGCGCGGACATGAAGGAATCGATGGACAAGAACCAGGGCGGCCCGAGTGCTGCCATGACGGACGGCCTGCACGCGTCGCTGCGGAGCATCAAGCAGCTATGCGAAGGCACGGGTGGCAAGGAGCGCAGTTCGGCCGAGTAGTCAGGACCGACCCGTCCCGGGCTCGCGGGCCAGGACGGGTCGGACCGCGCAGGTCCGCGGGTGGGCTGCGACGCCCTATGTCATGAACCGGGTCTCGTTGCAGCGACGAAACTGGGCTTGTCCAGGGCGTGATCGATTGCCTCGGTCATGGCCTGCAGCATGATAGCCCGAAGGTCAGCGGTGGACGCGAGTATGCCGGCATCGAAGCTGATGAGGCTGCCATTGACCTTCTCCACATCGACGCTGTCGGCATAGATCTGCTGGCCAGCCGGGTTGCGCAAGCTGAGCGTGAAGGCGGCTTGGGCATCCCGGCGCACCAGCTGGTTGGCACTGAGCTTGGTGACGCGCACGTCGAGTGTGTCGCGTCCTGGCCCACCGAGCAGGTCGCGCGACCGCAATGCAGTCTCGAACGCGGACTGCACCTCCGCCGGGACTGGCCGGCTCGTGGTCAGCGTCTTAATCGGGTTGCCCAAACCCCCGCGGATCGCCCCGATATAGGTTGGATCCGTCTCCTCTCGGGCATCGGTCACCGTGACCGAGGACACGGACCGCGTGCCCTGAACGATTGGCGCGGATGCTGGGCTGTAAGGCAGGTCGGATGCGGTGGTGGAGCAGCCGGTCGCCAGGAGGGCCAGTAAGACGATGACAGGCTTCATGGATTGTCTCCGTATGCATCCTGCTGTTTACCGGGCCATGGGGCCGCGATAAAGCGGCGCGATGTCAGGCAAACCAGGCGCCCTCGTGACGGGCGGGGCCCAGCGGCTCGGCCGCGCCATTGCGCTTGCCCTTGCGGGTGAAGGCTACGCGGTCGCCATCCACTGCCGCGACAGCAAGGATGCGGCAACGACCCTCGCCACGGAAATCCAGGCCCTCGGCGGCCAGGCCGCCGTCGTTGCCGCCGACCTGGCCCGCGAGGACGAGACGTCCGCCCTGGTCCCCACCGCCACCGCCGCTATCGGGCCGCTCGGCATCTTGGTCAACAATGCCAGCACCTTCGAGCGCGACGAGTGGGACACCGCCAGCCGCGGCAGCTGGGACGCCCATTTGGAGCCGAACCTGCGCGCGCCTTTCGTGCTCACCCAGGCGTTCGCGCGGGCGCTGCCGACGGGCCTCGAGGGCAACGTGATCAACCTGCTGGATCAACGGGTCTGGTCGCTCACGCCGCATTTCGTCTCCTATACCGTTTCGAAGGCGGGGCTGTGGGCGCTCACGCAATCCATGGCCCTGGCGCTCGCCCCCCGCATCCGGGTCAACGCCGTCGGCCCCGGCCCCGCTTTGCCGAGCCCGCGCCAGACGGCGGAGCAGTTCGCCCGTCAATGCGCCAGCACCCCGCTCGGCCGTGGCACCACCCCGGAAGAAGTCGGGCAGGCCGTGCTCGCCATCCTTGCCCTGCGCTCCATGACGGGCCAGATGATCGCACTCGACGGTGGCCAGCACATGCAATGGAGCCCCACAGGGCACGGGAGCCTCGAGGAATGATCGACTCACCCCGCCTGGCCGGCAACGGCCTGCGCCACGTCTTCCTTCGCGACATGGTGCTAGCGGCATCCATCGGCGTCTACCCGCACGAGCACGCTGCCCCACAGCGCGTCCGCATCAACGTCGACCTCGGCGTGACGGAGGAGGCGCCCGCCGGGTCGGCTATCCCCGGCATGTCCCGCGCTGGCATCGGGCGCGACGAGCTCGGCCGCGTGGTGGATTACGAGCGCGTGGCGCAGGCCGTGCGCGCCGTAGTGGGATCCGGACACGTCCAATTGGTGGAGACTTTGGCCGAGCGCCTGGCCGAAATCTGCCTGACAGACGACCGTGTGCAGGTCGCCCGGATCCGGGTCGAGAAGCTCGACGTGTTCGTCGACCTTGCCGCGGTGGGAGTGGAAATTGAACGCCGGCGCACAACTTGTCCACCTCACCCGATTGACTCGTAGCAATCTCAGGCCACTAACGGAATGTGCTGGTTCCGTGACGGTATTTCTGAGCGGAACACAACAAAAACAAAGACTTGAGCAAAATGCTCATTTGTTGGGCAAGCTGAGCAAAGCCGCGGAAATCTGCGGAGTCCATCCCATTCATACATGCTTCCCCACAGAGTTATCCCCAGGGTCAGTGGATCGTTCACGGGACGGGGATCGCGTGGTATGCACTCGATGAATGAGCTAGCCATCGCACCGCCGGCCGGCGTCGCTGCGATCGAACGCGCTCTCACGACCATGCCGACGAGCCCCGGCGTCTACCGCATGCTCGACCCGAAAGGAGAGGCGCTTTACGTCGGCAAGGCGCGCCACCTGAAGAAGCGGGTGACCAGCTACACCCAGATCGCCCGCCTGCCGGAGCGGCTGCGCCTGATGGTGTCGCAGACCGCCAGCATGGAGATCGTCACCACCCACACCGAGGCCGAGGCCCTGCTGCTCGAGGCCAACCTCATCAAGCGACTCAAGCCGCGCTTCAACATCGTACTGCGGGACGACAAATCCTATCCCTGGCTGATGCTGACCGAGGAAAGCCCGTTCCCGCAGATCGCCAAATTCCGCGGCACCCAGATAAAGGGGCGCAGCTACTGGGGGCCGTTCGCCTCGGCCTGGGCGGTAAACCAGACGGTCGTCGCCATGGAGCGTGTGTTCCTGCTACGCTCCTGCGCCGATACGGTGTTCCGCAACCGGTCCCGGCCCTGCTTGCTGCACCAGATCAAGCGCTGCAGCGCTCCCTGCGTCGGCCGCATCGCCCCGGAGGACTACGCCAAGCTGGTGGCGCAGGCCAAGGCGTTCCTCCAAGGCCGCGCCGCCGGTGTGCAGGCGGAACTGGCGGCCGAGATGGAGGCCGCCTCCGCCAAGCTCGAGTTCGAGCGCGCCGCCGCCGCCCGGGACCGCATCCGCGCCCTGACCCACGTGCAGGGCACCGGCGTGATCAACCCTGCGAGCTTGGACGACGCCGACGTGATCGCCGCCTGGCAGACCGCCGGGCAGACCTGCGTGCAGGTGTTCTTCGTCCGCGCCGGCCGCAACAACGGCAACCGCGCCTTCTACCCCACCCATGCCCGGCACGAGGAACCCGGCGAGGTGCTGGAAGCGTTCATCGCGCAGTTCTACGACGACAAGCCACCCCCGCCCTTATTGCTGCTCAGTCACGCTTTGCCGCAGACCGAGTTGATGGCCGAGGCGCTCTGCCTCAAGGCGCACCGCAAGGTGGAGATCAGCTCACCACAGCGCGGCGAGAAGCGCGCTGTGGTGGACCACGCCGTCACCAACGCGCGCGAGGCGCTGGAGCGCAAGCTGGCCGAGGGAGCCGGGCAGGCCAAGCTGCTGGAGGGGGTGGCGCAGCTGTTCGACCTGCCAGCCCCCCCCGAGCGCATCGAGTGCTACGACAACAGCCATATCATGGGCACCAACCCCTACGGCGTGATGGTCGTGTTCGGCCCTGAAGGCCCGGCAAAGGCCGGCTACCGCAAATTCTCCATCCGCAACGCCATCACACCCGGCGACGACTTCGCGATGATGCGCGAGGTGCTGGAACGCCGTTTCGGCCGCGCCCTGCGCGAGCAGGCAGATGGGGACGGCGGCAACTGGCCAGACCTGGTGCTGATCGACGGCGGCGCCGGCCAGCTCTCGGCCGCCCGCGGCATCCTGGGCGATCTGGGCGTGCAGGACGTCAAGCTTGTCGGTATCGCTAAAGGCCCCGACCGTGACGCCGGGCGCGAGTGGTTCCACATCGAAGGCCGCGACCCCTTCCAGCTACCCCCGCGGGACCCGGTGCTCTACTACCTGCAACGCGTGCGGGACGAGGCGCACCGCTTCGCCATCACCACCCACCGCGCTGGCCGCTCCAAATCCCTGGTGACCAGCGAACTGGACGAGATCGCCGGCGTCGGCGCCGCCCGCAAACGCGCCCTGCTGAACCATTTCGGCTCGGCCCGCGGCGTAAAGCAAGCCGGGCTCACCGACCTCGAAGCCGCCCCTGGCATCAACCGGGAAACGGCCCGGCAAGTCTATGCCCACTTCCACCCAGGCGCCGTCCTGGCCCGGTGACCTCAAGGTCGGTCGTACGCGCAAGAGCTTCTGCTAGCTTCTCCTCTCCCGTGAACGACGGGAGAGGGAGGAGGCAGATACGGTTAACCTAACACCCCCGAACCAGGACGGCCCTAAGAAACCTGCGCCAACCACCGCTGCGCCCCGATTCGGGACTGATTGATTACCTGATGCATATCCAGGTATGTATAGGTCCCGCAGCGCCCGATGAAGTGGCACGTACCCGTTTGCGCCGCCAGATCGCGGTAGCGGCCATAGATCGCATCATATCGGCCATCGCTGGTCTTCACCGGATAATACCGCTCATACGCGTTATCGGCGTAGTCGCAGGGTTCCTCTAGAGTCACCGTCTTGGCACCCGTTTCTACCACCAAGTGCCCGGGCATGCGGGACCAGTCGGTCTCCCGCGTGAACGGCCCGGCATCCGTGAAATTGGTGACCGAAGCATAGCCCTCACCATAGGCGATCGGTTCGCTGCGGCTATGGAAGCGGATGGAGCGGTAGGGCAACGGCCCGAACGCGTTGTCGAAAAACACATCGATCGGCATGCTGTTAAAGCACGCGTCGAACTCGGCCAGCATCCCGTGCTCGAAGGACTGGTTCAGCTTCACCGTAATCCGCTCGTGCGACAGCAGCCGCTCGAACAAGGCCGTATAGCCGTCGCGCACCAGGTATTGGAACCGGTCGCTCGGAAAATAACGGTCCTCGTCGTCGGTGCGCAGCGGGATACGCTTGACCACCGCCGCGTCCATGTCCTCGAGGTCGAGCGCCCACATCTTGCGGGTGTAGGGCCGGAAGAACAGATCCGTCAGCACGGGGCCGATACGGGAGCGCAGGTACTCCCCGGCATTGCGCGGCTGCGCGATTGGTTCCCCCTGACTGGCCAGGAACGCATGGACATCCGCCTCGCCGGCCAACGAGAGCCCGAACACGTCATTGATTGTCGTCCGGTTCACCGGCAGCGGCACCCGGCGCCCCGCCCCGCCATCCAGCGACACGACCGCCTCGACCTTGTGCTCGTAGGGCATCAGGTCGCCGAAGCGGCGCAGCCAGGCCACCACGTCCTCGTTGTTGGTGTGAAACAGATGCGGGCCATACCGATGCACCCGCACCCCCTCGGCGCTGACCTCGTCGAAGGCATTGCCGGCAACATGCGAACGCTGGTCGATAACCAGGACGGTATGGCCCGCCTCGGCCAACTCTCGCGCGTAACAAGCGCCGGCGAACCCCGCGCCGACGACCAGAATGGACTTGGGCAAGGACCTACCTATCCGAAAGGACGAACAATTGTATCCGCAAATGGGCACGCGACCGGCTTTGGTTAGGCCGATCGGCCCATGAACCGCAAACTATCCCGCAGCGTCGGCGCTAGGAAATGCAGTGGCGTGCCGACGGCGCCGATGATCTCGACATGGCCGATACCCTCGTAGTAACGCACATTCACGAAGCTGCCGGCCTGCTGGATCTTCTCTGCCAGCCGTGTCGTATTGCCGGGCCGGACGGTCGTGTCGGCGGTCCCGGTCAGCAGCAGCATCGGTGGCTCTCGCCCCGTGACGTAGCTGATCGGCATGCGTTGCGCCAGCAAATCGGGCGGACCGAAGATGTCCCGCAACGTATCCGTGTCCGGAACGAAGTCGTAGGGCCCGCTGACACCGATCACACCCCGCAGGTCTCGCGGCACCATGCCCACTTCACCGAGCCACTTGCCATCCAACCCCAGCATCGCCGCGTTGTAGCCGCCGGCGGAGTGCCCCATAACGAACAGCGCGTCCGGGTCACCGCCGTAGCGGCCGATGGTGTCGCAGGTCCAGCGTACCGCGGCAGCATTGTCCTGCAGGAAACCGGGGAAGCGCACGACCGGATACAGCCGGTAATCCGGCACCACGACCACGAGCCCACGACTCGCCAACGCACCACCCAGGAAACGGTAGATCCCCCGCTCGCCCTGATCCCATCCGCCGCCATACAGGAACACCACCACCGGGAACGGCCCGGCACCTTCAGGGGCGTACACGTCCAGGCTATGCCGCTCTCCCGGCAAATAGGGCAGCCCATCCGCCACCAGCCGGGACGGTGCCAGCGCGTTCAGGATCTTATCGGGCGAACAGGCGGACGCGGCCAGCGCAGCCGCGAGGCTCAGCAGCGAGCGGCGGACCATCTTAGATCAACGGTCCGCCCGCCCCTTTCAGGATCCGGTCGGCCGCTTCCCGCACGCAGATGATCAGCGGGTGGCTGTCGCCCAGGTTGTTGGCGAATTCGGAGGTGAACTCGGCCGCCTCGGCCGCGCGGGTGTGAGTCGCGGCGAGCGGCCGCGCTGCGGCGCTGCCGAGCTGGCCCAAACGGCGTCGGCTGATGGCTGACATGGCGGCATCTCTCCGGTTAAGGCCTGGCGGCCCGCTCTTACTTGTCGCGCGACAGCATCGTGGAGCCAGCCACCGCCTGCAAGCGCCGGCACTCTATCCATGCCGCCACTCGTGTCGGCACAGAGCATGATCGAACATCGGAAGTTACGACCATCCAAACAAATGCTGTGATCCATCCATGCAGAGCAATGCACCGATCGCAATGATCGAGCCCTGCCAAGCACTGGAATCGTCACAGTCGTATTGTTTTTTGGATTGAGGAACTTTGGCTCTTGCACGTCGCTTTTCCTGTCACCTGCGTGCCGGTACTTGCCGTGCGCGCTACAACCAGCGTGCAGGAGTTTGCATGACCCCCGCCTGCTGTTTCCGCCGTACCCGGCGATGACGGAAAGCCGGCCGGTGGGGGAGGACCTCGTACTCGCCTTGCACACGGAGAACTTCGCGGTCTCGAAGCGGCAGGTGGTTCGCACCGTAAAGGTCCGCCGCGAAACGCACAGCCGAAAGGTTCTGGTTAAGGAGGCGCTCACTACCACGGATGTCGTGGTCGAGCACATTCCGATGGGCCATTTCGTCGATGCCGTGCCGCCCGTGCGGGAGGAAGGCGACGTCACCATCCTCCCCGTCGTCGAGGAGGTCGTCGTCATCGAGCGGCGCCTCCGCCTGGTCGAGGAAGTCCGCATTCGCCGGGTGCAGACGACCAACACCCATACCGAGACCGTCACGCTGCGCGAGCAGCGTGTCGTGGTGACCCGATCCGAACCGGTGATCCAGGAACCGGCTTCGTCCGGTCCCGTGCCGCCTCTGCCCACCGCCTGATCAAAACCAGGCTGACTGCCTCAACCCAAGGACAAGCTCATGAACGAGACCATTGTCGCCGTCTACGATACGGCCGCCCATGCCGAGCAGGCCGTTGCCGACCTGCTCGCCGCCAACGTCCCGCAATCCGCCATCAACCGCCACGCGGCCGAGGGCAGCTATTCCCCGAATTCGCTCGCCGTGTCTACGCGCTCGACCGGGGAGACTGGCGGCTTCTGGTCCAACTTGTTCGGCGGCAGCAGCGATGACCACGGCGTCTATGATCGCACGCTGGAAAGCGGTGGCAACGTAGTGAGCGTCGCCACCATCCCGGACCATGATTACGAGTCCGTCATGACGATCCTGGAGAAGCACAACCCGGTCGACATCGACGAGCGTGCTGCCACCTACGGCACCAGCAGCAGCACCGGCATGACGACTGGCGCCGCCACCGTCGGCACGATGGCCGCGGACACCGTGGCCACGAACACGATGGCAACCGGAACGATGTCCTCCGGCTCGGCAATGACCGGCGCGGCCTATGCCGGCGGCACGGTCGAGCAGGGCGGCACCATCCAGCTTGCCGAGGAGCAGCTCGCCGTCGGCAAGCGCCTCGTCAACCGCGGCGGTACCCGCGTGCGCCGCTACGTGGTCGAGACGCCGGTTCAGGAGAGCGTGAGCCTCCATGAGGAGAAGGTGACGCTCGAGCGCCGCCCGGTGACTGACGGCCGCCCGGTGACGGACGCCGACTTCACTGACAAGACGATCGAACTGACCGAGACGGCCGAAGAGGCCGTGGTCTCCAAGACCGCGCGTGTCGTCGAGGAAGTGGCGCTGGGCAAGACCGCGACCGACCGGACCGAGACGGTCCGCGACACAATCCGCAAAGAGGAGGTCGAGATCGAGCAGATCCCCGGCACCGCCACCAGGACGGGCACGACCTACACGGGCACCACGACGTCCGGCACGACCTCCGGCACGACAAAAATCTGAGTTCGTTTCGATCGCCTGCAGGAAGCCGGGGTGCCGCAAGGTGCCCCGGCTTTTTGTTGTATTGTCTCGGCCAGGTGACTGACGTCGCGGAGTTGACACTGCGCCCACCCCAACCGCACATCCGCGCGCCCTCCTTGGACACACGGTCATGACCCTCACGCGCCGCACCCTGCTCGGCATCACCCTTGCTGCCCCGGCCCTTGCTGCCCCGGCCATTGTCCGCGCTCAGGGCACGGCGCCGATCCGCATCGGCGAGATCAACAGCTACACCGCCGTCCCCGCCTTCACCCTGCCCTACCGCAACGGCTGGCAACTCGCGGTGCAGCAGCTGAACGAGGCCGGCGGCGTGCTCGGCCGCCCAATCGAGGTCATCAGCCGCGACGATGCCGGGCAGCCGCAGAACGCGGTGCGGCTAGCCGGCGAGCTTATGGGGGACAGCCATGCGGACCTGCTGGCCGGCGGCTTCCTCTCCAATGTCGGCCTTGCAATGAGTGATTTCGCGCGGCAGTCCAACGCCCTGTATATCGCCGGTGAACCGCTGGCCGATGCGCTAGTGTGGGAGAAGGGCAACGCCGGCACCTTTCGTCTCCGCCCGTCCACCTACATGCAGGTCGCGATGCTGGTGGATCAGGCGGCCAAGCTGCCAGCCAAGCGCTGGGTGACGGTGGCGCCGAACTACGAATACGGCCAGTCCAGCGTGAAATGGTTCAAGCAGATGCTGGCCAAGGCTCGCCCGGACGTCATTTTCGCCGCCGAGCAATGGCCGGCCCTCGGCAAGCTGGACGCGGGGCCCACCGTTTCCGCCTTGGCGCAGGCGCAGCCCGAGGGCATCTTTAACGTGCTGTTTGGCGGTGATCTCACCAGCTTCGTCCGCGCCGGCAACACCCGCGGGCTGTTCGAGGGCCGCGCCGTCGTATCCCTGCTTACCGGCGAGCCGGAGTACCTTGACCCGCTCGGCGAGGAGGCGCCGGAGGGTTGGCTCGTCACTGGCTATCCGTGGGACGAACTGAAGACGCCGGCCAACACCAAGTTCGTGGACGCCTATCGCGCCATGTTCAAAGACGCACCGCGCATGGGATCCGTCGTCGGCTACGCACTGATCCACTCCATCGCTGCCGGCCTGAAACGTGCGGGCGGGACGGACGTCGCTGCCATGCAGAAGGGCTTTGCCGGCGCCGTGTTCGACACCCCGTTCGGCCCGGCGGCCTACCGTGCCATCGACCACCAGAGTACGCTTGGCGCCTTCGTCGGCAAGACGGCGCTAAAGGACGGCCGCGGTGTGATGATCGACTGGGCCTACGTGGACGGGGGCACCGTGATGCCCACGGACGATTCCGTGCGGTCGGTGCGGCCTGCCTAGTTGGGCTTCCTGCTGACCCAGGGGCTCACCGCACTCGCTAGCGCCTCATCCTTGTTCCTGGTCGCGGCCGGGCTGACGGTGATTTTCGGCGTCACCCGCGTGGTGAACTTCGCGCAGGGTAGCCTGACCATGCTCGGCGCCTACATCGCATGGACGATCTTGCGCCATTTGCCGCGCGACCCGGCCTCCTTTGCCGCCGGGGTCCTACTCACCGCGGCAGCCCTCGCCGTGTTGGGCGCGCTGCTGGAGATGGCCCTGCTGCGCCGCATCTACCGCGCGCCCGAACTGTTCCAGCTGCTCGCGACGTTCGGCGTTGTGCTGATGGTGCAAGACGCCACACTGCACATCTGGGGCCCGGACGACCTCTCGCTGCCCCGCCCCCCCTGGATGCGCGCCTTCACCACCATCGCTGGGCAGCGCTTCCCGCTCTACGACCTCTATCTGATCGCGATCGGACCGCTTGTTCTGGGCCTGCTATGGGCCGTCCTGCACCGCACACGCTGGGGCCGCCTGGTGCGCGCCGCGACCCAGGACCGGGAGATGGTGGCCGCCCTCGGCGTGGACCAGCGCCGCCTGTTCAGCGCGGTCTTCGCCCTCGGCTCCGCGCTTGCGGGCCTAGCCGGCGCGCTCGCCTTGCCGGACGGCTCGGCCAACCTCGGCATCGACCTCTCCGTCGTCACGGAGGCGTTCGTCGTCGTCGTGGTCGGCGGCATGGGCAGCATCGGCGGCGCCTACCTCGCCAGCCTGCTAATCGCCGTGCTGCAGGCGGCGGGCATCGTGCTGCTGCCCAAGATCACGCTGGTGCTGGTGTTCCTGGTGATGGCGGCGGTGCTGGCGGTGCGCCCGAACGGCCTGCTGGGCCGCCCAGTCCTGGGCACGCCGGTATTGGGCGCTGCAACCCCCATCCGCCCGGCGACCAACATGATCCGCTGGGCCGGCGCGGCCTTGCTGGCGCTTGCCCTGCTAGCCCCGTTCGCCGTGCCCGGCTGGCTGCTGGCGATCGGGACGGAAGCGGCCGTCGCCGTGCTGTTCGCAGCCGGGCTGCACGTGATGATGGGGCCCGGCGGCATGCCCTCCTTCGGCCACGCCGCCTGGTTCGGCATCGGCGCCTACGCCGCCGCACTGGCCGCGACCAGCCTGGGCGTGCCCATGCCGCTAGCCCTCGCCGTGGCCCCACTGGCCGCGGGCGCGGTGGCGGCACTGTTCGGCGCCTTCGTGGTGCGGCTCTCCGGCATCTACCTCGCCATGCTGACCCTGGCCTTCGCGCAGATCGTCTGGGCCCTGGCGTTCCAGTCGGTGGGCGTCACCGGCGGCGACAACGGCATTTTGGGGGTCTGGCCGCCGGCCTGGGCCGCCTCGCCGCGTGCCTTCTACTGGCTGACGCTCGCCCTCAGCATCGCCGGCGTGCTCCTGCTGCGGCGCATGCTGTTCGCACCCCTAGGCTACGCCATCCGCGCGACGCGGGACGCACCGGCCCGGGCGGACGCGATCGGCCTGCCGAGCACGGCCCTGCGCGTGGCGGCGGTGACCCTGTCGGGTGCGGCCGCCGGGCTGGCGGGGGCGCTGTTCACCTTCGCGCATGGCAGCGTGTTCCCGACCTACGTCACCATTCCCCGCTCGGTGGACGCGCTGCTCATGGTGCTGCTCGGCGGCGTGGGCACCATGTCCGGCCCCATCGTCGGCGCGCTCGCCTACACCGGCCTGTCGGACGTCCTGCTACGCACGACCGAGCTGTGGCGCTTCGTCCTGGGTGCCGCCATCGTGGCACTGGTGCTGCTGTTCCCCGCCGGCTTGGCCGGTGCCGCCGCGGCCCGCCGCGATGCCTGAGCCGCGGCTGGCCGTCACCGGCCTGGGCCGCCGCTTCGGTGACCAGGTGGCGGTCCAAGCTATCTCCTTCAGTCTCGCGCCCTCCGAGATGCTGGCGCTGATCGGCCCGAATGGCGCCGGCAAGAGCACGACGTTCAACATGGTCGGCGGCCAGCTGCGGCCAAGCTCCGGCCGCGTGCAGCTGGACGGGCAAGACATCACCGGGCTCGCCCCCACCCGCATCGCCCATCTCGGCGTAGGACGCACCTTCCAGGTCACCGCTACCTTCGGCTCCATGACCTTGCGCGAGAACGTCCAGATGGCGCTGCTCGCCAACCGCCGGCAGATCTGGCGCGCCTGGACACCGGTACGCCACCAGCACGCGGCGGAGGCGGAGGCACTGCTCGCCGCGGTGGACCTCGCGGACCAAGCGGACCGCTTCGCCGGCGTACTGGCCTATGGTGACCTCAAGCGCCTGGAACTCGCCATGGCGCTTGCCGCCACCCCCCGCCTGCTGCTCATGGACGAACCCACCGCCGGCATGGCCCCCGCCGAACGCGTCGCGCTGATGCAGCTGACCCGGCGTCTCGCCAGCGACCGCGGCATTGCCGTGCTGTTCACCGAGCACGATATGGACGTGGTATTCTCCACCGCCGACCGCATCCTCGTGCTCGACCGCGGCGTGCTGATCGCCGAGGGGACCGGCCCCGACATCCGCACCAACCCAAGGGTGCGGGACGTCTATCTCGGCACCGGCCAGACGACCGGCGGGCATTGATGCTGGCGGTGGACGGTCTGCACAGCCATTACGGCCGCGCCCACATCCTGCACGGCGTCTCCTTCGCCGCCTCCCAAGGCCAAGTCCTCGTCCTCCTCGGCCGCAACGGCGCTGGCAAGAGTACGACGCTGAAATCCGTCATCGGCCTCGTGCGCCCCACTGCCGGCCAAGTCACCTTCGCCGGCCGCACCATCGAACGGCTCGACACCTACCGCATCGCCCGCTTAGGCCTGGGCTACGTCCCGGAGGAGCGCCGCATCTTCACCGGCCTGTCCGTGCGCGACAACCTGGAAGTCGGCCGCCAGCCCCCCCGCCTCGGCCTCTCGCCCTGGACCCCGGAGCGGCTCTACGCGTTGTTCCCCAATCTCGGCGCCATGCGCGACCGTCTCGGCGGACGCATGAGCGGCGGCGAGCAACAGATGCTCACCATCGCCCGCACCCTGATGGGCAATCCCACCTGCGTCCTGCTGGACGAACCGAGCGAAGGCCTGGCACCCGTGATCGTGGAACAGATGGCCGCCGCGATCCTGCGGCTCAAAGCCGAAGGCGTCGGCGTCGTCCTGGCCGAACAGAACCTGCATTTCGCCAGCCAGGTGGCGGACACGGCCCTGGTCATCGAAGCCGGCCGCAGCGTCTGGTCCGGCACCATGGCCGCCCTACGCGCCGACCCGGCCGTGCAGGCACGCTATCTGGCGGTGTGAGTATCCTACCGAACCACTTCACCCTCTCCGTTAAGGACGGGAGAAGGAGAAGCTCAGGTCTGGAACGTCACTACTTCCACCCCCTCCTCTATCATCTCACCCACCGTCACCCGGACCTCGCGCACGACACCATCCGCCGGCGCAGCAAGCGTGATCTCGGTCTTCATCGCCTCCACTACGATGAGCGCTCCCCCCTTCACCACGGTGTCACCAGCAGCCACAAGCACGCGGGTAACCCGGGCCGGGATCGGCGACGCGACCCGGCCGGCCCCCGCCGCCTCCGTGCCTGGCCCGACAAGCGGGTCCACCTGGCGCACGACATGCCCTACACCGGCCAGCAGGACCGTAACCTGGTCACCGTCCCGTACCACTCGAACCGGACGCGCCACTCCATCCACCCGCAACACGGCACCGTCCCACGCGGCCTGCACCGGCCCCGCTGGCGTCTCCAGCCGCGCACTGCCATCCGCCGCGATATGGGCCCGCACCGTCACCGCATTCTCACCCGCAACGAAATGCAGGTCCTGGTAGCCATCGCCATTCATCCGCCACGCATCCAGCTGCGCCCATGGTGAATGTGAATCGGCAGCGTAGGCTGTACCTTGCGCCTCCTGCAGCACGAATAGGCTGGCCGCCGCCCACACTGCCGGCCCGGGCTCCGCTGGGTTCCCCGCCATCACCTCGGGATGGCGGGCGATGAAACCGGTGTCGAAATCGCCGCTGGCGAACACCGGATGCGCCGCCACCGCGCGCAGCAAGCCGAGATTGGTCTGCACGCCGACCACCTCGTACTCCGCCAGCGCCGCGGACAACCGGCGCAGCGCATCCGGGCGGTCCGTGCCGTGCACGATCAGCTTGGCGATCATCGGGTCGTAGTTCGGGGAGATGACATCACCCTGCCGCACGCCCGTATCCACCCGCACGCCCTGCCGCTCGGCCGGTTGGCACAGATGCACCAGCGTGCCGATGGAGGGTAGGAAATCGCGCGCCGGATCCTCTGCATACACCCGCGCCTCTATGGCGTGCCCGGTGATGCCCGGCGCCAGCGTCGGCAGCCGCTCGCCGCTGGCCACGCGCAACTGCCACTCCACCAGATCCTGCCCGGTGATCGCCTCCGTCACCGGGTGCTCCACCTGCAGCCGCGTGCTCATCCCCATGAAGTAGAATGCGCCAGCTTCGGCGATGGACTCGACGGTACCCGCGCCGCCATAGCCCACGGCCCGCGCCG
>CAXSEG010000005.1:0-36350 GCA_964235545.1 uncultured Acetobacteraceae bacterium
CGAGCAGGCCGAGGAAGATCAGCAGCCCGGTCATGTAGCGCGACAGCTCGCGGCTTTCGTCCAGCCGGCTGGCCAGGCTGTCGAGCAGGGAGCGCATGGCGGGGGCGGAGAGGGTCAACCGTTCGCTGCCGCCCGACTTGGTGTGGCGGGAGGCGAGCATGGACGCCATCGGCGCGAGCAGCACCGGCGGCGGCAACCCGGCGAGGCGGGCGCGCGATTGCTGGAACGTCTCCGCCCAGCGCACCTCGGGGGTGAGCCGGATGACCTGGCGCAGGTTCCAGAAGATGCCGATGGCCAGCACGCAGGCGATGAGCGCGTTGAGCAGCGGGTTGGTCACGAAGGCGGTGACCAGGGCGGAGGAGAGGGCGACGGTGATCGCCGCCACGGCGACGAGGAACACCAGCATCCGGATCAGGTAATTGGAGGGCCGGGTCACGGTTTGGCGGCTTGCGGCCGGGAAGCGGGTGCGGTTGCCGGGGGCACGGCCGGGGCCGGTGGTGTGGACGGCACGGTCACGGGCGCCGCCACGCCCGCGCGCAACAGGTCAACCCGGTCCGTCGGCCCGTCGCCCGTGGCGACACCGAGCGCGCGGACGTAGATCCGGGTGGAGACGATGCCCTCGCTGATCAACAGGGCCCGGGCGGCCAAGGCGCGGGACAAGGACAGCCGGCGGGAGGTGGAAGGGTCATCCGCCGCGCCGGCAGCAAAGGCGAACACGTTGAGGTCGGTGTTGGGGTCCGCCACCACCTCCCGCGCGATCTCCCGCAGGGCGTTGGCGGTGGTGGGATTGAGGTCGGACTTGCCGGCGCCGAAAGTGATGCGGACACCGCCCTGCAGCGGCGCGAAAGTACCCTCGGCATCGTCCAGGATCGGCACGGGCGAGGGGGGTGGCGGGGCCGGCCGGGGTGCCTCGACGGGCGGCGGCAGCACGGCAGGGGGTGGTGCCACGGGGGCGACGGTGACGGGCCGGGGCCTCGGCTTTGGAGCGGCCGGCGGCGAGGCGGTGCGGCCGGACCGGGCGGGTTCGCGCATGGGCGGGGCCGGTCGCCGCGGTGCGGCTGAGGTGGTTCGGGTGGCATGCTCCGCATGAGCGGCGGGCGGGTGGCTCGATGGCGCGGGCGCGACTGAAGCGGTCGGTTTCAGCTGGTCCAAGGCGCCCTGGTTGACGCTGACCTGGGCCAGTGCGGCGCTGGGCAACAGGACGGACATGAGAAGGACGGTGCGAATCACTCTCCCGGTATAGCGAACCCGCTGCCGCCCAGCCATGCCAGACTCAGGCGGGGCGGGCGGCGGCGACACCCTCGGCCACCACCTCCAGCAGCCGCGGGTGCAGATGCGGGTTGGCGGCGACCAGGTCGATGCCGGTGACGTCCATCACGAGCTCGCCGCCGGCCGTGTTGGTGCAGTAGCCGCCGGCCTCCCGCACGATCAGGGCGCCGGCCGCCACGTCCCACGGCTTGGGGCCGAGTTCCCAGTAGCCGTCGTAGCGCCCGGCGGCGACCCAGGCGAGATCCAGCGCGGCGGCGCCGAAGCGGCGGATGCCGGCCACCACCGGCATCAACGTGCCGAGCGTGCGGGCGAAGGCCAGGCGGCGGGCGGCGGGCACGGAGGCGAAGGGGATGCCGGTGGCGAACAGCGCGTCTTTCAGCTCACGCCGAGCGGAGACGCGCAGGCGCCGCTCGTTCAGGAAGGCGCCGACGCCCTTCTCGGCCCAAAACATCTCGTCGTTGACAGGATTGTAGATGCAGCCGGCGACGATCTCGCTGGCGCCGGTGTCGTAGCGCCGCTCCAGCGCGACGCTGATGCACCAGTGCGGCACGCCGTGCAGGTAGTTGGTGGTGCCGTCCAGCGGGTCGACGATCCAGCGCCAGGACCAGTTGGGACTGCCGACCTCGCCGCCCTCCTCCAGCAGGAAGGCATAGCCGGGACGGGCGCGTTCCAGCTCGGTGCGGATGGTCTGTTCGGAGCGCAGGTCGGCTTGGCTCACGAAGTCGCCAGGGCCCTTGACGCTGACCTGGAGCTGCTCGACTTCGGCGAAATCGCGCACCAGGCGGCGGGAGGCCTTCTGGACGGCGTTCTGCATGACCGTCATGTGGGGGGAGAGTTGGAGGGCCATCCGTTACGATGGGGCCAGCCGGGGGTGGCCGGATTGGCCGGCGAGAGCCTCCAGAAAGCCAACCCGGCGAGCGATGTCGGACATGTAGCCCGATGCGGCGACGCCGGTGGCGGCTCCGGCGGCGGCCCTGGCTTCGGCGACGACAAGGTCCTCACGGGCTTCGAGGCGGGTGACGAGGGCTTTCAGGTCATCGATATCGGCCCGTAGACCGGCTACAGCCCTCTCGTGCTTGGCCTCGAGACCCGTAAGACTCTCGTCCCTGTGAACGAGACTCCAAAGTTGTGGTGATGTCATATCAAGGTTGTAGACCCATGAGGATCAGCGTGCGGTCGGCGCTCGCGTGAAGTTCGACAACTTGCCGGTCGATCTTCGCCATCAAGGCATCGAACTCGGCCGCTTCCTCCGGCGTGAACTCCGTCCGCTTTTCCGGCGGCAGCACCTTCGGGCTCCATGTCGACGGGTTGGGCAGGCATCGGCTGCTCCATGATGGGGAAGGTCACCCCTTCGCCCGCTCAACATAGCTGCCGTCCTCGGTCTTCACCACGATCTTCTCCCCCGACTCCACGAAGGGCGGCACCAGGGTCTTGATGCCATTGGAGAGCTTGGCGGGCTTGTAGCTGCTGGCGGCGGTCTGGCCTTTCACCACCGGGTCGGCCTCCTCCACGGTCAGGATCACGGTCGCGGGGAGATGGATGCCAACCGGGTCGCCCTCGACGGTGTCCACCTCGACCTTCATGTTGTCTTGCAGGAAAGCGACCTGCTCGCCCAGGATCTCGGACGGGATCATCGCCTGCTCGAAGGTCTCCGGGTCCATCAGGACCAGGTTGTCGCCGTCGGTGTAGGAGTAGGTGTACTCCTTGTTGTCGGTCATCAGACGCTCGACCGTGTCGGCGGTGCGCCAGCGCTCGTTGGTCTTGTTGCCGGTCTTGAGGTCGCGCATCTCGACCTGGATGAAGGCGCCGCCCTTGCCGGGGGTGATGATCTGCTGCTTCAGCACGGTCCAGCGATTGCCGTCGTGCTCGAGCACCTGGCCGGCGCGGATCAGGTTGGCCTGCTGCTTCATTCTCGGAACTCTTGCGGATCGAGGGAGGACGCGTGGTCTACCCCCTGGCAGGCGGTGCGGCAAGCGCGTGCCACTGTCCAGCGGGGTCCTGGACACTCGTGCCATCGAGGTAATCCGGCCCGACCGGCACTTTCCCGTGGCCGCCCGGGATGTCCACGACGTAGGTGGGCCAGGCCAGCCCGGTCACGCGGCCGCGGAGCTCGCGCAGCAGGGCGCGGCCCTCCGCCACAGGCACGTGGAAGCGGGCGGTGCCCGGCGCCGGGTCCAGCTGATGGAGGTAGTAGGGCTTGATCCGGGCGGCGAGCATGGCGCGGAACAGCGCCTCCAGCGCCGGCGCCGTGTCGTTCACGCCGCGCAGCAGCACGGACTGGCCGAGCAGCAGGACGCCGCGGCGGCTCACGGTGCGCAGGGCGGATACGGCGGCCTCGGTCAGCTCGCTGGCATGGTTGGCGTGGACGACGAGCCAGAGCGGCTTGTCCGTCGCCAGCGTCTCGGCCAGCGTCAGCAGCCGCGCCGGGTCGGCGACGGGCACGCGGCTGTGGATGCGCAGAGTCTGAACGTGGGGGATGGCTTCGAGGGCGTCCAAGATTGAGCGCAGGCGGCGTGGCGAGAGCAGCAGGGGGTCGCCGCCGGTCAGGATCACCTCGGTGATCGCGGGGTGGTGGCGGAGCCAGTCCAGCGCGGTGGCGAGCTGCGCCTCGGTCAGCAGGCCGCCATCGGGGCCGACGTGCTCGCGGCGGAAGCAGAACCGGCAGTACACCGGGCAGACCAGCAGCGGCTTGAGCAGGGCGCGGTCGGCGTAGCGGTGCACGATGCCGGGCACGGGGGAGAGCGCGTCATCCCCGATCGGATCGGCCAGCTCGTGGGGCGCGGTGTGCAGCTCGTCCGGGTGGGGGATGAATTGGCGGCCGATGGGATCGTCCGGATGGTTGATCAGGGCGGCGAGCGCGGGCGGGACGGCGACGGCGTAGCGCTGGCCGACCTGGTCCAGCACGGCGGCGTCTTGCGGCGTGGCGAACCCGGACGCGATCAGGCCGGCCATGTCGCGCAGCGTCGTTTGGGGGGGGAGCGAACCATCCGGCATGGTGCGCGGCGTGTAGTCCTGGAGCCCACATGCCGCAACCGCGCTGGCACCCCGAGCAGTTCGCCGCCCGCCTGCCGTTCCTGCGCCGCCGGGCGGTGCTGACCCGCGCGGTCCGCGCGTTCTTCGACGCGCGCGGCTACACCGAGGTGGAGACGCCGTATGCCGTGCCCGTGCCCGGCGAGGAGGTGCACCTGCGCGCCTTCCGCACCGAGCATATCGGCACCGACGGCGCGCGCACGCCGCTTTGGCTGCACACAAGCCCGGAGTTCGCGATGAAGAAGCTGCTGGTGGCGGGCGCCGGGCCGATCTGGCAGCTGGCCCGGGTATGGCGCAACGAGGAGGGCAGCGACACCCACGCGCCCGAGTTCACCATGCTGGAGTGGTATCGGCCTGGCGCGTCGCTGGCCGAGGCGATGGACGAGACGGAGGCGCTGCTGCGCGCCGTGCTGCCCCCGGTGGTGCGGTGCCGCGGGGTGGAAACATCGTTGGCGCGGTTCGAGCGGGTGACGGTGGCAGAGGCGTTATCGTTCGCGGACGTGCTAGGCACGGCGGGGGATGCGGGTGCGCTGGCCGCGCAGGCCGGCGTGCGGCTACGGGCGGGTGAGGAGTGGGAGGATCTGTTCTTTCGCCTGTTGCTGGAACAGGTGGAGCCCCGGCTGGGCCGCGCCTATCCCAGCTTCCTCACGCACTGGCCCGCGGCGCAGGCCGCCCTCGCCCGGCGCGACCCGGCCGACCCGCGCACGGCGCTGCGATTCGAGCTGTTCGCCTGCGGCATGGAGCTGGCCAACGCCTTCGAGGAACTGACCGACCCGGCGGAGCAGCGCGCCCGCTTCGCCGCCGACCGGGCGCGGCGGGAGGCGCTGTATGGGCCGGGCTGGGGGACGGACGAGGATTTCCTACGGGCGCTGGACCATGGCATGCCGACGGGGAGCGGGGTGGCTTTGGGTTTCGATCGGCTGACGATGATCGCGGCGGGGGCGGACCGGGTAGAGCAGGTGCTTTGGGGATGAAGTCTTAGCCAAGGATAGCCACTCACGGGCGAACTCGTGCACCTTTCCAGGACTCCACTCCCATTTCGCTGCTGGCCGTCTGGTAGCCCGCACCTTGGTCGCGTCTGGACGCCTCGGCGCCGAACGGGCAGGCTGCCCAGGGGGTGCAATGATGGCCGATATCGGACAGGCTGAACCAGCGCCGGCGCCCGAGGCGGCTATGCGCGCGGAGCATGCGGACACCACGTCCGGCTTTGCCACGCGGGTGCGCTCCACCGCGGACCTGATGCATAAGGCGGAGCAGGTGGTGTATGCCGTCGTCGGCATCATGCTCGTGCTGGCGCTGCTCATCGCGCTGGCCGGTTGCGCCAACCTGTTGTGGGACGGCACGAAGGACTGGACGGGGTCCGACTCGGTCTACCACGTGATCGACCGGCTGCTGTTCGTGCTGATGCTGGTGGAGATCCTGCATACCGTGCACGCGTCCATCCGGTCCGGCACGCTGCTATGCGAGCCGTTCCTGATCGTGGGCCTGATTGCCTGCATCCGGCGGATCCTGGTGATCACGCTGGAAACTTCGCAGATCACGCAGCCGGAGCGGTGGAACACGACTAACCAGACGTTGTTCCAGGCCTCGATGATGGAGTTGGGCGTGCTCGCGGTCCTCATCTTGGTGCTGATCGGCGGCGTCTGGGTGATCTCCCGCACCAAGATCGCCGGAGCATAGGAGCCAGCCATGCCGCAGCCCGATCACCTGATGGACCTGCAGGAGCCGTCCGAGGACAGCCTACCCGAGGATCTCAAGCCGTATTTCGCGAAGTGCCGGGACAAGCTCGGCTTCGTGCCGAACGTGCTGCGTGCCTGGCTGATGCGGCCGGAGAAGCTGCGCACCTTCATCCGCTCCTACGATGAGCTGATGCTGGCGCCGTCCGGCCTGTCCAAACTGGAGCGGGAGATGATCGCCGTCGCCGTGTCGGCGTCCAACCGTTGCTATTACTGCCTGGTCGCGCACGGGGCGGCGGTGCGCAAGCTGTCGGGGGACCCGCACCTGGGCGAGATGATGGCGTTCAAC
This sequence comes from uncultured Acetobacteraceae bacterium, assembly GCA_964235545.1. Lineage (GTDB taxonomy): Bacteria > Pseudomonadota > Alphaproteobacteria > Acetobacterales > Acetobacteraceae > LMUY01. Next base: position 6,325 of record CAXSEG010000005.1, read on the forward strand.
TACCGGGTGGCATCGCTGCCCGACCGGCAGCGCGCCATGCTGGACTTTGCCGTGCTGCTGACCGAAGCGCCGCACGAGGTAACCGCCGACGATCGGCAGGCCTTGCGCGACGAGGGGTTCAGCGACGCAGACATCTTCGACATCGCCGAGACTGCCGCCTTCTTCAACTACACCAACCGGGTGGCGCACGCCGTGGACATGATGCCGAACGCCGAATACCACGGGATGGCGCGCTAATGGGCACGCCTGACGACATGACGATGGGCACGCGGGAGGCGGCCATCGCCCGGGCGCTTGCCGGGTTCGACGATGGCGGTTTCAAAGCGCGGCTGACGGACCTGGTCGCTATCCGGTCCACCTCGCAGGACGCTGGACACGACCAGGACCTGGCGATGTACCTGGATGGCGCGATGCGCCCCTGGCTGGAGCGCATGGGTTTCACCGTGCAGATCCATCCCAACCCCGCCGCCGGGTTCGGCCCGATCCTGACGGCGGAGCGGATCGAGGGCGCCGGGCCCACGGTGCTCACCTACGGCCATGGCGACACGGTGCGCGGCCTGGCGGACCAGTGGCGCGCCGGGCTCGACCCCTGGGTGCTGACGGAGGAGGACGGGCGCTGGTACGGGCGCGGTTCGGCCGACAACAAGGGCCAGCACGCGATCAACCTGCACGCGTTGGAGGCGGTGCTGGCGGAGCGCGACGGCAAGCTCGGCTTCAACGTCAAACTGGTGCTCGAGACGTCGGAGGAGCGCGGGTCGCAGGGGCTGCGCGCCTTTATCGCGAGCCATGCGGAGGCCCTGAGCGCCGACGTGCTGATCGCGTCGGATGGGCCGCGCGTGGCTTCGGACATCGCGACCATCTCCACGGGTACCCGCGGCACGTTCCATTTCGACTTGGTGGTCGATATCCGGCCCGGCGGCGTGCATTCCGGCAACTGGGGCGGCATGACCACTGACCCGGCGATCGTGCTGGCCCACGCGCTCGCCGCCATCGCGGACCGGCACGGCCGCATCCTGGTGCCGGGCTGGCTGCCGCCGCACGGGATGCCGAACTCCGTCCGGCACGCGCTGGCCGGGCTGGAGCTGCGTGCCGAGGGCGAAGCCGCTACGATCGACCCGGCCTGGGGCGAGCCCGGGTTGACCGCCGCGGAGAAGGTCTATGGCTGGACCAGCTTCATCGTGCTGGCGATGGTGTCCGGCCGGCCGGAAAACCCGGTCAACGCGGTGGCGCCGAACGCCCGCGCGCATTGCCAACTGCGCTACACGGTCGATTGCGACACCGCCGCGTTCGAGCCTTCGCTTCGCGCGCATCTGGACGAAGCTGGGTTCCCGGAGGTGCAGATCCACAATGCCGGGACACGCATGCCGGCCAGTCGGACGGACCCGGACAACCCGTGGGTCCGGCGGGCCGCCGCCAGCCTGGCGCGCACGCTGGGCCGTCCGCCCCAGCTGATTCCCAATAGTGGCGGCGGCCTGCCCGGCGACGTGTTCATCGACCATCTGGGCGTGCCGCTGGTGTGGATCCCGCACAGCTACAACGGCTGCAAGCAGCATGGGCCGGATGAACATCTGCTGCTGGCGCCGGCGCGAGAGGGGGTCGCGGCGTTTGCTGGGCTGTGGTGGGATGTGGGGGAGGCGGACTGAAGCGTCGGCGTGCCGCCCGGTCTTGTGATCTACCTTCGTGCGTGTGTTGGTGGGACGCCAAAGCGCGTCCCACCCTGCGGGCATCGGGTTAGCCGTCTGCGCGTGGCACCCATGGTATCTGCGCGATGTCGATGCCGTCATCGGCCAGGCGCTCCGCTTCGGCGGGGGTTGCCTCGCCGTAGATGCCCCGCTTCTCGCTCTCGCCGGTGTGGATGCGCCGGGCCTCAGCGGCGAACTCGTTGCCGACGTAGTCGCAGCGCTTCTCCACTTCGGCGCGCATACGCTGCAGCATTGCGCGCATCCCGTCCGGCAGCACGCCCCCTGCAATGGGGGGCGCCTCAGCCGAGGGGGCCGGCGGGGTTTGCGGAGCGGGAGCGGATGCCTCCACCTGCACGGGCGGCTTGCGGCCCTTCTTGCCGAGGGCCGGCGCCATCAGCCCCCGCTCGACGTCCGCCGATCCGCAGGCCGGGCAGGAGGTGAGGCCGGCCGCCGCCTGCTGCTCAAAGGACGTGCTGTCGCGGAACCAGCCGTCGAAGCCGTGACCTTTGCCGCAGCGCAGCTGGTAATGGATCATCCGGCGGCCAGCAGAGCGTCCAGCTTGCCCGCCCGATCCAGCGCCATCAGGTCGTCACACCCGCCCACATGCTGTTCGCCGATGAAAATCTGCGGCACGGTCGTGCGGCCGCCGGAACGCTTCGTCGCCTGGCTGCGCTCGGCCGAGCCATGCGGCGCGTTGATTTCCTCGAACTCGGCGCCTTTCCTGGTCAGCAGATTGACCGCCCGCGAGCAGAACGGGCACCACGGTTGCGTGTAGATCTCGACACTCGGCACGTTTCGGTCGTCCTCGGTAATAGGCGCCTCAGAAACTGGCGATCCGCCGGCGTCAAGACAAGCCGTCATCCGGCAGGGACGCGCGCGCGCCCACCAGCAGGTCCACCCGGGCCGCGCCGCCGGCTAGCAGGGCACGGGTGCAGGCGCCGGCGGTGGCTCCCGTGGTCAGCACGTCGTCGATCAGCACGACCCGGCGCCCCGCCACACGCGACGTGCGACCCGGGGATACGGCGAAGACGCCCTTCACCGTCTCGGCCCGTTCCTTGCGGGACTTTTCGCCCAGGGGCTCAGTCGCCCGGGTCCGTTGCAGCGCGTCCGGCACCACGGGGCGTTTGGCGACCCGGCCGACCGCGTAGGCGAGCAGGGCGGACTGGTTGTAGCGCCGCGCCAGCAATCGGCCGCCATGCAGCGGCACCGGAACCAGGATGTCGGCCGATTGCAGCAGGGCTGCACCGGCCCGTGCCATGTGCCGGGCCAGCGCAGGGGCCAGGTCCACGCGGTCCGCATGCTTGAGCGGCAGGATGATGCGGCGCGCCTGGTCGTCGTAGCGCAGGGCGGCGCGGCCTTGGGCCCAAGGTGGCGGCTCCAGCGTGCACTGGCCGCATTGCCGGGTCAGCCCGCCCTGGGCGGCATGGCGGAACGGGGCGCCGCAGCGGTCGCAGCACGGCTCGGTCACGAAGCCGGTGGCGCGGAAGCAGGCCGAGCACAGCCGCCCCGGTGCCTCGACGGCGGCATCGCAGGTCAGGCAGCGTGGCGGGAGTGCCAGGTCCAGCCCGGCCACCGACAGGCGGGCCAGCCAGCTTCGGCCGATCGCGAGAGCGCGGGGGAGCGGATGCATCGCGGCAGGCTACGCGGCGGCGGCTGCTCGCGTCTACTTGGCCCAGTCTACTTGGCCCAGTCTACTTGGCCCAGTCTACTTGGCAGTATGCGCCTGCGACCGCACATCCGCTCCATGACCGAGACCGTGTTCGACCGCCGGGCCGTGCGCCTGCACCGAGACCGCGCGGCGGCGCGCGTGGGCCACGTCGCTCCGGTGCTGGCCGAGGTGGCGGACCGTCTGCTGGACCGGCTGGACGATGTCTCCCGCCGGTTCACTCGGGCGCTGGACCTGGGAGGGCGCGGCGTGGTGGCGCCCCGCCTGCGCGCCCGCGGGATCGAGACGGTCAGCTGCGAGCTGTCCCCTGCGCTGGCCCGGCTGGATGGCGCCGTGGTGGGCGACCCGGAGTGGCTGCCTTTCGCCGCCGGCAGCTTCGACCTGGTAGTCGCCAACCTCTCGCTGCACATGGTTAACGATCTGCCCGGCGCGTTGATCCAGCTCCGCACCGCACTGCGTCACGATGGGCTGTTGCTCGCCAGCATGCCTGCGCTCGGCACGCTGGGCGATCTGCGGACGGCACTGGCGGAGGCGGAGGCGGAGCTGACCGGGGGCGCCAGCCCGCGCGTGGCGCCATTCGCCGGGTTAGCTGATTGCGCGGCGTTGCTGCAACGCGCCGGCTTTGCGCTGCCGGTGGCGGATGGCGACGATATCATCCTGTCCTACGCCGACCCGCTCGGGCTGCTGCGGGACCTCCAGGCAGCCGGCGAGACCAATGCCGTGGCGTTGCGGGACCGCCGCGTGCCTCCGCGTGACCTGTTTGCCACCGCGCTGGCCCGGCTACCGGTGCAGAACGGCCGGACGCAGGCCACCCTGCGCCTGGCGATGATGACGGGGTGGGCGCCCAGCCCTTCGCAGCCGAAGCCAGCCGCGCGGGGGAGTGGCCAAACCAGCCTGGCGCATGCACTGCGGCAAGACTGAGCCACTTATACGCTCGAGCATGAATGATAGCTGTATTTGCGGTGTGTCAGGCAAGCAGGAAGAAGCAAATGTTTCGGTGTGGACCGGGGCGGTATCGTCCAATTCCGCTCGGGCCGGCCCGCCTGACAGGCCTTAGCTGGTTCGCCCGATAGCCCGATCACCACTTCGCCCAGCGGCACGGCCCTGTTAAACGGCCACGGCGGCTGACCCGTTCGGTTCGGATTGCAGAACGGCCGGTCCTTTGCGTCGAAGGGGCTAGCCGCCCGTCAGGCTCATCGTCCGTCCGACCGCCATGTCCGGCCGCCGCCGGTCGATGATGAAATCATGCCCTTTCGGCTTGCGGCTGATTGCCTCCCGGATGGCCGCCTCAGGCTCCGCCTCGCCCGCGCCGCCGCGCAACACCGCACGCAGGTCGGAGGCATCGTCCTGGCCCAGGCACATGAACAGCGTACCGGTGCAGGTGAGCCGTACGCGGTTGCAGCTCTCGCAGAAGTTATGCGTCATGGGCGTGATGAACCCGATTCGCTTCCCGGTCTCGGCCACGTCGAAATATCGCGCCGGGCCGCCCGTGCGATAGCTGGTTTCCGCCAGTGTCCAGCGCCGCCGCAGCCGTGCCCGCACGACGGACAAGGGTAGATATTGATCCGCCCGGTCCGCCACGTCACCCATCGGCATCGTCTCGATCAGCGTCAGGTCCAGGCCCTCGCGCCCGCACCACGTGAGCATGTCGTCGATCTCGTCCTCGTTCACTCCCTTGAGCGCAACGGCGTTGATCTTCACCGCCAGTCCGGCCGCCTGGGCTGCCCGAATTCCGGCGAGGGTCTTTTCGATCCGGCCCCGGCGGGTAATCCGCGTGAATGTCTCGGCGTCGAGCGTGTCCAGGCTGACATTCACCCGGCGCACCCCGGCCTGATAAAGGTCGGGCGCCAGTTGGGTCAATTGCGTGCCGTTGGTGGTGAGCGTCAGCTCCTCCAGCCCGTTGCCCAGCCTGGCACCGAGCGAGCGGAACAGCGTCATCACATCCCGCCGGACCAGCGGTTCGCCGCCCGTGATGCGCAGTTTGCGGACCCCCAGGCGAATGAACGCGCCGCAAAGCCGGACCATCTCCTCCAGCGTCAACACGTCGGCGCGCGGCAGGAACGTCATGTCCTCGGCCATGCAATAGACGCAGCGAAGGTCGCAGCGGTCCGTCACCGACACGCGTAGATAGCTGATCGACCGGCCGAACGGGTCGATCACGGGCGGGGTAGGGTTTTCCGGCATCACTCTAGTGTCGGCGGGGTTGGCCCGACGTTCAAGCCCTGTGGCCCCATAGCTCGCGCGGAGCTGAGTCCACGACCTCGAGGCCGACTTCGCGGGCGTTGATCACGACTTTTCCGGCATGGGGAAAATTGACGGTAATGCGGTCCCCGATAGCCGATTGCACCTGGCCGACGCCCCAATCCAGCTGCTGCGGATGGCGCACGCGTTGGCCGGGCTCGATATGAGCGTGGAAGGCGGACATGGATGTAACAAGAGCCGGGCACGGTCTTGGTTTCGCCGCCGCGACAGTCTGGACGCCATGCCGGGCCGTGCTAGGTTTGTCCATGGATGCGGCATCTGCATACGATGGTGTTTGTCTGGAGCTTGCCTCGGCCCTGTGTGCCAGGCTTTGCCATGACGTGAGCAGCCCGCTCGGCACATTGTCCGGGACGTTGGAGTTGGCCATCGACAGTCCGCAGGACGCGGCCGAGGCGCTTGCTATCGCCAGCGAGGCAGCCAGCGCTCTGGTGGCCCGCTTGCAGCTGCTCCGTGCGGCCTGGGCCGGTGACTGCGGACCGATGGACCGGACTCGGCTCGTTGAACTGGCGGCCGGGTTGCCGCCCCGCGTTAAGGCCGATCTCTCCGGCTTGGCCGATGTCACGTTCGACGGGGGGGTCGCCCGCATCCTGCTCAACCTCCTGTTGCTTGGCGCCGAAGCACTGCCGGGAGGCGGCCAAGTGGCGCTGGCAGGGGACTCCGGCATGGGCATTATCGTCGCGGTCAATGGCCCGTCGGTGCGCTGGGATTCCGGCCTGGCGGCGATCCTGCTGGACCCGCTGGCAGCGTTTCCCAGCGAGCCGCGCACGATCCAAATGCCGCTGACCGCCCGGCTGGTCCGCGCGGCCGGGCTCCGCTTGTCTTTCCTCCTCGCCGCCGACGGCCCGCGCAATGCTCCCCGCCTTCTGCTCGCCCCGCCATAGTCGCCGGCCTTAACGAGTTGTTCGACTCTCCAGTGCATGCTTCGGCCATCACCGGAGCGTGCCGATGGACGAACTGCTGACGGAATTTCTGGCTGAGACGGCGGAGGGCCTCGCCGCGCTTGATGCCTCGCTGCTCAAACTCGAGCGTGCGCCCGGCGATGGTGCCACGCTGGCCGTCGTGTTTCGTGCCGTGCACACCATCAAGGGAACCTGCGGGTTTCTGAGCCTACCGCGCCTCGAGACGGTCGCCCATGCCGCGGAGGACCTGCTTTGCGCGCTGCGGGACGGCGTGCGCCAGGCCACGCCTGAGCTGATCACCACGGTGTTCGCCGCCGTGGACCGGATGAAGACGATCGTCACCGCCATAGCCGTGGACGGCGCCGAGGCGCACGGCGACGATACCCCCCTCCTGGCCACGCTCCGCGCTGCCCTGACCAGCCCGGACGCCATGGACACGGCAGCGGAACCCGACCCGCCGCCGCCCGTGGCCGATGACACCACCGGCGACGATGCAGCGGCAACCCAGGCCGCGCAGACGATCCGGGTCAACGTTGCCGCGATCGAGGGCCTCATGACCCTGGTCAGTGAATTGGTGCTGACTCGCAACCAGCTGCTCCAGGTGGCGCGCACTGGCGGGGATAGCCGCTTCAATGCGCCGCTGCAGCGCCTCTCCCACCTGACCTCAGACCTGCAGGAGGGGGTGATGAAAACGCGCATGCAGCCTATCCGCCATGCCTGGAGCACCTTTCCCCGGCTCGTGCGGGATCTGGCGGGCGAACTCGGCAAGCAGATCACGCTGGACATGCGCGGCGAGGAGACCGAGCTGGATCGCCACGTGCTGGAGCTGATCCGCGGCCCGCTCACCCACATGGTGCGCAACTGCGCCGACCATGGTCTCGAGACACCGGCTGCTCGCGTCGCTGCCGGCAAGGCCGCTACCGGCACCATCACCCTGAACAGCTTCCATGAGGGTGGGACCATCGTCATCGAGGTGCGGGACGACGGTGCGGGGCTGTCCACCGAGCGCATCCGGGAGCGGGCGGCCACACGGCAACTCATCTCGCCGGCCGAACTGGCTGGCTGGAGCGAGCGGCAGATCCATCGGCTGATCTTCCTGCCCGGCTTCACCACTGCCGCTGCCATCACCGCCGTCTCGGGCCGCGGCGTGGGCATGGACGTCGTTCAGACCAACATCGAGCGGCTGGGTGGCACGGTGGACGTGCAAAGCGTCCAGGGTACCGGGACCGTGTTCACCGTGCGCATCCCACTGACCCTGGCCATCATCTCGGCCCTGGTCGTGGATGCCGGCGGACAGCGGTTCGCCTTGCCGCAGACCTGCGTGGCCGAGCTCGTCCGGGTGGAACCGGATGGCACGCCGGGCACCAGCCACTTGGCGTTCGAGCACGTGGACGGCACGCCGGTCCTGCGCCTGCGGGACAAGCTGCTGCCGCTGGTTTCCCTGGCCAAGCTGCTAGGGTTGACGGCCGCTGCCAAGGCCGACGAACCGATGACCGTGGTGGTGGCACAACTTGGCAACCTGCTGGCAGGCTTGATGGTCGACCAGGTGTTCGACACCGAGGAGATTGTGGTCAAGCCCTTGTCCCGCCTGCTGCGCGACATCCAGGTGTTCAGCGGCAACACCATCCTAGGCGATGGGTCCGTTATCATGATCCTCGACCCGAGCGGCATCTCCCATGCGATCGGCCAAACCTCCTCGGTGGCGAAGCATCAGCTGGCCGACCCGGCGCGAACCAAGGCGGAGCGGTCGGGCGACCGGTCGGCGATGCTGCTGGTGCGTTTGGTCCGGGGGGAGGGGGCGGTCGCCGTGCCCCTGGCGCTGGTCGCCCGCATCGAAAGCCTCGCCCGGGACGCCATCCAATACACGCCAGACCGCGCCATCACCCGCTACCGGGACCGAATCATGCCCCTGGTGGACCCCGCGGGGCAGACATTCGACGAGGGCAAGGTGCCGGTCCTGGTGTTCTCCGACCGCGGCCGGTCGGTGGGCCTGATCGTCGCCGAGATCGTGGACGTAGTGGAGGACCACCTCGCCATCGAACTCACCTCTAACCGCCCGGGCCTGCTTGGGACGGCCCTGATCGGCGGCCAGGTCACGGACGTGCTCGATGCGGGCTATTGGCTGAAGCTTGGGCGGGAGGATTGGTTTAGGAATGACCGCGATCCGGACACCTTGCCTGGCCGGCGCCTGCTCGTGGTGGAAGACAGTGCGTTCTTTCGCCAGCTGCTCGTCCCCGCCCTAGCCGCTTCCGGCTACCAGGTGACGGCGGTGGATAGTGCGGCCAAAGCGCTCGCCATGCGGGACTCGGTGGATGCGGCGGTGTTCGACGCCATCATCTCGGACGTCGAGATGCCGGGTATGGATGGGCTGCAGTTCGCCCGATGTCTGCGTCAGGGCGGGCGCTGGTCCGCCACGCCACTCCTTGCGCTCAGCGGGCGCTGCAACACGGCCGACTTGGCCCGCGGTAGCGATGCCGGGTTCGACGAATACGTTGGCAAGTTCGACCGGGACGGCCTGCTTGCCGCCTTGGAGCGATGCCTCGCCCAGCCTGAAAGGCTAGCGGCATGATCTCCGCCAGCGCGGCGATGCTTAGCCCCGTGCCCGGCGCAGAGGGCGTATTCGTCACCCTCAGCCTGGCCGGCCAGCTCTGCGGCCTGCCGGTCGGTTCGGTGCGGGACGTGTTACGCCATCAGGCGATCGCACCGGTCGCCCTGTCAGCGCCCGAGATCGCGGGTAACCTGAACCTGCGCGGCCACATCGTCACCGCGATCGACCTGCGCCGCCGCTTGCACTTGCCCCCCGCGCTGGAAAGCGAGGCACGCTATGCCGTCGTCACCGAGGAGGGTGGCGAGATGTACGCCCTGCTCGCCGACCGGATCTGCGACGTGATCACCCCAGACCCGAGCCGGTACGAGCCGGTACCACCCACCCTGCCGCCCAACTGGGCCCGTTACAGCGCCGGGCTCTACCGGCTGGAGACCTGCCTGATGATAGTCCTGAACCTGCCGCAGCTGCTGGCCCTGTCCGCCGACCCGGCATGACCGAGCCACGGCCGGCCTGCCTGGTGGTGGATGACAGCCGCGTGGTCCGCAAGGTCGCGCGCCGCATCCTCGAGGCCCGCGGTTTCGACGTTGCGGAGGCGGAGAATGGGCAGGACGCACTGCTGTCCTGCCGCGAGGCGCTGCCCCGTTGCGTGCTGCTGGACTGGAACATGCCCATCATGAACGGCCTCACGTTCCTGCGGGCATTGCGGGCGGAGTTCGGCATCGCGGGCCCTGCCGTCGTGTTCTGCACCACCCAGAACGAGGTCGCCCAAATGGAGGCAGCGATCGAGAGCGGGGCACAAGATTATATCATGAAGCCGTTCGACGACGCGATCCTGACTGGAAAATTCGCGCAGCTCGGCCTGATCTGAGCCTCAATTGGCCGCGCTGACCCATTTGGCCGCGCTCGTCGAAGCAAGATCCGGCATCATGGTCGGTTCTGACAAGCAGTACCTGCTTGAGGCGCGCCTGGCGCCGATTCTGCGGCGGGAAGGGCTGAGCAGCCTGGACGGGTTGGTCGACCGCCTGGGTAAACACGGTGGGGAGGAGTTGGAGCGCGAAATCACCGAGGCCGTCGCCACGCACGAGACATTGTTCTTCCGCGACGCCAAGCCTTTCGACCATTTGCGCACCGCCGGTGTCCCAGACCTGCTCCGCAACCGTCCGGCAGGCACCAAGCTGCGCATCTGGTCCGCGGCGGCCGCCACCGGGCAGGAGACCTACTCGCTGGCGATGACTCTGGCCGAACTCGGGCTTGCCGACCGCAGCCGGGCCGAGATCGTCGGGACCGACCTGGCCCGCGAGCCGCTGAACCGGGCACGGGCGGGCCTCTACACGCAATACGAGGTGCAGCGTGGCCTGTCGGTCCAGCGACTGCTGAAGCACTTCACCCAGGAAGGGCATGAATGGCAGGTCGATGCCGGGCTGCGCGCGCTCTGCCGGTTCCGGCAATGGAATTTGCTGGACGACCCGGCGCCGCTTGGCCGGTTTGATATCGTGTTCTGTCGCAACGTCCTGTTCTACTTCAATCGCAGGGTCCGGATCCAGGTGCTCGCAAGCATCCGCAAGCAGCTCGCGCCCGATGGCCTGCTCTATCTCGGTGCGGCGGAGAGCGCCGCCGGCCTCGACGACACGCTGGCGCGGGATGGCCCAGCCTACCGGATCAGCCCGGCCAGCGCACCTGCTCAAGCCATCGCACCGCGCGCGGCAACCGGCCACACTGCCTCGACCCGGCCATGCCTGATGCCGACGTACCAGTCATAACGGTCGACGGTCGGATCGCAATGCCCAGGCACCAGCATCAGCTTCTCACCCAGCGCGGGCGCGACGCCGGGCTCGCAGAGCAGTTTTCCGTGCTCGTCCGAGGCGCCGACATAGTGCAGCCCAGGCCGCTGCCATACCAGCGGCAGGCCGCTATCCACCGTCACGGCCTTGTGCCCGGCGTCCACCACCGCGACCCCTGCCTGAGCGGTGCTCATCACCGTCGCCAGCACGAACAACGCCTGCGCAAAGCCGGGTGCGTCAGTGTTGCGGGCATAGTCGGCGTCCATGAAGCAGTAGGAGCCGCACTGGATTTCGGTGAACACGCCGCTCGCGGCCTCCAGCGCGAAAGTGCCAGTGCCGGCGCCACCGACCACGGGGCACGGCAGCCCCTGCTGCCGCAACTGCTCCACCGTCCGGCGGGCCCGTGCCGCGGCTTCGCCGACCGCCGCCTCCCGCTCGCCAGGCGACCGCATGTGCTGGGCCGATCCCTGGTAGGCCTGCAGCCCTCGAAACTCGAGGTGTGGCGACGCCGCGATCCGCTGCGCTAAGACCACCGCCTCCGGCCCTGCCTCAACCCCGCACCGCCCGGCGCCGACATCAATCTCCACCAGGACCGCCAGCCGGATGCCCGCCGCCTCTGCCGCCCGCGCCAGGGCGTCCACCTGCTGCGCGTCGTCGGTGCACACCGCAATGCGCGTGATCCGGGCCAGCGCCGCCAGCCGCGCCAGCTTCGCTGCACCCACCACCTGGTTGGTGACGATGATGTCCGGCACGCCGCCCCAGGCCAGTGCCTCCGCCTCGCCCACCTTCTGCACGCATTGGCCGACGGCGCCGCGTGCCATCTGCAAATGCGCGATCACCGGAGATTTGTGCGTCTTGGCATGCGCCCGCAGCCGCACGCCCGTGCCCTTCAGCGCCGCCGCCATCCGGTCGAGATTGGCCTCGAACGCCGGCAGGTCGATCACGAGCGCCGGCGTATCAACCTCGTCCAGCCTCATGCCCGGCTGGGCCGGCGGGGCCTGCAGCATCGCCTAGCGCTCCACGGGGATGGCTTTACCCGCCCGCACGACCGCCGCACGCACGGGCTATCGCCCGCTGACGATGCTGGAGATCGGGATCTGGAACGAGATCATCGCCTGCTCGGTCCCCGGATTATGCTTGGTCAGCCCGGCATTGGACGTGTGCCCGAACGAGGCGACCAGGCGGGTGCCATTGTCGAACACGTAGCCACCCTCGAAGGTCGAGCGGAACTCGCCCACCGACCCGAGATTCTTGCCGCGGCCCTTCTCGTAGGCACCCGCACCGAAGTTGGGCGTCAGCACCCAATGATCGCCGATCGGGATCTCGACCAGGATGCCGCCACCGCCCCAGATCGATGTGCGCGTCGTCACTTCGAGCCCGGCCCAAGGCTTGATCTTGAAGTAGTTCTCGAAGAACGGCAGCAGCGACAGGCCGGACCGGTATTCCATGCGGAAATCCCCGGCCGCCCTGGCCTCTTGGTTCAGCACATCGGTCCCACCGACCCCGAGGCTCACCAGCGCCGGATCCGCGAGCGCCGGCGTGATGAGGGCCGGCGTGACAAGGGCTGGGATGGCGAGGCACAAACCGGCCCAAAGGCAGGTATTTGAGAAAACTCGCAACGGTTGCTCCCGGTCGGTCGCAGCCCTTGTCGCGCATCACGCGATGCTGGGCAAGGTGACGTTGGGCTTGACCGTCTTTCCCTCGTCCGACGCCCGCCAGAGATACCAGGCAGCGGCGGAGCGGAACGGCGACCACGCTGCGCCGATGGCGGCCAGGTCTCGCGGCCGCGGTGGGTCGGGAAGTTGCTTGATCCGCCGCCAGCCATCGCGGATGCCGAAATCGTCCACCGGCAGCACATCCGGCCGGCCCAGGGTGAAGATCAGCAGCATCTCGACCGTCCAGCGCCCCACGCCGCGAATACCGGTCAGCCGGGCGATCAGCGCCGCGTCGCCCAGCGTGGCCGCCTCGGCCGCCGTCGGAACCGTACCGTCCAGCGCGCGGGCGGCGATGTCGCGGATCGCGGCGACCTTGCTGCCCGACAACCCGCAGCCGCGCAGGTCAGCATCCCCGGTGGCGAGCACGGCCCCCGGCGTCGGGAACGGCATGCCGGAATAGAGTGCCACGAACCGGCCGATAATCGCCTCGGCAGCGCGGCCGTGCAGCTGCTGATGGCCGATCGCACGAACCAGCGCCTCATACGGTTCACGCGGCGTTGCAGCCAGGCGGCAGGGCCCGATCCGGCTGATCAACGCCGCCAGCGCGGGCTCAGCGGCCGAAAGGTGCGCCAGGGCGGTGCCGGCGAGCGGGTCAGGGTCGGGCACGCCAGCCTCGTCGCCGCAATCGTGATCGAAGGCCAGCGACCCGGTCAAGCATCTGCTTGCCTTCGAGGCTTGGGAGGAAGATATTTCAGTTGTCCTGCAACGCAAAGGGAGTTCGGCGCCACCCGAGCTGGACACGACGCCGACCGAGAAGAAAATGCCACAAATTGATCGCTGGGTGGATAACGAGGATGAGGAAACCGGCGCAAACCGCCAAACCGCGAGCCTCGCTGCCCTTGCTCTCACGTTGCTGCTGGTGGTCGCGAGCTTCGCGTTGTTCCAACAGCTCCGCTACAAGGCGACCGTCGAGGACTGCCTGCTTTCGGGCCGCACCAATTGCGGGGTGTCGATAACCATTCCGTAGTGGTCGGGTACAATGGGGCTTCCTGGACCACGCCACTACGTCGTCGTCACCACCCGGATATCCCGCTCGCCCGACCGTCCGGTTACGCTCACCGACAGCTCGTCATGCAGCCGCCGCACCTGCACGCTGACCCGGGAGCCACCGAGCGTGAGGTTTTGCATCGACAACGACGTGAGAAACGCCGGCATCCCCGGGTTGTCGAAGTGCAGCGCATGCGCCGCCGGGTCGAACGAGATGCCGAGGCAGGCCTGCACCATTCCCGGAAGGCATGCGGTCGCCCAGGCTTGGGGCGTGCAGGCGACGGGGTAGGAGGTGGGGCCCTGCCCCGGGCGGCGGTGGAAGCCGCAGAACAGTTCCGGCAGCCGGTGTAAATCCATCGCGTTGGACGCGGCGCAGAGGGCCTCCAGCAGCCGCACCGCCTCCGCCCGTAGCCCCATCCGGGCCAGGCCGAGCGCGATCAGCGCATTGTCGTGCGGCCAGACCGAGCCATTATGGTAGGACATCGGGTTGAACCGCGCCTCGTTGGCGGCCAGCGTGCGGATGCCCCAGCCGGTGAAGAAGGCCGGACCCATCATCCCCGACGCCACGCGGCGGGCGCGCTCCAGCGAGGCGATCCCCGTCATCAATAGCTGCCCGGCGTTGGAGGATCGCACCTGGCACTGCCGTCCCTCGCCATCCAGCGCCAAGGCATAGGTGCCGAGCCGCTCGCACCAGAATGCGTCCTCGAACGCCACCCGCAGCTGCTCGGCCATCGCATCCAGGCCGTCAGCGCCGCCGCCCCCTAGTTGCCGGGCGATCGCGGCACCCGCGCGGTAGGCGGCGTAAGCATAGCCCTGCACCTCGCACAGCGCGATCGCGCCGCGGGCGAGCGTGCCGTCGCTGTGCGATATCGAATCGTGGCTGTCCTTCCAACCCTGGTTGGCCAGCCCCTCCTCCGTGCTCCGCTCATACGTCACGAAGCCGTCCGCCCCGGCCCGACGCACGATCCAGCCGAGCGCCGCCTCGATGTTGGGCCAGAGCGCACGGATCGTGGTGAGATCCCCGGTCCGCTCCAGGTAGGCGCCAGCCAGCATGACGAACAGCGGCGTGGAATCGACGCTGCCGTAGTAGCGGCGGAACGGAACCTCGCCCAGCGCCGCCATCTCGCCGCCGCGCATCTCATGCAGGATCTTCCCCGGCTCCGCCTCGGACGCCGGGTCGAACGCCGTCGCCTGTTCCTGGGCCAGGTAGCACAGCACGCCCCGCGCGAGCTCCGGATCCAGCGTCAGGGTCAGCAGCGCCGTGATCAGCCCGTCGCGCCCGAACGGCGTGCTGAACCACGGGATGCCGGCATAGGGGAACGGCCCGGTCGGCTTCTCCGTCACCAACATGCGCAGGTCGCCGGCGGAACGGTGCACCGCCTGCTGGAACCCGTCATGGCCGGAGTCGATCGAGGCGGTGCGGGCAGTGCTGGCCCGCAAGGTGCGCCGCGCCAGCACATAGGCCGCCAGGAACGCCGCGCGCGGGTCCCGCGGCGCCTGCTCCGGCCGGCAGGAGATGGTCAGGAAGATCGTCGCCTGGCCACGCGGCTCCAGGTCGAGGTGGAAGGACGCGCGGCCCGGCACCAGCACGGTCGGGTGCGGCGTGAAGCTCAGCCGCGTGGCCCGCTCCAACCCGTCCAGCCCCCGATAGGACAGCGTGATGCCGTCCTCGGACTGTGCCGCCGGGGACAACTCGCCCCGCTTCGGCCGGCTCATCCCGCGCACTTCGAACAAATCGGCGAAATCCGCCGCGAAGCGCAGGTCCAGCCGCACCCGGTAGCGCGCGAAGGCGAAGTTGCGCACGGCGAAGCGGCAGTGGCACGCCCCGTCCCCCAGAAACAACGAGCGCTGGACATGGATCAAGCCCTGGTCCTGCACCGTCTCGGACAGGTCGGAGGCCGACGCGTTCGACAAATCCGAGGTCAGCAGGACGTTGTCCGCCCCCAGCGTCGAGCTCAGCAGTAGCGGACGCGCGCCACCGAGCGTGAGGTCCAGCTGCGACAGGTGCCGGGTATCCTGGAAATACAGCCCGTCGATGCCGCCCCGCTCGGCCATGATGTCGCCGCCATGATCGAACACGCCGAATGTGTCGCCATTCTTCAGCGTGCGGTAGCGCCGCTCCTGCAGGGAGGATGCCGCCGACACCGCATAAGCTTCCGACGACTCGCCCCGTGGGTCGCCACCTTGGGGGGGCGTGGCATTCATCATCGTCATGGGAAGGGGGATGCTCCTGGGCTCGTCGGTCGCCCGGCGCGGTCGTCGCACGCTCGATCCGGCTGGATGCGACACTATACGAGCGGCCCGGCAGGGCCGTCTCGTGCGGATTTGTTAACTCGCCAGTAATCCACCGCGAGTTATTCACCGATAGACCGATGACTTAAGACGGTACCCCGGCGCACGACCACGCTACGGCGCAGGGGTGATGACATCGAGCGAGGGTGGCAACCAGATCGCCGCAAGCCGGCCTGCGCCGATTAGCCACGCCCTAAGCCCCCAACATCACAGCCCCTAACCTCGCAACAACCCCTCAGTCGGCACGGCCGCCGCACTGTCCGGGAACACCGCCGTCATCGCCCCAACCGGCAAACCCAACTGCGCGATCAGCAACCCCTTCGCCACCGACCGTAGATCCGCCGTCGGCTGCAGATCCCGCCCCTCCAGCAAATTGCCGCCGCCCAGCCCCGGCCAGTTCGCCAGCACCCGCCCGCCGGCCACCCGGCCGCCCGCGACGAAGGCCACCGTGCCCGTGCCATGGTCGGTCCCGCCCGTGCCGTTGACATGCGCGGTGCGGCCGAACTCGGTGATCACCAGCACGGCGGTGCGCGCCCACACATCGCCCAGCCCCGCCTTCAGAGCTGCCAGGCCCTGGTCCAGTTGGCCGAGCGGCCCATGTAGCCGGCGCATCTGGTCGGCATGCGTGTCCCACCCGCCGAGTTCCAGCGCCGCCACCCGCGGCCCGTTGGGGGCGGCAAGCAGGCGCGCCGCCATGCCCGCCAGCGCCGGGAAGGCGTAGGCATTGGCAGGCTTGTCCGCCCCTGCTCCTGCCAGTGCGGCGGTGGCATAGCCCCGGTCCCGCAGGCCCTCGGTGATCGCCGGCCCGGTCACAGCGTCGTGCACGTTCAGCGCGGCGATGCGGCTGTATAGGTCGGCATCCGGGGCGGCGAAGCTCTGCGGCGCCCAGGCCGCCACCGTCGCCGGGCCACGCATTAGCAGCGGCGTCGTCATCCCCACCGCAAGCGCCGCCTCGGGGCCCGCAGGCTTGGCCATCTGCAGCACGGCGCGGTTTAGCCAGCCGCTGTCCATGCGGTGGTCGGCGCCGCTCTCCATGCAGTCCTGCGCCTCGAAATGGCTGCGGCTGCGGTAATGCCCGGCCACCGCATGCACCGGCAGCAGCTCGCCCGCCCGGTACAGCGCTGCCGCCGCCGGCATCGCGGGATGCAGGCCCCAGAAGCCGCCCAGGTCCACCATCCCACCCTCCGTGCCCACCGCGGGCGGGATCAGCGCCGGGCGCAGCGACGCCAGCGCCGGGTCGCCATACGGGACCACCGCTGCCATGCCATCCAGCGCGCCCCGCATCAGCACCACGATAAAACGGGAGTCGGTCGGCGCCGCGGCCAGCGCCATCGAGGCACGGCCCAGGCTGAACGCCGCACCCAAGCCCAGCAGGGCGGAGCGGCGGGTGATGAAGGAACGGTGCATCAGCGCCTCTGAAACTCGGGAGAAGTGAACAGCAAGGTCAACCCATCCCGGCGGGATCCGGCATGCGCGATCGCGTCGGCGGTGGCCGGTGTCAGCAACGGGCCCAGGCTGGCCTCCGCCACCGCCGCCGGGTCAAGCGACGCGGCCCGGCCGCTAAAGCCATAGCTCCAATCGACCCGGCGCATCATCGCCTCCGGCCCGGCCCAGTCGCTGGCGCGGTCCGGCCAGCCGATCGGGAAGGGTGCCCCGAACAGCGGCTGGCCCAGGCCGCGCATGATGGCCGCCCCATCCGGCCGGTTGTCCGGCGGCAGGTCGGCGGCGCGCAGAGTGGCGAGCACGTAATCCTGCGGGCTGCGCAGCTTGCCGAGCGGCTGCCACGCGCCCGACAGGCTTACCAGTGCCGCGGCCGCTTGGCCGAGGTTGCCGTCGGTGTCGCGCAGCACACCCTCGACCCGGTGCACATCGGCCGGCGCCGGGTCATCGGCCACAAAATGCTGAACCAGCCTGATGGCCAGGTGGCGGTGCGTCGCGGGATGACGGGCCAGGAACAGCAGCGCCGCCACCCCGCCTTCCTCGCCCGGTGGAAAGCTGCGGCCCAGCAGCATCTGCTCGCCGGGCTCGTGCATCGGCGGGCGGAACCGGAAGCCGGCCGGCTCCTGTTGGCCATTGGCCACCGACCATCCCGTCAGGATCTTGGCATAGCTGGTGACGTCCGCCTGGGTGTAGCCGGCGGCGGGGCTGACGGTGTGCAACTCCAGGCTTTCGCGCGCCAGGTTCTCGTTCAGCCCCTTGCCGCGTTGCAGGCCCGCCGGGCTCGCCGGCCCGAACGACCCGGCATTGTCCAGGTAGGTGAGCATCGCCGGATGGCGCATCACCGCCAGCAGCATGTCCGCGAACCGCCCGGTGACGTTGGGGCGGATCGCAGTGCGCACATAGTCGCCCCCCACCGCTGCCGTCCGCCCGCCGCGCAGGCTGACGGTGAAGTGGTTGGCCCAGAACCACACCAGCCGCTCCCGGAACGGCGTGGGCGTGGCGATGGCGTAGTTCACCAGCGCGTCGACCTCGCCCTTGAACAGGGTTCCCACGCGCCGAGGCGTGCCGGGCGGCGGCTTATCCACCCGGTCCTGCCGCAGCGCGGCGAACCCGTCCGCCAGCGAGGGCCCCGGCGGCCCCGGGTCCGGAGCGGCCAGCTGGTTGCGCAGCCATCCAGCCGGGTCGGACGGCAACGGCTCTGCGCCCCGGCGGCCCAGGCCGAAGCGGATCATGGCTTGTGCGGCGTGAGTGTCCATGAACAGAACACTAGGGGTGTTCACGTGACGGGAGTGTAAAGGAAAGCAACGTTGAGGGGCATGTCAGCTAGCGTGACCCATATCACTCATGGCGACGCCGGACCTTTATGTCGGGGCGAACCGGGTTTGTGCGTCAGGCTTCTGTGCCGCCGGGATGGCCTTGCGGATGCAGGGCAGAGCCCTGCAAGGCTTGCAAAATCGCCGCATCTAGCGCATTGGCAGCCGACATTTATCACCGGCCTAGCCGGTGCGTGGCAGGCAGCACCGGCAAGGGGCCGATGCCGCCCGTCACCGCATGGAGGATATCCCCGTGGCTGCCAACACGCTCGACAAGATCCGCAACATCGGCATCACCGCGCATATCGACGCGGGCAAGACCACGACGACCGAGCGTATCCTGTACTATACGGGCGTGTCGCACCGCATCGGCGAGGTGCATGACGGCAACACCACCACCGACTACATGGAGCAGGAGCGGGAACGCGGCATCACCATCACCTCCGCCGCCGTCACATGCGAGTGGAAGGACCACCGCATCAACATCATCGATACGCCGGGCCACATCGATTTCAACATCGAGGTGAACCGCTCGCTCCGCGTGCTGGACGGCGCCGTGTTCATCATCGAGGGCGTGGCCGGCGTGCAGCCGCAATCCGAGACTAACTGGCGCCTGGCGGACCGCTACAACGTCCCGCGCATCATCTTCATCAACAAGCTGGACCGCACGGGTGCGGACTTCTACCGCGCGTTCGACACGCTGAAGGAGAAGCTGGACATCATTGCCCTGCCGCTCCAGCTGCCGATCGGCGTCGAGGACCAGTTCATCGGCGTGGTGGACCTGGTGGAGATGAAGGCCATCGTCTGGGAAGGCGGCGAGCTGGGCGCCAAATTCCACGATGAGGAAATCCCGGCCGACATGCTGGAGAAGGCGAAGGAACACCGCCAGACCCTGCTGGACACGGCGCTCTCCGTCGATGACGCGGGCATGGAGGAATACTTCGAGAACGGTGACGTCGCCGTGTCGACGCTGAAGCGCGCGCTCAAGACCGGCACGATCTCCGGCGCCTTCCGCCCCGTGCTTTGCGGCACCGCGTTCAAGAACAAGGGCGTGCAGCCGCTGCTGGACGCCGTGCTCGACTTCCTGCCCTCCCCGGTGGACGTGCCCGGCATCTCGGTTGCGGCCGAGGAAGGCGAGGAGGATGGCGAGCACAGCGACCGCCGCCGCATCAAGGCCAACCCGGACGCGCCGTTCGCCGGGCTGGCGTTCAAGATCATCAACGACAAGTACGGCACGCTGACTTTCGTCCGCGTCTATGCCGGCACGCTGAAGAGCGGCGACACGGTGATGAACACTACGAAGGACAACAAGGAACGCATCGGCCGCATGTTCCAGATGCATGCGGACAAGCGCGCCGAGATCAAGGAAGTGCACGCCGGCGACATCGCCGCCTTCGTGGGCCTCAAGGACACCGGCACCGGCGATACCCTGGCCTCCGCCGATGACCCGGTGGTGCTGGAGCGCATGGCCTTCCCCGTCCCGGTGATCGACATCTCGGTCGAGCCGAAGACCAAGGACGGCGTCGAGAAGATGACGCTCGGCCTGCAGAAGCTGGCCGGCGAGGACCCGTCCTTGCGGCTGAAGACCGACCAGGAGAGCGGCCAGACCATCCTGTCCGGAATGGGCGAGCTGCACCTCGAGATCATCATCGACCGCCTGCGCCGCGAATACGGCGTTGACGCCAACATCGGCGCGCCGCAGGTGGCTTACCGCGAGACCATCAGCACCGAGCATACCGAGACCTACACTCACAAGAAGCAGTCGGGCGGTTCCGGCCAGTACGCCGAGGTCAAGGTCCGGTTCGAGCCACTCGAGCGCAACCAGGGCGTCGTGTTCGAGAACAAGACCGTCGGCGGCTCGGTGCCCAAGGAATACATACCGGCCGTGGAGAAGGGCATCCGCGTCCAGGCGGACACCGGCGTCATGGCCGGCTTCCCGACCGTGGACTTCAAGTACACCCTGGTCGACGGCAAGTACCACGATGTGGACTCGAGCGCGCTGGCGTTCGAGATCGCGGCCAAGGCCTGCTTCCGCGAAGGCATGAAGAAGGCCAAGCCGATCATCCTCGAGCCGATCATGGACGTGGAAGTCACCACGCCGCAGGATCACGTGGGTGACGTGGTCGGCGACCTGAACCGCCGCCGCGGCCAGATCCAGAGCCAGGACTCTGCTGGCTCTACCGTCACCGTCCGCGCCGGCGTGCCCTTGAAGGAGATGTTCGGCTACATCTCCGACCTACGCTCCATGACGAAGGGCCGCGCCTCCTTCACCATGCAGTTCCACCACTACGACCCCGTCCCGCGCAACATCGCTGACGAGATCATGGCGAAGTCTGCCTAACGCGTTGCTTTCCTACTCCCTCTCCCGTCCTTCACGGGAGAGGGTCGGTCGCGCACCGGCCAGCCCTCGCCTTCGTACGATCGCCACCATGATGAGCATCGCCGGCACGGCAGCGAAGATCGTGACGCCGTAGAACGCCACCCAACCCAGCGACTGCGCGAGCAGCCCAGACAACCCGCCCACTGTCCGCAACGGCAATGCCGCCAGCGACGAGAGCAGCGCGTATTGCGTGGCCGTGTAGCCCGGCGCGCACAGGCTGGACAGGAAGGTGATGAAGGCCGCATCCGCCATCGCCTCGGCGAATGCCTCCAGCACCACCTTGGCCACTAGGATCGCCGGGTTACCCGCGGAATAGGCCAGTGCGAAATACAGCCCCATAGACGCCATCTGCACGAACCCGGTCAGGATCAGCGCCCGCCCCGTGCCGAGCCGCGCCACCAGGAACCCGCCCGCCGCCGCTCCCGCCAGGCTCGCCGCCAGCGAGGGCACGCCGATTGCTAGCGCCACTTGCGCCCGGTCGAACCCAAGCGAGCGGTAGAACGGCGGCGCCATGGTTCCCGCCATCGCCTCCCCCAGCTTGAACAGTAGGATGAACCCGAGCGTACCGGCGGAACCTGGTCGGCGCAGGAACTCCGCCAGAGGCACCCAGACTGCGTCCTGCAACGTGGCCACGACGCCAGGCCGTCCACGCCGCAGCACGGGCGCCGCCGGGGAGGGCGCTAGTACGGTCAGAATGGGCCCGAGCGCAAGCAGGGCCGCGACCCCCAGCAGGGCTCCATGCCAACCCAACCGGCCGGCGACCCCGATCGCGGACGCTCCCGCCACCAGCAAGGCAGCGCGATAGCCCCAGATATAAGCCGCCAATGCCGCCCCTTGCACCCGCTCGGGAAACAGCTCGATCCGCCACGCATCGACCACGATGTCCTGACTGGCGGACAGGAACGCCACCAGCGCCGCAACGCCGACCAACGCGGCAGGATGCGCCGGATCCGACAGCGCAAGCCCCAGGCACGCCAGCACCAACAGCGGCTGGATGATCAGCAACCATCCGCGGCGCTGACCCATCCGGCGCAATCCACCCGGCGCCACCCGGTCCAGCACCGGAGCCCATAGAAACTTGAGGCTGTACGAGATTCCGATATTGGCCGTCAGCCCGATCACGGCGAGCGACGTGCCACCCTCGGACAGCCATTGCCGCAGCGTGAACCCGGTCAGCGGCAATGGCAGGCCCGCCACGAAACCCAGGCCAGCCATTACGGCGAAGGCACGGCGGGAAGTGTTCTTGTCCAACGGCAAAGGCCCGGAAGTCTCCTTCCAGGCCTCGCCCCTCAGCGTCCGTCCGTCAAGCCTACCGGCTCGGCGTATTCGTCGTTCCGGTCACCGAGCTGTCGGCGGTCGGATGCTGGGCCTGCGGTACGACGCCGCTCAGTCGCGTCCCCTCGGCCGGAACCGCCTGGGCCTCGGCCGACATGCCACCGGTGGTCGCAATCTGGCCCTGCGGCGTGGACGCGCTGGGCATGCCCGCGTTGTTCCCGGACGTGGTCTCGGTGCCGAGCGTGGTCGCATTGCTCGAAGGCACGCCCTGCGCGAATGACGGCAAGGCCAAGGCCAGGAACCCTGCCGCGATGATGAAGCACTTCATGGTCAAACTCTCCTGCGGCGAGACATAGGTCCGCCGGCGCTGGCGTAACCGCACCCGGGCAATACAGTTCCGTCATAGCAGCCTTGCCAGCCGGTCGAACTCGGCCACGCTCAGCGTCTCCGCCCGGCGCTCCGCGGCGATGCCCGCTTTGTCCAGCAATGCCTCCCCGCCCAGCCCGCGGAGCGAGCCACGCAGCATCTTCCGCCGTTGCCCGAACGCGGCCGCGGTCAGCCGCTCCATCGTGGCGAACAGGGCAGGGGAGGGCTGCTCCGGATGCGGCCGGAAGTCGATCACCGCCGAGACCACCTTCGGCGGTGGCCAGAATGCCGCCGCGGGGATGCGCATCAGGATCGCAGCCGTCCCGGTCCACTGCGCCAGCACTGCGAGGCGGCCGTAGGCCGGCGTGTCCGGTTCCGCGCAGATGCGTTCGGCCACCTCCAGCTGGAACATCAGCGTCAGCCCCTCCCACAGCGCCGCCTGCCGCAGCCAGCCGATCAGCAGGGGAGTGGCGATGTTATAGGGCAGGTTCGCGACCACCACTCGCGGCGCCGGCACCAGGCCGGGCAAGTCCAGCGCCAGCGCGTCACCCTCCACCACGCGCAGCCTGGGGTCGGCAGCGGCCAATTCCTGCATCGCGGCCACCGCGCGGGGATCGACCTCCACCGCCGTGACGTCCGCCGCCCCCGTCGCCAGCAACCCCCGCGTCAACCCCCCCGGCCCGGGCCCCACCTCCAGCACGTGGCGCCCCGCCAGGTCGCCGGCGAGGGCTGCTATCCGCGCCGTGAGGTGCAGATCCAGCAGGAAATGCTGCCCGAGCGCCTTGCGCGCATCGAGCCCGTGGCGGGCAATGACGTCGCGAAGCGGTTCGCCGCTCACCCCCGCATGTCGATAATCGCCCGGCGCCGCAGGTCACGCACCAACTGGCGGGACACCAGCTCCACCCGCTCGCTCAGCAGCCGGGAACTGATCTCGTCCTTGCTGCCGCTCTCGGCCACGTTCTTCTGGTCCTTGGAGCACACCATGATCAGGCCGATGCCGTCGCTGGACACCAGCGGCTTGCTGACCTGCTCCGGCGCCAGCCCCGCCAGCAGCGCGCGCATCTGCGGGTTCAGGGTCTCCGCCCGTACATCGCCGGGGTTGGCGGGGCGCGAGCTGCCCAGCGACTTGGCCGCCGCCTCCATCGCGTCGCAGCCATGCACCGTCTTGCCGACGTTCTGCGCCGCAAGCAGCTGCTTCCTCTGCTGGTCCGTCGGGTTCGCCGGGTCGAGCGGGGCGGTGAACGGCAGGAATACCTGGCGCAGCGAGACGATGGTCGCCATGTCACGCCCCACTTCCCGCTTGCCGCGCAACGTCACGATGGAGATGCCTCCGGGCACGCGGACCGGGTTGCTCACGGCGCTGTCCGGCATCTCTTTCAGCACGGCAACGATCTGTGGGTCCTCCTGGTCGAGGTGGACCCAGCCCAGGTCGCCGCCCTGCAGCGCCGTCTGGCTTTGGCTGAACTGGGCGGCGACGACCGAGAACGGTGCGCCTGCCCGCAGCTGGCCGATGACGGTGTCGGCGAAGCGCTGCGTGTCGGCCGCCTTGGTCGGGTCGTCGATCGGCAGGAATATCTCGCTCACCCGGTATTCGGTCTGCCCCGTCTCCGCCTTCAGCACCGCCTGCTGGGCCGCGACGTCCGCGTCCGAGATCTCCGCCCGCGGGCCCAGCTCCTCGCGCAGCACCCGGGTCCAGCCGATCTGCACGCGCGTCTGGTCGTACAGCGTGCGCAGGGCAACACCCTCCGCGCCGAGCTTGGACCTCAAAGCGCCGGACTGCATGCCGTTGCGCTGCTCGATCCCGCCCACGGCGTCGGCGATCTCCTTGTCGGTGACCACGATCTTGCGGCGCTGCTCCTCCTGCAGGCGCAGGCGCTCGTCGATCAACTGCCGCGTCACCTGCGGGCGCAGCCTGGCCAGCACCTCCGGCGTCACCGGAAGCCCCGTGGACAGCGCGAACAGCCGGCCGCGCGCCTCCACGTCGCCCTGACTGATCACGTCGCCATTGACCACGGCCACAATATGCTCGCCCGGCGCCGTGGGGGTGGCGCTGGCCGGCTGGGGCTGTGCAGCCGGTCCCTGTGCGACGCCCGGCCGCGCAGAGGATGCCGCGTGCTGGGCCTGGGCGGCCGCGGCCGGCATGCTGAGGCAGAGCCAAGCTGAAACCAGGCATGTGGAGGCCAGGCCCATGGCAATGCTGCTTGGCCGGTTGAAGCTGCGCATACGCTGAACCCCGTCTCTATCCGTGGAACCCGAACTGCCCGACCGTCTTGAGCGTGATCTGGAACAGCAGCGTGGTGCCACCGTTGTCGTTGTTGATCGACGTATAGCGCCGTAGCAGGTTCACGTCGAAGATGAAGCACTCGTCCTCGTACGTGCCGCGCGCTCCGATGCTGACCAACTTGTGCAAGTTCAAGTCGTCGCGCACGAAACCGGACACCTTGTAGGCCCCATACTGCGTGGACGCGCCAAGCGTCACCTCGTTGCGCGGGATGAAGTAGCTTGCCGGGTAGCCCGTCGGCGGCACCGTCGTGGGCGACTGGTCGTACAGGAAATACGGGTTGGTCGCGGAGTAGAAGTAGCCCGCCGACAGGCGCAGCAGCGGCACCCCGGCGGAGGCGATGGTGTCGATGAACCGGATGTCGCCTTTCTGCGGGTCCACCCGCGTGCGCGCCGTGAGGTCGAACCAGGTTGCGGGCGTGATGGTCGCGCGCGCCACCACGTCCGAAACCCGCTTGTTCAGGCCGGAGAGCAGCGGGAAGCTCTTGTCCACATGCTCCTTGTAAGACTGTCCGACCAGCGCATCGACGTTGGTGCTGCCTACCACCCAGCTGGCGTGCAGTCCCACATTGGCACGCAGCCCCCCCTCGAACCGGTCGATCCCGGGGAAGCGGTTGATCGCGAACAGGTTCTGGTCGGTGAACTCGAAGTCGAGGCTGTCCTCGTTGGGAATGTTCCGCCGCAGGAAGGCCCCGGCGTTGGGCGCCGCGACCAGCTGGACGATCGGTTCCACGATCTGCGACCCGGTGGCCGTGCCGCCGTCGCGGATGAACGGCCAGCGCATCTCGGCGGCGATGGTCGGCTGCGCCCGCGCCGTTTCCGTGCTGCCCGCGGTGCCGTAGGTCGGCTGCTGGTCCAAGCTGGTCGCCGCATAGGCCGCCATATCGGCGTGGATGGTGACCTTGTATTGCTCACCCAACCCACCCGCGAACGGCTTCTGGTAGTCGAGGCTGGCCCCGGCCCGCTGCGTGTTGGTGCCCTGCTCGCGGATCACGTTGAAGTCGGTCGTGTCGAAGTGGAACCGGCCGCCGAAGATCGGCTCGCTGACGAAGCTATACTCGTAGCGCGGCAACACGTAGGGCAACTTGCTCTGCGTGATGGTGGTCGCCAGGCCCTGGTAGGCGATCGCGTCGAGCTTGGTGTAGGAGCCGACCCCAAACCCCTCGATGAACGCCGAGGAGGTCAGCACGCTGCTGTAGTTCTGCACCTGGAAGTCGCGCAGGTAGGTCGACGAGCTGGCCCGGTTGATATTGAACCCGTAGCGGAACTCGTCGTCGTACGAGAACGTGCCCTTGGTGAAGATGTAGGCGTTGGGCTTGCCCTGGTCCACCGCGAAGGCGCCGGTGGCCTCCACGTTGCCGTTGTTGAACCGCCGCCGGTACTGCGCTTCCAGCTGCTCGCCCGAGCCGGACGTCACCTCCGGCGTCAGCGTCACGTCCTGCTGCTCGTCGATCGCCCAATAGTACGGCACGGCCGCGAAGGCGCCGATATGCGAACTGCTGCCGACGGTCGGCACCAGGAAACCGCTCGCCCGCCGCACCGACGGGTCGGCATGCGAGAAATACGGCAGGTAGGCGACCGGCACGCCGAACATGTCGAGCGTCGCGTCCTCGTACTCGATCCGCTTGTTCTCGAGGTCCTGCCGTGCGGTGTAGGCGCGCAGCTGCCATAGCGGCGGCTTGGTCGGGTCCGTCTTGCACAGGTTGCAGGTGGTATAGACCGCGTGCGTCAGCTCGTTGACCTTGCCGTCGGTGCGCCGCGCCCCGTTGGCGATCAGCTTGCCATTCTCCGCCAGCAGGGACCGCATGCCCTTCAGCACGCCCTCGCGCATGCCCTGCGTCAGCTCGGCATAGTCGGAGAACAGCACCTGGCCGTCCGGCTCCACGATGACGACGTTGCCGCTGGCGGCCGCGACGTTGGTATTGCGGTCGAAGGTGACCTTGTCCGCCCGCAGCACGTGGTCGTTCTGCCAGGCCTCGACGTGGCCGGTCGCTGTCACGATGCCGTTCGTGCGGTCGTACTCGAAATTGTCCGCCGTGAAGGCGACCGGCTCGTGGCGGTCCAGCGGCGTCGTCGTCTTGGACCCGCCGAGTGCGCCGCCCAATTGGGCGCCGGCATGCCGGGGGCCCGCCAGGAGCGCCACCGCACTGACGGCAGCCAGCAGGAGGAGGCGGCGGGTCATCAGCCGTCCTCGAGGTGCAGCAGCAGGGCCACGGCGAGCAGCAGCCCCGCCGCTGCTGGCGCCCAGGCGGCCAGCATGGCGGGAAGCGAGCCCGAATCGCCGAATTCCTCCGTCACCTTGGAGACGACGAACAGCATGAACCCGGCCGCCACCCCGCTGCCGATCATCTGCGCCACGCCGCCACGCCGGGTCGGCCGCATGGAGAACCCGGCGGAGACCAGCGCCATTGTGCCGGCCAGCAGCGGCAGGGCAAGCAGCGTTTGGAAATGCAGCCGGTGACGGATCGCCGAGAAGCCGGAGCGTTCGAGCAGGGCGATGAAGTCCGGCAGCGCCCAGACCGAGAGCGTATCCGGCGAGGCGAAGCTCTCCTGCACTCGCCCAACGGTAAGGTCGGTCGGCAGGGTCATGGTGCCGACCTGTTCGGGCATGTGGTCCGGCGTCATCGTGCGCGCGCCATGCAGCAGCCACGCCCCCCGCGTCAACTCGGCACCGGCCGCTTCCACCCGGATCAGCAGCCGGTCGTCTGCGCTGAGCCGGAAAATGCTGACCTCCTTCGCCGTCAACAGGTCGTCCCGCAGCGAGACGGACTGGGCGTGCAGGATGGCGACACCCGCCGGGTCGAACTGGTGGTCGGACTGGCGCAGCCACAGCTGCCCGCCGGCGAGTGCCAGCGGGCCGCCACTGCTGCGCAGGTATGTGTTGTCCAGCGTCTCGGCCCGGGCCAGCATCACCGAGGAAAGCGGGCTGACCACGCCCGTGGCCGTCACACCCAGCAGCAAGGCGCAGGCGAACGGCGCGGACAGGAACTGCCAGGCCGAGACGCCGGCGGCCCGCGCCACAATGAGCTCGGACGACCGGGTGAGCCGCCAGAAGGCGATAATTCCGCCCAGCAGCACGGCGAACGGCAGGATCTGGATGGCGATATAGGGCAGCCGGAGAGCCGCGATCTGCAGCACCAGGCCGAAGGTGGCATCCGGCTTGGTGGCGGACCGGCGCAACAGCTCGATGAAGTCGAACAGCGAAACTAGGCCGGCAAGGGCGGCCAGCATCGCCAGCACGGCCGCGCTGAACTGCCGCGCCACATACAGCGAGAGGGTGGCGGCGATCGTCATGCGTGCCGCGGCGCCAGGCGCAGGCCAACGGGCAGCGATGCCCATTGCGGTGCGAACAGCAGCACGGCGCAAACCACTCCCGGCCCGATCGCCACGAACCAGATCAGCGGCAACAGGATCGTCGACCGGGCGGCTAGGTTCGCCACCGCCAGCTGGACCGCGAGCAGGGCCACCACGCACATCACCGCCGCCAGCGGGCGCAGCACGTTGCCATGGCGGCGGAACGCACCCGACAGCACGGAGACCAACGCCACCAGCGCGAAGGACGCCGCGGTGAATGGTCCCGACAGGCGGCGCTGCGCCTCTACCAGGAACTTGCCGGCGTCGCGGGCATTCAGCGCGCTGGTCTCCGGATGGGTCAGCTCTGCCAGCGACATCTCGTTCACGTCCCGGTAGCGCACGTCCTCGGACTTGCTGGACTGGGTGAGGTCGACCGAGTTCTGCATGAAGGTGAGAACGTTCAGCCGCCCGGTCTGCTTGTCCACCTCCTCGCGGGATCCTCTCTCCAGCAGCACCGCCGGCCCGCTGGCACCTTCGACCAGGCGGCCGCGCTCGGCCAGGATGGTGGCGCGGCTATTCTTCTGCCGGCCGTCCTCGACCAGGATGCCGCGCAGCGTGCCGTCCACGTCGCGCGAGCGGATGTAGACCGTCAGGTCGTCGGAGACGGCAGTGAAGACACCCTCCTGCAGCAGGAAGGCGGCGATGCGGTTGCGGATCTCGAACTGGTACTCGCGAAAGGCGGCGTAGCTGCGCGGCACGACCCAGACATTGAGCACGAGGCAGGCGGCGATCGCGACACCCGCCACCGCCAGCCCCGGCCGGGCTAGAGCCAGGGGCGACATGCCGGCCGAGCGCATCACGGTCAGCTCGCGGTCGCCGGACAGGCGGCCATACACGAACTGGACGACCACGAAGGTGGTGATCGGCAGGATCACCGCCACGAAGTTCGGAAGCAACAGCCCGGTCAGCTGCAGGAACACCCACAGCGACAGGCCCCGGTTCACCACCAGCTCGACGAAGCGCAACGACTGCGTCAGCCAGATCAGCGCCACCAGCGCGCTGGTCGACGCGATCAGCGCGATCAGCAACTGGCGGAACACGTAGCTGTCGATGCGATTGACGAAGGGACGGGACATGACGGGCGGGCGTGGTCCTAGGTTGGAGCGGCGCACCTTAGCCCCACCCCCCCACCCGGCGGAAGCCGTGACGTCGGTTCAGTAACATTCCGGTGTACGGGGATGCGGGTGGGTTACACTGCCGGCGAGTCACGCTGCCCCGGCAGGGATCCACCCCGCTCCCAGTTGGGAGGGAACAGCATGAATTACGACTACGATGCGCCCAGGCTGGCAGTAAACGTCACCTTAGCAATGAGCCGCTAAGCAGGCCCGCCAGATTTCTACCTGCCGTTTGGGTTCTGGAAGTCGCACGGTTGAGACGCATCGGCGCCAAGGGTTCAATGCGTCGCATCCATCCAAACGCGCAGCACCGGCGCGCCGAATGCCTCACCGCTGCGCACGCCGATATCTGAGTCCTCGATGACGAGGCAATGCGTTGGCGCAACGCCCAGCCGGTCGGCTGCAAGATGATAGGCATCCGGCGCCGGCTTGTGACGTTCGACGTCGTCCCCGGTCACAATGGTGTCGAACAGCGGATGGAGGTCGTGATGGTCCAGGATCGCCTGAACGTTGCGGCGGGACGCTGTGGTCACCAGCGCCGTCCGCAACGCAGGCCGCGCGGCCTGCAACAGGCGGACGAGTCCGGTATTGAGCGTGGTATGGTGCAACAGCCCCGGATATAATTCGGCCTTGCGCGCCGCAACTGCGGCCGGGTCGGCACCGCATCCAGC
>CAXSEG010000005.1:36360-39175 GCA_964235545.1 uncultured Acetobacteraceae bacterium
GAATTGCCGCCAGTTTCGCCCCTGCGCCACGCGGTCGAAAGCATCGCGCGACACGATAACGCCGACCTCCCGCATGGAAGCAGCATAGGCCGCGTGGTTCGCCGTACTCGTGTCGATCAGCGTGCCATCCATGTCGACGAGCAGCGCGGCGAGGGCGTTCACCCCCAACGCTCAATATAGCGGTCCACCAGGATCGTGGTGCACGCGAAGAAGCCGAGGCCGCGCATCGGCGACTGGCGGATCTTGTACGTAGTCAGTCGGAGGTAATTGATGATCTCGTGGAAATAGATCTCGCGCACGGCGTCGGCGCCCAGCCGGTTGCGGGCCTCACTCTCGAGCATCATGTGGAGGTCGGCATAGGCTTGCGAGCGCAAGTGGGAAAGCTGCATCACTCCGTTCTCGACGGTGCAGGTCAGCCCCTGATTGAGCGTTTCGTAGCCGAGATGCAGGGACTGCATCAGCTTGGCCCAATCGATCAGCGGCGAATCAAAGATGTTCTCCGAGTTCGGGTCGATGATGTAGAAGCCGAGCGGGTAGTCCGGCGCGATGATGATGTTCTCGATCGTCAGGTCGCCGTGGATACAGGCCGTGCGCCGGTCCTTCACCTGGGCCGCCAGCCACGCCGGGTCCAGCAGGCGTGCCCAGCTGGCGAGGCTGCGGGTTTCGCCATTCAGCACGAAGGTCTGCTGCGGTACGACCGATCTGGCAAAATCCATGATGACGCCGGCGTTCTTGGTCGCCTTGACCGCGAGATAGGCCGTGATCGCGTGGTCATCGGTCACGGTCGTCTCGGTCAGGGCATGGAATTGGGTAACTCGCTCAAGAACCCGGTTGAGCAGCGTTCGGCTGTGTGACGCCGGCGAGGTGTGGATGACGTCGTAGAAGTCGTTAGAGGGCGTCACCAGCGGCATGTCGTAGATGTAGGTCTTGCCGAGCACCTGATCGCCAAGGACTGCCACCAGCGGAAGCGGGCTGTTGCTTCGCTGCCGAAGCCAATCCGCCTGTGTCTTCAGCTTCTGCCCGGCGGCACCCACCGCGAACTTGCGGATCAGCAGGCGCTCGTCTACTTCGACCAACGCGGTGATCGCGTCCGATCCACCGCGGAAGAACTTGTGGATGATGCAGTCGTCCGCTCCTTCCATGCCAAAGCCGGTCACCAGCTGGTTGGCGCCGCTGAACAGTGAGGCCAGGAAGTAATCGTAAGTATTGACCGCCTCGAAGCGCCGGCGGGCGGCCGCCGGCGACCCAATGCCCGACTTGCCGCGGTTGCGGAACGTGTCCCACGCCATGGCGAATCGCTGCTGATGCCGCACCACCCCATAGAGTATGATGGCCAGGATCGGCAGCGTAGCGAACAGCACCAGCGTAACACTGACCGACACCGCCTCGTGGCGCGGCAGATTCTGCAGCAAAGCATTCTGCGGCTGGTTCAGCAATGCGTTGAGCACCCGGATCGGCTGCAAGCCGGTGGCAAGGCTGAGCACGTCGTACGCCGCCAGATAGAGCGCCCACATCGCCACCGTGCTGCAGAGGAAGCGCCAGCGCAGGAGGGTTCCCGCGGCCAGGATCTCCGTGGCGGCCCAGCTGAAGTCCGCGATCTCCGCGCGGATGCGCTCGTTGAACACCGAGGCGCCGCGCCAGATAAGTTGGCGCAGCCGCAGCGAACGCCTGACCATGGCCGTGCCGGCGAGCGCCGCGACGCCGAGCGCGAACATAAGGACCGGGGTTACCCAACTGAGCGGCGCCGCGTCCCTCTCGGTGGCAAACATCACCGCCAGGATCAGGCTGACGGCCAGTAAATCCGTCACGCGTTCGATAAACACCGTCGCGGCCACGTGGGAGAACCGTATCCGGTCCCGGCGGGACACCAGCAGCACGCGAACCAACTCGCCCACGCGCAGCGGCACGATGAGGTTGATGGCGTAGCCGACGCCAAGACTTAACAGCAGGTTGAAGCGCCTGGAGAGGTAGGTGGGCGGGAACAGCAGCCCCCAGCGCCCGGCGCGCAGGATGTGGGCCAGCAACAGCAGGCCGGTCGCCGCCAGCGTCAGCATCACAGCAGGATAGGAGATGGTCATTTCGGTTCGACCAACGCCCTGGCCAATGCGCGCTGGTCGACGGCGGCGAGTTCGTCGGGCGTGCCGAATGACCAGTGAGCCTGCGCCATCAGCTTGATGATGCGTTTGTTCCCCGGCGGGGCAGCGTTGAACATGCCGCTGATGAACAGCTCGCCGTATGGGCAATCCGCGCCATAGGCGTCGTAAATCTGCCGGAACAGGGCGCGGCCGCCGAACAGGTAGCAGCCGGCGATCGCATACGGGCTGGCGACGACTTTCTCGATGGTGCCGATCGGCTCCCCCGCGTCGCCCAGCACGGCGTAGGAATACGCCGGGTTGTCGGACCGGAAGCAGAGCAGCCCCAGATCGGCGTCACGCGCCAGCACCTCCGGCACGTCCGCCATGTCGGGGCATAGAAAGGCGTGGTCGCAGTCGTTGATCGCGATCGGCCCGTCGTCGCTCAGCGCGTCCACCCCGATACGGGCCGTCTCGGCCGCGCCCGAGGTGACATCCGGGATCGCTACGATCCTCGCGTCCGGGTAGCAGGCGTGGATCCGCTCATCGATGCCGAACTGGCGGCGATGCTCGTCCAGCACCACGAAGGTCATAGAGCGCAGCGGCACGGCCCGGCGGGCGCTTTCCACCGCCCACCAGAAGAACGGCTTGCCGGCCAGCTCCACCAGCGGCTTGGGCTCGCGGATGCCTTGGCGGGCAAAGCGGGAGCCGCGCCCGGCCATGGGCATGATGAGCGCCAGGCC
>CAXSEG010000006.1:0-38884 GCA_964235545.1 uncultured Acetobacteraceae bacterium
CTCGACCCCCGCCTGACCGTCGCCTACGCACCGGACCTGCTCCCCGTGGCCGCCTTCCCCGGCGACCATGGCGGCGGCCCGCTCACCCGCACGGCGGAGCAGCAGGCGCGGTGGGAGCGCCATTTGGCGGAGGCCGATATCCTCTGGGGCGTGCCCAAGCCGGAGGACGCCGCCCATGCGACGAAGCTCCGCTGGATCCAGAGCACGAACACCGGCGCCGGGCCGGCGGCGGCGCGCCTGAACCGGCCGGAGGTGCTGGTCACCACGGCGCGCGGCATCCATGCCCGGCCGCTGGCGGAATTCGTGTTCATGGCCCTGCTGATACACTTCCGCAGCCTGAAGCAGCTCGAGGCCGACCAGCGCGCGCATGCCTGGAACCGCGGCTGCGTGGGCGGGATCGCGGGCAAGACGCTCGTCATCCTCGGCGCCGGGGACCTCGCCCGCGGCTGCGCCCGCATCGCCCGCGCGCTGGACATGTACGTGATCGCCGTGGCCCGGGACCCGGCGCTGCCCCGCGCGCATGGTGACCTGTTCCACGAGGTGGTGGCGTCCACCGCGCTGCACGCGGCGATGGCACGCGCCGATGCGTTCGTCATCACCGTGCCGCACACGCCGCTGACCGACCGGATGGTGGACGCCGCCGCCCTCGCCGCCCTGCCCCGCGGCGCCGCCTTCGTGAACATCGGCCGCGGCCTGGTGGTGGACGAACCGGCGCTGATCGAGGCCCTGCGCTCTGGCCAGGTCGGCTACGCCGCGCTGGACGTGACCGCGGTGGAACCGCTGCCCGCCAACTCGCCGCTGTGGGACATGCCGAACGTCCTGGTCAGCCCGCATTCCGCCAGCACCGTGCCCGGTGAGACGGCCGCGATCGTGGACATCTTCGCGCATAACTTGGCTTGTTGGCTGGACGGCCGGCTAAGCGCCATGCGCAACGTGCTGAATGTCGAGCGGCTGTACTAGTGCGGCAGCACTGTCTTCTTCCTCTCCCGTCCTTTACGGGAGAGGACCGGAGTGAGGGCCGGTCGCACACCGCCATCCCAACCTGACCGAAGCTCCGCGCCGTCACGCCGGCCGGCCAGGGGGAAGCATGCCTGTTGCACCCACGCCTTCGTCGTCAGCGCACCCGCGTGTAGTCCATCGCGCAATACGCCCCGCCCTGGTGGCCTTCCACCACCGGGTCGCCGGTCACCGTGCGACCCACCGCACCCTCGAAGATGTCCGCCGTGTCTTGCGGCACCCAGTCCAGCTCGGCCCGTGCGTCGTCCCGCCACCAGCTGCGCGCATTCGCGGAATTGCCCCACACGATGCAGCAGCCGGTCCGCTCCGTCTCGATGCAGCGCACCATCAGACGGGCTAGGTCGCCGAACGACAGCCAGGTGGCCAGCATCCGCGCGTCCACCGGCTCGGGGAAGCTGGACCCGATGCGGACCGACACGCTCTCTACGGCGTGCTTCTCCCAATACAGCCCGCCCATCAGCTCGCCATACGCCTTGGACAGCCCGTAGAAACCGTCCGGCCGCAACGCACAATCCGCATTGAGGGCCGCGCTGCGGAGATGAAACCCGATCGCGTGGTTGGAGGACGCGAACACCACGCGCGCCTTGGCCAGCCGTGCCGCCTCGTACACATTGTGCAGGCCGACGATGTTCGGCCCGAGCACCGTGTCGAACGGCTTCTCCACCGACACGCCACCGAAGTGCAGCACCGTGCGGCAGCCCTCGGCCAACGCCATCATCGCTGGGGCATCCATCAAATCCGCTTGGGTGAAGGTGGCGCCCGGCGGCAGCGTGTCTGGAAACGGCACGATGTCGGTCAGGCGCAGCGTGTAGCCGGCCGTGGCAAGGCGCGGGGTGAGCTGGCGGCCGAGCGCGCCGGATGCGCCGGTGATCAGGATCGGTGCTGCCACGATAGCCTCCGTTTTGCCGGCCACCGTCGCGCGGGCTTGCCCAAGGGTCAACCGGCGCGGCAGGTTGCGCCTATGCAAACCCTGACCGATCTCGCCGCCTCGCTCGCCAGCGGACGCATCACCAGCTGCGCCCTGGTAGAGGACTGCCTCGCCCGCATTGCCGACCCGGCGGGCGAAGGCGCGCGGACCTTCGTCGCCGTCGCCGCGGACGCCGCTCGCGCCCAGGCGGACGCGACCGACAGCCTGCGCCGCCACGGCCGCGCCGCCGGGCCCTACGCCGGCATCCCCATCAGCGTGAAGGATCTGTTCGACGTCGCGGGGGAGGTCACCGCGTCCGGCTCCGCCGTACTGGCCGGGGCCGCGCCCGCCGCCACCCACGCCCCCGTGATCGCGCGCATGCTCGCCGCCGGGTTCATCCCCGTCGGCCGCACCAACCAGACGGAGTTCGCGTTCTCCGGCCTCGGCATCAACCCGCATCACGGCACCCCCGCCAGCCCGTGGGACCGTGCGGCCCGGCGCATCCCGGGCGGCAGCTCGTCCGGTGCCGCGGTGTCGGTGGCGGACGGCATGGCGTTCGCGGCGCTGGGAACGGACACCGGCGGGTCCTGCCGGGTGCCGGCGGCGTTGTGCGGCGTGGTTGGCTACAAGCCGACTGCGCGCCGGGTGCCGATCGCGGGCGTGCTGCCGTTGTCCTTCAGCCTGGATTCAGTGGGCCCACTGGCGGGCAGCGTCGGCTGCTGCGCCATCGTGGACGCCGTGCTGGCCGGCGAGGCGCCCGCCCTGCCCCGCGCCCGCCCGCTCGCCGGCGTGCGCCTCGCTTTGCCGGACCGGATCGTGACCGACGGGATGGACTCGCCCACCGCCGCCGCTTTCGACCGCGCGCTGGCCACGCTCGCGGCGGCGGGCGCGATCGTCGAGCGCGTGCACTTTCCGGCGCTGGACCGCATCAGCGCCGCCACCGCCCGCGCCAGCATCGCCGCCTGCGAGGCCTATGCCTGGCACCGCGACCTACTGGCGAAGGGCGGCGCCCGATACGACCCTCGCGTCCGCGCCCGCATCGAGGGCGGGGCCGCCGCCAGCGCCGCCGACTACCTCGACGCCATGGCCGCCCGCCGCGCCATCGGGCTGGACATGGCGCAGGCGACGGCGCCGTTCGATGCGATGGTCATGCCCTCCGTCCCTACGGTTCCCCCGCCGATCGCGGATCTGGAGGGCGACGACGGCGCCTATCTGCGCACCAACGCGCTGATGCTGCGCAACACGGCGCTGGGCAACTTCCTCGACCGGTGTGCCATCAGCCTGCCCTGCCACCGGCACGGCGAGCCGCCGGCCGGTCTGATGCTGGTCGGGCAGGCCATGAGCGATGCCAGCCTGTTCGCCCTCGCCGCCGGGGTCGAAGCCGCGCTGCGCTGAGCCGGGCTGCGTTCAGGCCCGCTGCGTTAAACCCCCTGTAAGCTTTGCGGCCTAGCGTGGTGTCATGCACAGGCGCGGCAGAGTCGGGATACGGGGGATCGTCGCGGCATCGCTGCTGGCGGTGCTCGGCTGCGTCACCGCGCTCGGGATCGTCTGGTCGGCGCAGTTGCAGCTGGTGGACAAAACGGCCACCCGCCTGCGTGGCGAGTATCTGCCCGGTGTCGTCACCGCCGCGAACCTGGCACGCGCGGCCGAGTCCCTGCGGGGCGCACAGGCACTCCTGCTGCTCGATGTTCCGGAGGTCATGCAGGGCAAGCTCCGCAAGCGCGTCCAGGGGCTGACCCGGCAGATCGACGGGGACATCGGCGTACTGCGCCCCCTGTTGCGCGACAGGTATGGCAGGGCGGCGTTCGACAGGGTGACGGCCATCTGGCTGCGCTACACGACGCTGACCGTGGAGTTCAGCAAGCTGGAAGGCAGCATGACATTGTCTGCCGCCAGTTCGCTGCTCATGGGGGACATGGCGTCCGTCATGCTGAAGTTCCGGGCCGAGTTGGATGACGTGGTGGACCATTTCGTCCAGGCGGCCGGCCGCCAGGCGATCGCAGGGCAGGCGGCCAGCGAACAAGCGCGCAAGTTCCTTCTGGCCGGGGTCGCGGCGGCCCTGGTCACCGTGGTCACGACGGGGCTGGTGCTGCACTTGCTCCTGGTGCGGCCGCTTCTGCTCATCACCAGAAGCGTGCAGCTGATGGCCGCCGGAGACCTGGACGTCCCGCTGCCGCAATCCCCCCGCCGTGACGAGATCGGGGCGATGATCGCCGCCCTGGCGGTTTTTCGCCGGGCCATGGTGGAGGAGCGGCGGTTGGCCCGTGAGCAGGCGCGCACCGCCGCGGCCCATAAGCTGCGCGCGGAAACGCTGGCCGAACTCGCGCTCGGGTTCGAGGCGACGGTGGACGCCTTTTCGGCCGGCATCGGCAGCGCCGCCGGGCAGCTGCACCTGACGGCGACCGGCCTCAACGGCAGCGCCGCGGCAGTGATGAATGATACCGAGGTGGCGCGCGCCCACGCGACGGAAGCGACGGGGGACGCCGTCAGCGTCGCCGAGCGCGCGCAGGAACTCGCCACCTCGATCGGCGCGATCCGTCGCCAGGCTGAGGAGTCGGCCGGCATCGCCAGCACCGCCAGCCGGGACGCTCAACGCACGACGGGGATCGTGGCCGCCCTCGCCAAGGGCGCCCGGGCGGTCGGCGACATCGTCAACCTGATCGACGCCGTCGCCGCCAAGACGAAGCTGCTCGCCCTCAACGCTACGATCGAAGCGGCACGCGCCGGGGAGGCCGGCCGTGGTTTCGCCGTCGTCGCGGGCGAGGTGAAGGGCCTGGCTTTGCAGACCAAGCGTGCGACGGAGGAGATCGCGGGCCATGTCAGCCGGATGCAGTCGGCGACCGCGGAGGCCGTGATCGCCATCGAGGGCGTGGTCCAGGTGATCGGCCGCACGAGTGACCTCTCCTCGCTCACTGCGCAGGAGGTCGAGCAGCAGAGCCGGGTGGTCCGCGAGATCACCAACAGCGTCCGCCGTGCCGCAACCGGCACCAGCAAGGTCAATGACGTGATCGGCGCCTTGAGCGGCCAGGCTGGCCACACCGGCGCCGCCGCCCGTCAGGTGCTGCAATCGGCGGGCGACCTCAGCGAGCAGGTCGAAACACTGAAGCAGCACGTCGCCAGCTTCCTTGCCGAGGTGCGGGCGGCGTGAACGGGGAAGATCGGGCGATACTCCGTGCAGGAGCCGGGGGCATTGCCCGATGTGGCGTATAAGCACCGAAGCGGAGTAGCCGGATCTCTGCCATCTCAAGGGCGTGCCGATCAGCCGGACCGAGGACCAACCGTATTGCGGAGGAGGGTGCGTCTACTCCCTCGATATCGGCACTCGCGCTCTGCTTTCCGGATGGGGCTTGATCGAGGGTTAGAAGGTCCGCTTCCGACACATTGCGGACCCGGGTCACGCGAGGCACAAACTCGTTCGTCACCCATGGACTGAGGATCTGATGCAACGCCGCTACGCGACTGCGGACGTGTTCACAGCTGAACCGCTGGGCGGCAACCCCGTCGCGGTCGTGCTCGATGCCGAAGGACTGACGACGGCGCAGATGCAGGCGCTTGCTGCCGAGTTCAACTACGTCGAGACCACTTTCGTCCTTTCTCCCGCCGACCCCAGGCACACCGCGCATGTGCGGATTTTCACCCCCGATCGCGAGGTGCCCTTCGCCGGGCACCCCAATATCGGCACCGCGTTCCTGCTCGCGCGGGAGCGGGTCATGGCGGGTGAGACGCTGCCGGAACGCTTCACTTTCGAGGAAGCGGCAGAGCTCGTGACGATTGACCTGATGCAAGAAGATGGCATGATAGCCGGCGCCGAACTCCTTTCGCCGCAGCCCCTGGTGCGGCACACGGCAATCAAGTCGGCGCGAGCGGCGGCATGCCTGAGCCTGGCGGAGGCCGACGTGCGAACGGACGCGCACGTGCCCCAGGTGGTCTCGGTTGGCCTCCCCTTTCTGGTTCTTGAGCTTGCCTCGCGCGAGGTGCTGCGGCGGGTGCGGCCCGATCGAGGCGCCTATGACGCCCTGTTCCCGCTCGACGGCGCCCGCGCGGTCTACGCCTATGTACGCGATGCCGGGGACGAGAGGTCGGAGCACGGCTGCGATCTGCACTCGCGCATGTTCACCTGGCGCCTGGTGGAGGATCCCGCGACAGGCAGCGCGACGGCTGCAGTCACCGCGCTGCTTGCGGAACTACGCGGCACGGAGGTGCGGCTCCACGTGCGCCAGGGAGAGGATATGGGACGACCGAGCACGCTGTTGACGCGCAGCGCCGCCGAGGACGGGGTGATCAAGGCGCATGTCGGCGGGCGATGCGCGGCCATGTTCAGCGGTGTGTTCGACCTGGGATAGGATCGCTCACCACCACAAGCAGCCCGACATCACCGGTCACAAACCTTGACTCTCACACCCATTCGCCTCACGGCTCGTTCGTCGGCTCCCCCGGCAGCACGATCCCGGTCAGCTGCTCCCAAAAGCGGATGACGAACGCGTCGTCCCGCCCGCCATGCCCGGCGGCCGATGCCGCGAGGAATAGCTGGTGCGCTGCCGAGGCCATCGGCAGCGGGAAGGTCAGCGCCCGTGCCTGGTCCAGCACGATCCCCAGATCCTTGACGAAGATGTTCACCGAGGAGAGCGGCGTGTCGTCCCCCGCCAGGATGTGCGGCATCCGGTTCTGCCACATCCAGGAGCTGCCGGCCGAACCGCTGATCCCCTCGAACAGGGTCTGCGGGTCTGCCCCGGCGCGGATGCCTAGCGCCATCGCCTCCGCCGCCGCCGCGATGTGCACGCCGGCGAGCAGCTGGTTGACCATCTTGACAGTGCTGGCAACGCCCGGCGCCTCGCCCAGCCGCCAGACCTTCGCGGCGACCGCCTCCAACACCGGCTCGGCCGCGGCGAACGCCTCGGCGCTGCCGGCCGCCATGACCGACATCTTCCCGGTCCGCGCACCGACCGCGCCGCCGGAGACCGGCGCATCCAGATACGGATACCCGGCCGCAACCACCCGCGCGCCCAGCACACGGGCCGCTTCGGGCGCCACCGTCGTGCAGCACAGCACCACAGCACCTGGTGCCAAATGGCCAATGCAGCCACCCGCACCGAACAGCACCGCCTCGGCCTGCGCGGCATTGACCACGAAGACCACCACCGCGGCGCACGGGCCGAGTTCGGCCGGGGTCGCCACGCAGCGCCCACCGGCACCCAGCAGCTCCGCCCAGGCCGCGTCGCGGGTCTCGCACCCGATCACCTCGTGGCCGGCCCGGCACAAATTCAGCGCCGTCCCCATGCCCATCGAGCCCAAGCCGATCACGCCGACCTTCATGCCCGCCTCCTCCCTCAAACGACAGCGGGGGACAGGATCGCTCCTGCCCCCCGCTCAACAGCCCGGCTTTCTGGGAAATCAGCTGGTGTGGTGGCGACGGGTCGTGGTGGCGGGCGCTGAGCTGTCCCCGCCGCCGAGCCGGCGTGCCATCGCCAGATGCTGCTGCACGACCGGCAGCGTGGTCGTTGCGAACTGCTTCAGGTCGGCATCCTGGCCGTTGGCGATCTCGTCCTGCATCGCCTTCACGGCAGCCTGGGCCACGCCAACCTGCTCGCGCAGGTAGTCGCGGTCGAAGGACGCGCCGGTATCGGCGTTCAGCTTGGTCATCGCGTCGGACATCATCTGCGGCGGCGTCGCGTCCGGGGTCGCACCCTTGCTCTGCGCGACCGTCATCAGCTGCTGGTCGACCTGCTGGTGGTCGGCCAGGATCTTGGCGGCGAACGTCTTCACGCGCGGGCTGCGCGCCTTGGTCGCAGCCAACTGGCTGGACTGGATCTCGCCGGCATCGATGCCAGCGACGCCGCTGACGAATGCCTGGTCGGCGGCGGCGAGCGCCGGCGGCGGCGGCGCAGCGGCGACCGGCGGGGTGGAGTTGCTGTTAGAACAGGCTGCAACGGGAAGCAGGGCTGTCACGAACAGCCAGCGGGCGTAACGGGTCATCGGTGGAAACTCCTTGGACTATGGCAGATCAACCTGCCGAACGTGGGGGAAACTGGTTCGTTCGCACGGGCGTGCAAACTCACCTGGTATGGCGGAAGCGCTCCACCGCCGCAACGAGCGAGCGGCGGATGCCCGGCTCGAGAGCCGAATGCCCCGCATCAGGGATCACGGTCAAGCGGGCCGCCGGCCAAACCGCCGCCAATTCGAACGCCGTACGAGCCGGACAGACCATATCGTAGCGCCCCTGCACGATTTCCGCCGGCAGATGCCCGATGAGGTGCATGCGCCCGAGCAATCCCTCCGGCGGCAGGAACAAGTCGTGCGCAAAGTAGTGCGCCTCGATTCGCGCCAGGCCAAGTGCCGTCCGGTCCTGCGCAAAGGAGGCGACGGTGTCCGGGCTGGGCAGCAGCGTGGAGCAGGAGCCCTCGTACACCGACCAGGCACGCGCCGCCGACATGTGGATCGCCGGGTCGGGATGGTTCAGCCGGGCGAGGTAGGCGCCCAGAATGTCGTCCCGCTCGTGCTCCGGCAGGTAGGCGACGAATTGCGCGTGCGCGTCCGGGAAGATCGTGGCCAACCCTTGCAGGAACCAGTCCACTTCGATGCGCCGCCCCAGGAACACGCCGCGCAGCACCAGGCCGGCGACCCGGGTGGGG
This sequence comes from uncultured Acetobacteraceae bacterium, assembly GCA_964235545.1. Classification (GTDB taxonomy): domain Bacteria; phylum Pseudomonadota; class Alphaproteobacteria; order Acetobacterales; family Acetobacteraceae; genus LMUY01. The sequence goes on from CAXSEG010000006.1 coordinate 8,554, forward strand.
TGGGCCTGCGCGTAGGCCAGCGCCAGGGTCGAGCCCCAGGAGCCTCCGAACAGCAGCCACCGGTCCAGGCCGAGGTGGCGGCGCAACTGCTCGATGTCGTCCACCAGGTCGGCCGTCGTGTTGGCCACCAGGCTGCCGAGCGGGCGGGACCGGCCGGCGCCGCGCTGGTCGAAGATCACCACGCGCCAGAACGCCGGGTCGAAGAAGCGGCGGTGCACCGCCCCCGCCCCTGCCCCCGGCCCGCCATGGAGGAACAGCACCGGCTGGCCTCGCGGATGGCCCACCTGCTCCCAATACATGACGTGGCCGCCCGAGACTGGCATGTAGCCAGTTTCGAATGGTCCGATCTCCGGGAAAAGGTCTCCGCCGCGGGGCATATACGGCAATGGTATCGCGGGCAGCGCCCCGGCGGAACCGGGTTTAAGGAAGATGACGCGTATGTATCGGCTATGGATCGGGTTGGGCGGCCTGTACGGCGCGGGTGCGGTCGGGGTGGCGGCCGTGGCGGCCCATGCCCTGGGCGGCGCGCCGCCCGCCACGCTGCAGATCGTGCAGAGCGGCGTGCAAATGCAGGGTTGGCACGCGCTGGCCCTGGTCGCGTGCGGACTCTGGGCGCAGCGCCGCGGCGGGCTGGCGCATTGGGCGGGGGCGGCCTTTGCCGCGGGAACGGTGCTGTTCTGCGCCGGCGTGTATGCGGTGGGGTTCGCCGGCGTCTCGCTCGGCCGCGTAGCCCCTACCGGCGGATTGCTGCTGATCGCTGGCTGGCTGCTGCTCGCGGTCTCGGCGCTGTTCCGGCGCCCGATGGTGCCATGATCCGCAGCGCATACCTCGCCGCAGCAGGCTTCGAGCCGGCGCTCGGCGAGGAACTGGCCCGCGCCGGGTGCGCCATCGACGCCTGGCACGGCCGCCTCGCCCTCTCGCCGGACCCGCCGCGGCAAGCCGCTTGGGCGATGGATGTCTGGACAGCGCCCGCCGAATGGCCTGCCCCGTCCGTCAAGGCTGCCGCTGACACCCTGCGCGCCCTGCAGCGCAATTGGGCGGGATACGCCGCCGGGCACCATCGCCGCTCCGCCCTGATCACCGACCGTCTACCGCCCGTGAGCGCCCGGTCGCTCCACTTTCCGCAAGCCGCCCCCACCGCCCATCTCGGCACCTGGACCCTGCTCGCCCCAGACCGCCTGCTCGCCAGCCCCACCAAGACCAGCCCGTTCCCCAACGGCGAGGCCACCTTCGCCCTGGACCGCGCCGGCCCGCCCTCCCGCGCCTACCTCAAGCTGTGGGAAGCCTGCACTCGCATCGGCGCCTGGCCGCTTCCGGGAGAGACTTGCGTGGATCTTGGCGCCTCGCCCGGTGGTTGGACGTGGGCGCTGGCCCGCCTTGGCGCCGCCGTGCTCGCCATCGACCGCGCCCCGCTCGACCCGGCCGTGGCCGCGATGCCGGGTGTCCGCTGGCAGGAGGGCAGCGCCTTCACGCTCGAGCCGTTCGCCACCGACTGGCTGTTCAGCGACGTCATCGCCTACCCCGCTCCGCTGCTGGACCTGGTGCGGCGCTGGATGGGCCATGCGCGCCACATCGTCTGCACCGTGAAGCTGCAGGGTGAGACCGACCACGGCGCCACCGACGCCTTTGCGGCCCTCCCTGGTGGCCGGCTAATGCACCTGCACCACAACAAACACGAGCTGACCTTCGTCTGGCGCTTGGCGGCGGCGGCCTGATCAGGCGATACCGGCTACGCCAGATCAGCCGCCGAGGAGCATCCCGCCGTGAAGATCGCCATCATCCCCGTCACTCCGTTCCAGCAGAACTGCGTCTTGATGTGGGACGAGGCGACGATGCGCGGCGCCGTGATCGACCCTGGCGGAGACGTGCCGCGCATCCTGGCCGAGATCCAGCGCCAAGGTGTGACGGTCGAGCGCATCGCCCTCACCCACGGCCACATCGACCACGCCGCCGGCGCCGCGGAGCTGAAGGAGGCGCTGGGCGGCATCCCGGTCGAAGGTCCGGACGAGCGCGACCGCTTCCTGCTGGACGGCCTGGCGGAGGCGGGCAAGTCCCTCGGCCTCCCCGGCGGCCGCCCCGTGACCCCCGACCGCTGGCTGCACGAGGGTGACACGGTGGACCTCGCGGGGGTGGCGTTCGACGTGCTGCACTGCCCCGGGCACACGCCGGGTCACGTGGTGTTCATCAACCGCCCGGCCCGCTTCGCCATTGTGGGGGACGTGCTGTTCCAGGGCTCGGTCGGCCGGACGGACTTCCCGTACTGCAGCACCGCCGACCTGATGAACTCGATCGCGACCAAGCTGCTGCCCCTGGGCGACGACATGGCGTTCCTCTGCGGGCACGGCCCCGGCTCGTCGATCGGCGCCGAACGCGCGACCAACCCGTTCCTCCGCGGCTAGACTCAACTGCCTGCGGCGTGCGGACCTTGGCGGTCAGTGGGACGCTGACCATCTCCTCAGGATGCACTGAGCCTCGTCAGTGCAGGGCCGACCCGGTCGGCCTCCCATGCAGGAACCCTGGCCATGAACCGTCCCGGACCCGTGAACCGCGCGCCGCTTCGCGCGATGACCCTGGCCATCGCAGCCTGTCTTGCGCTCACGGCCCGGGCCCAGGTTACGGCTACGTCGCCCGCAATGATCCCGCCGGCGCCGGTGTTCCTGAACCACCCCACCGTGATCGACACGGCCCATCTGAAGGGCGGCGACACCGTCGTGACGCTCTACGGCGTCCAAGGCTGGGGCGGTGACCCGGCGGCCGGCTTGCAAGCCTTCATCACCGCCAACGGCGACCGCGTCACCTGCCAGCCACATGACGGCGGCACCGTGACCTGCATGCTGCCGACGGGGCTGGATGTCGCCGCCAGCGCCCTGGCCAATGGCGCGGCGAAGACGGCGGAGGATGCCCCCGCGGACTACCAGCGTCAGCAATCCACGGCACAGGCCGCCCAACTCGGCCTCTGGGCCGGAACGCCGTCTTTGCCTGTCAGCGTGCAGCATCCCGTCGTGCAGACCACGTCCACCCTCACCGCCGGCAGCCAGAGCTTCGTGCTCGACGGTCTCGCCGGGTTCTCGGCACCGTTCTACACGTTGCAGCTGCAGACCTACATCGCCGCCCATGGCGATCGCCTGAGTTGCGCGCGGCGGCCCAGCGGCCGGTTCGTCTGCCTGCTGCCGGACGGCACCGACCTCGCCGCCGCGGCGCTCACCGGCGGCCTCGCGCGGGTCAGCGCCGACGCCAACGCGCAATACCGGGCGGACCAGGCGCAAGCCGTGGCAAACCGGAGCGGCATTTGGTTCGACCCGCCTGGGCAGGGCAGCATCGCGCCGGGTCCGCTGCTAGCCGCCGTGCCGAATTGCTGCGGCGTCACGCTCCCCGACCCCGGCGCCGGGCTGACCTACGCGGACGGTGTCCCCACCGCGGTGATCGAGAACGAGCCGATCTTCTTCGACTACGACGACCTTCTCGGCTTCGGCTTCTTCGACGTGCGCCACCGGTGGCACGCCGCCCCGGAACCGTTCCTCGCCCGGCTCAACCACACCTACCCCTCCGGAGCCGGCTTACGGCACGCCGCAGGGCAACCCCAACCGGCCGCACTCTTCCGCACCCCCGCCTTCTACGGCGCCGGCGGCGAGCCGGACCCCCTGGTGGCGGACGGGCGCATCCCGCCGAACCCGGCAATCACGGCCAACCGGGTGGCCGGCAACCGTGCCTTGGCAGGGCCGCGGCTCGGGGCCGGCAGCCTCACCCCGCTCTCCCCGGCCCGCCCGGTCTTCGCCGGCGTCCGTCCGGGCATCATGCCTTATCAACCCTTTGGCGTGCCAAGACCGGGGTTCGCCGGCGCTGGCGGCTTCCACCCCGGCCTGGCAGTAGCGCCACACTTCGCAGCACCGTTCGCGGTCGGGCGCCGCTAAGCCCTCCATGCCATGTCGAAGCCGTGCTGCCGTGAACCGCCCCGCCTAAACGCGCTCGCTCACCGCGATCGCGACCTTGCACCCGAGCTTAATCACCCGGCTCATCAGCGCGTAGGCCGGTGCCAGTTCCGCCTCGTTCTCCAGCCCGATGTCCCGGTGCTCCAGCTCCTCCGCGCGAAACCGCTCAATCGTGGAGCGCAGCCCGGCCTCGTCGTTCGGCAGGCTTGCCGCCTGCTGGGCATAGTGCTCGTCGATCGCTTCTTCCACCGCGACCGTGCAGGCCATCGCCCCCCGCTCGCCGAACGCCGCGGACAAGGCACCCAGCGCGTAGCCCGCAAGGTGCCACAGCGGCAGCAGCGCCGTCGGCCGCACCCGGCGGTCGGCGATCAGCCCGGCGAAGGTCTGCGCGTGCTGCTCCTCCTGCGCCAGCATGTGGCGCAGGATGTCGCCCTTGGCGCCCCGTCCCAGCACCGCCAACTGGCCGCGGTAGATCCGCACCGCGCCATATTCGCCGGCATGGTCCACCCGGATCATGCGGTGCAGCCGCTCGCTAGGCGTAAGGTCTCCGGGCAGGGTGGCGCGGTTCATCAGCGGCTCCGGACGGGTTGCTGCGCAGGCAAATGGCAAGGAACACCCCGAACACCAGGGCGGCTAGCCCGTTCATCGCCGCCATCGAAACGGGGAGGCCGGGCAGCAGATAGGTCGGGTCGTCGCACGGCTTGGCGGGATGAGCCGGCATGCGCGCCAGCCGCTCGGCGATCGACCCGGTGCCGAGATTGGGGGCGACGCATTCCGGCAGCGGGCTCGGCCACCAGCCCTGCTCCACCCCGACATGCACGGACGCCACCGCCAGCGACGCAGCCATGCACAGCACCACGCCCCACAAAACCGGCCGCGTGAGCCTGCCGTGCAACGGCAGCAGCGCGATCGCCGCCAGCACCGCCGCGATCCGGTAGGGCCACCGCTCCACCAGGCACAACGCGCACGGGACCAGCCCGCCAAACCACTCGGTCCCGAACGCCGCAGCCAACGCGGCCAAAGCCACCAGGAGGGAGATCGCCGCCAGGACCCAGATTCGCGTCATCTTCGCCTTCTCGCCCGCTTCCGCGCCCGGTGCAAACACCGTAGCGTTCCATCAGGATCACGGGAGAAAGACGCGATGCGCAAGGTGTGGGGCCGGAAGAACTCCTCCAACGTGATGAAGGTCATCTGGCTGCTCGAGGAGTTGCACTTGCCCTACGAGCGGATCGACGTCGGCGGCCCGTTCGGCCGGACGCACGATGCGGACTACATCGCGATAAATCCCAACAGCGTGGTCCCGACACTCGAGGAGCCGAACGGTTTCACGTTGTGGGAAAGCAACCCCATCCTGCGCTACATCGCCGCGGCGGACCCCGGTGGCGCCACGATCTGGCCGGCAGACCCGCAGGCGCGCGCCAACATCGACCGCTGGATGGACTGGCAGCAGACCACCCAGGCCCCGCCCGGCACCACCGTCTTCCAGGGCCTGGTCCGTACCGCACCCGAACACCGCAACACGGCCTCGATCGAGGCGGGCATGATAAAGCTCGGCCACGCCTATGCCATGCTGGACGCCCAGTTGGCACGCCACGACTGGGTCGCCGGGCCGGACTTCACGCTCGCCGACATCCCGCTCGGCGTGCACATCCACCGCTGGTTCTCCTTCACCGTGATGCGCCCCGACCTGCCGCATCTGCGCGCCTGGTATGACCGTCTGCTGCAACGCCCAGCCTTCCGCGACCATTGCGCCGTCCCGATGACCTGAGACGTGAGCGCATCGATCTCGACGTCTCGGTGGGCTGAAGCCAACGTCAGTCTATGTCAGGCGCAACACTCTCCTGCCCTCTGCCGGGCTGCGAGTCTTCGCGACATCAAGGCTCGGTGACCGCAAGCAGCCAAGCGGTCGCGAACAGCCCGAGTATCGCCGCAAATCCGAGATCGCCGAACTCGGACACCAGCAACGCCCCGGCCATCGCGCCAGCTAGGAAGCAGCCAAGAATCTGCGGCAGCACCTGCCGCTTGGGGTCGTGCTTGCCGGACACCAGGGCCCCGATCAGCGTCGTGGACAGCCCCGTGATGAACGTCGTGTGGGACGGCACCGACTCGACCTTGCCCAGCACCCCATTCTGCAGCCCGAGTGCCAGGCACAGGCACGCCAGGAACGGCGTCCGCCCACCCGGCAGCGCCAGCATGGCATAGGCCACGCCCGTCACGACCAAGGCGATCTCGACCGCGACCGGGCCCACCAGGCGTCCGCAGGCCGAGCGGTCCGGCACGTGCCGCCAGCGCGTGCCCCAGGCGGTCCCGGCTAGGAACGCGGCGGTGGCAACCAGGCACGCGACCATGCCCCGCCAGTTGGCATCCACCAGGTAGACGGCGGCCAGAATCGCATTACCCGTGATATGCCCGGTAAAGCTGTGGATACGCACGTAGCTGCCGGCGTCTGCGAACCCGCCAGCACCTGACAACACCAGACCGACTAGGAGGTAGCGCCGGTCCGGTGCCGACGGCCAGGCATGGCGCAGGCCCGGCGTGGAACCCGGATCGTTGCGGAAGGTCCGGGTCAGTGGATCAGGTTGGTGCGGGCGAGTTCGACGATTTCGCTGCCGCGCCCGCTTTAGCCAACCAAACGCCAAACCCCTTCGCCTGCTCCGCTCCGATCTTCGGCGGCGTCGCCAACTCCTGCCGCATAGACACCACGTGAAGCAGCGCCGGCGCGGCGATCGCCACTACCGTTACGCGGGAGCGGTTGCGGTCGTGCAGCCCGTTGATGAGATACGGGTTGCCCGGCCCACATGACCTGGCGCCGACCGCGAGCAACCCCGTCAGGTGCGCCTCAGCCCTCGCCGCAAACGCCGCCGGCCCGTCGTGCCGGACACGACCCACTTCACCCCGCCCTTCTAAGCATCGCCTCCGTGATGGCGTTCAGGCTGTCACCGGCCGCGCCGTACACGCGTCCGACCCCGGCCTGCTTCGGCGCGGCGGCGAAGAGTTCGGCGACATTGCCCTTGCTCATGGTTCCACTCTCCATCGGTTCGTTCAGCTGCTGCCCGCCGACGCGGCAGGACGAGGTTGGTCGCACGGGGCAGGAACGACGGTCGTCGAATCGCCCCATCCGCGCCGGACATCAACGCCCCGGCAGCACAAAACGCACCGTCCGCACGGCATCCCAGGCGTCGAATGGAGTCATACTCCGTCGAGCCCTTGACCTTCCCCGCGTAGGAACCCCCATCTGTGCTGCCGGATCCAATGGAGTGACCGGTATGGACCAGGTCGTCAAACGAGTTGCCGCTTCCGATGCCACGCTCCAGGACGGCGCGACCCGGCTCGGGATCCGCGTGGCCGGGATGAGTTGTGCGGCCTGCATACGCCGGGTGGAGCGGACTGCGGCGGCGGTGCCCGGGGTCGCCCAGGTCACCGTCAACCTGGCGACCGAGCGGGCCTCGGTCACCACCGGGCCTGGGTTCCAGACGGCGGCCCTGGCCGATGCGTTGCGAAGCGCCGGCTACCCCGCCACCGAGGACACGGTGGACCTCGCCGTCACCGGCATGAACTGCGCCTCCTGCGCCGGCCGGGTCGAGCGGGCGCTGCTGGCTGTGCCCGGCGTGATCGCCGCCGAGGTGAACCTGGCCACCGAACGCGCCCGGGTCCGCACGCTGGCCGATACCGGCGGCCTGGAGGCAATGCAGGCCGCGTTGCGGCGGGCCGGCTACGATGCCTCGCCGGTGGCCACTGGCGGTAGTCCGGCAGCCGGCGACCCGCGGGAGCAGGCGGCCAGGCGCGACGGTCTGGAGGCGGGCATCGCCTGTGCCGTCGCGGCCCCGCTGCTGCTGCCGATGCTGCTGATGCCATTCGGGGTGGATGCCACCCTGCCCGGCTGGGTGCAGTTCGGGCTCGCCGCCCTGATCCAGGTCGTGTTCGGCGCCCGTTTCTACCGCGGCGCATGGAAAGCGCTGCGGGCCGGCACCGGCACGATGGACACGCTGGTCGCCCTCGGCACCAGCGCCGCTTTCGGGCTCAGCGTGTGGGACCTGGCCGCCGGCCGTGGCGGGCCCCTGTATTTCGAAGCGTCCGCCGTCGTCATCGCCCTGGTGCGCCTGGGCAAGTGGTTGGAAAGCCGTGCCCGCCGCCAGGCCGGCGCCGCGATCCACGCGTTGGAACGGCTCCGGCCGGAGCGGGCCCGGGTGCGCCGCGGCGGCGCCGAGCACGACATCGCCGCCACCGAGCTGCGCCCCGGTGACCTGTTGGTGATCCGGCCCGGCGAGCGCATCGCCGCCGACGGCCTCGTGCGCGAAGGCAGCGGCAGCGCCGACGAGAGCCTGCTGACCGGCGAGAGCCTGCCAGTGCCGAAGCAGCCCGGCACCCGCGTGGTGGGCGGCGCCCTGAACGGCGAGGCGCTGCTGCTGGCCGAGGTCACAGCGGTCGGCGCCGAGAGCCAACTCGCGCGCATGGTGCGGTTGGTGGAGGACGCACAGGCCGGCAAGCCCCCCGTGCAGCGCCTGGTGGACCGGGTCAGCGCCGTGTTCGTGCCCGTGGTGGTGGGCATCGCCGCGGTCACCTTCCTCGGCTGGTGGGCTGGCGGCGCCGGGGTGCTGGTCGCGGTGGTGAACGCCGTGTCGGTCCTGATCATCGCCTGCCCCTGCGCGCTCGGCCTCGCCACCCCGGCCGCGATCATGGTGGGAACGGGGGTCGCCGCCCGCAACGGCATCCTGATCCGCGACGCCACCGCCCTGGAACGGGCGCGCGCCATCCGCACCGTCGTGTTCGACAAAACCGGCACCCTGACCGAGGGCCACCCGGCCCTGGTGACCCTGCTTCCCGCCCCTGGCGAGGACGCGGACAGCGTGCTCCACCGCGCTGCCGCCCTGCAGGCCGGCAGCGAGCACCCGCTTGCCCGCGCGGTGATGCTCCGTGCGGGTCCGTCGAACGGGCCGGCCGCCACAGCCCTGCGCGCCTTACCCGGCCGTGGCGTGGAAGGCGACGTGGGCGGGCACCGCCTGCTACTCGGCAGCGCACGGCTGATGGAGGAGGCGGGCGTGGACACGACACCGTTCCACCAGGATTCAGCGACCCTGGAACGGGACGGCCGCACCGTCTCCTACCTCGCGGAGCACGGCCGCTTGCTCGGCCTGCTCGCGTTCGGCGACGCGCTGAAGCCAGGCGCTGCAGCCGCCGTCGCGCGTCTCCAGGCGGCCGGCCTGCGCGTGGTGCTGCTGACCGGCGACAACCAGGGTGCGGCCGAGACGGCCGGGCGCAGCCTGGGCATCACCGACGTGCGGGCCAACGCGCTGCCGGCCGACAAGGCGGCGGTGGTGGCCGGGCTGCGGTCCCAGGGCGCGGTCGCCATGGTCGGCGACGGTGTGAACGACGCCCCGGCGCTGGCCGCCGCCGACCTCGGCCTCGCCATGGCGACCGGCACGGACGTCGCCGCTGCCTCCGCCGGCATCACCCTGATGCGGGGTGACCCGGCCCTGGTACCGGCGGCGCTGGACATCGCCCGCCGCACCGACCGGCAGATCCGCCAGGGCCTCGCCTGGGCGTTCATCTACAACCTGGTCGGCATCCCGCTCGCCGCATCGGGCCTGCTCAGCCCCGTCGTCGCCGGCGCGGCCATGGCATTTTCCAGCGTCAGCGTCGTCGGCAGCGCCCTGCTGCTCCGCCGCTGGCGTCCCGCTATGTAAGCGCGGATGCTCATCGCCACTGTGCTCGCCTCGCCCTGGAGCACCTGGGGGATTGCCGGCGTCGCCACGGCCGGCGTCATCGCCCGCCCGTTCTCCTGGCCGGAGTTCGTTTGGGCTGCCGGCGGTGCCGGCCTGCTGGTGCTGCTCGGGCTGCTATCGCCGGGTAAGGCTTGGTCAGGCATCGCCCGGGGGGCGGATGTCTACCTGTTCTTGACCGGCATGATGCTGCTGTCCGAGCTCGCCAGGCAGGAAGGCCTGTTCGACTGGCTCGCCGCCCACGCCGCCGCCCAGGCACAGGGGTCGGCCGTCCGGTTGTTCACCCAGGTGTTCACCGTCGGCACGGTCGTCACCGTGTTCCTGTCCAACGATGCGACGGCCGTGGTGCTCACCCCCGCCGTTGCCGCCGTGGCCAGGACGGCGAAGGTCGAGGAGCCGCTGCCTTTCCTGTTCATCTGCGCCTTCACAGCCAACGCGGCGAGCTTCGTGCTGCCGATCTCCAACCCCGCGAACCTGGTGATCTACGGCAGCCACATGCCGTCGCTGCTGCACTGGCTGCCGCAATACGCCTTGCCCTCGCTCCTCTCCATCCTGGCGACCTACGCCGTGCTGCGCTGGACGCAGGGCGCCCGGTTGCGCCAGCCAGTGTCGGCCGACATCGACAAGCCCGCACTCTCCGGCGGCGCCAGGATGGCGGCGTTCGGTATCGTGGCGACAGCCCTCGTGCTGCTGGCGTCTTCGGGTTTCGACATTCAACTCGGGTTACCGACTTTTCTCGCCGGCATCGCGACGGCGGTCCTGGTGCTGACGCGCTCGACAGGCGGCGTCGGCGCGATCGTGAGGAACATCTCCTGGAGCGTGCTGCCGCTGGTTGCCGGTCTGTTCGTGCTGGTGGAGGCGCTGGAGAAGACCGGCGTCACGCGTGCACTCGCCAATGCGGTGCAAGGCGTCGTTCAACACTCCGAGACGCTCGCAGCCTGGAGCGTGGCCGTCGTGCTCGCGATCGGCTGCAACTTGGTCAACAACCTGCCGGCAGGCCTCGTCGCCGGCCGCATCGTCGCGTTGGCGCACCCGCCCGAGCATGTGCGCAGCGCCGTGCTGATCGGGATAGATCTCGGCCCGAACCTGTCTACGACTGGCTCACTGGCGACCATCCTGTGGCTCACTGCGCTGCGCCGCGAGGGTCAAAGCGTCAGCGCCTGGGCTTTCCTGAAGCTCGGCGTTCTCGTGATGCCGCCGTCACTCCTTCTCGCGATCGCAGGCGCGTTCGCATTCGGCTGAACCAAGGAAGGGAACCACGACATGCAGAACCTGAGCTCGGCCTGGCTCTATCCGCTCATTCTGATCGCGGGCGCCCTGCAGGCCTGGGGGGCACCCATGAACGGCGCACTCCGCAAGTCGTTGGAAAATCCCTGGCTCGCCAGCATCGTCTCGTTCCTGCCGATCGTGGCCTTGCTGATGGTGCTGTGGTTGTGCCTGTCCACGCCGATGCCGACCGCGAAGGGCATCGCAGCGATGCCCTGGTGGGCGCCGCTGGGTGGCCTGGTCGGCGCCTTCGCGGTGGTCATGGGCCTGCTGTTCGTCGACAAGATCGGCGCTGGGCCGTTCGCCGGGCTGACCATCACGGCCAATATCCTGATGTCGCTGCTGGTCGATCAGTTTGGCCTGTTCGGGATGGAGCAGCATAGCCTGAACATCTGGCGCATCCTGGGCGGTGCGCTGATGACGGCCGGCATCGTCCTGATCGCGGCGTTTTGAGGTCGGCACGAACTCGTGCGGGGCCCGTGGTCCGCCGTCACCCGGCGCGCACCTGCCGTTCGGCTGCCGGCCTACCTGATCCCGCGTCAGCCGCCATACTTGAAGCCCATGAACGATCCCAGCCCGGCCGCCCCGCCGATCGCCATCCGACGACGCGGTCCGATCATCGCCGCCATGCTGATCTCCACCTTCATGTCGGCGGCGGAGGTCACCGTCATCAGTACCGCCATGCCGACCATCGTCTCGCGCGTCGGCGGCTTCGACCTGTTCACCTGGGCGTTCGGCATCTACTTGCTGGGCCAGGCGATCACCACGCCGATCTATGGCCGCCTGGCCGATCTGTATGGCCGCCGCGCCGTCTATCTCGGCAGCACGGCGCTGTTCCTCACGGGCTCGCTGCTCTGCGGGTTTGCCTGGAGCATGCCGTCGCTGATCCTGTTCCGCGCTATCCAGGGCCTAGGCGGCGGCGGGCTGCTGCCCCTGGCCACCACCATCATCGGCGACGTGTGTGCGCCAGCCGATCGGCCGCGGGTGCTGGGCTATGTCAGCGGCATGTGGGGGATCGCCGCGATCGCCGGGCCGCTGATCGGGTCCGTCTGCGTCGGCACGATTGGCTGGCCCTGGGTGTTCTGGCTCAACCTGCCGATCGGCGTCTTCACCATGCTGCTGGTCGCGCGCTTCTTCACGGAGCCGGTGCGCACGCGTCCGCCGGGCAGGATCGACCTCGCCGGCACGGCGCTGCTGGCTTGCGGCGTCGGCTGCGGGATGGCGGCCTTGGTACAGTGGGGGGCATTGGGCGCACGCACACTCGCCGCCCTCTGCGCGGCCTGTGTGGTCTGCCTCGGCGCCTTCGCGGCCATCGAGCGCCGTGCGGCGATGCCGATGCTGGCCGCCCACCTGCTGCGCCGCCCCATCCTCCTGGCAGCCAACGCCTCCGCCCTGCTCACCGGCGCACTTGTGATCGAGCTGACCGCCTTCGTGCCTCCCTCCGTGCAGGGCCTGCTCGGCGAGAGCGCCCTGATGGCAGGCTTCGTGCTCGGACTGATGACGGTAAGCTGGTCGGGCACCAGCATGGGGCTTGGCCGCATTCTGGTGCGCTGGCCGTTGCGACGCGTGGCGCTCGGGGCGGCATCGGCCCTGGTGATCGGCAGCCTGCTGCTCATGCAGGCGCGTGGCATCAAGCTGCTGCTGGTTGCCTGCGTGCCGCTCGGCGTGGGGCTCGGCAGCAGCAGCATCGTGTTCACCGTGGCGGTGCAGAACGCGGTGACGACGGCCGATCGTGGCCGGGCGACGTCGTTGTTTTACTTCTCCCGGCTGATCGGTCAGGCGGTGGGCTCGGCCGCGCTGGGCGGCATAATGAATGCCGGCCTTACCGCAGGTGGCTCCAGCACGCATGGTGCCCTGCAGGAACTGATGGGTGCGGCCGGGCGGGCCGCCTTGCCGCCCGGCGAACTTGCCCATTTGCTTCCGGTGCTAGCTGGTGCGCTACACGGGGTATTCGCCTGCGGCTTGGCGGTTGCGGTGTTGATGATCCCGGTGGCTCTCCTCGTGCCCCGAACCACCAGCTAGGCAAGGTCTGTATAACTCGACTACGACACCGATCTCTCGCGGGTTACACTTCCCCCCGGCCCATTCCCTCCAGCACAAACTAATTGATACCGTCCGATACGCATCGGGCCGGGCAGTTTCATCGCCAGTGGCAGATCCGTTTCGATTTGGAAAAGCGTCTCCCGGTCTTAACGGGAGACGCTTGAGATGAAAGCCGTTCAAACATCGACAGACCAGCAACGCCAGGGCATCCGGACGCGAATAACCCTCCCGCTGCACGACCAATGTGAATGGACCTCAAGACTCAGTGCGTTTTACCGCGCCCGGTCTTTCCCTGTAATGCGTCGATTTTCTTCGACGCCTCCGCCTTGGACAGCGAAGCATTGAACTCCTCGCCAGCCTCCTCGCATAAAGTTTTTAGATAGGACGCCTGCGCTCCCGTCATCGTCTCGTCCCCGGTCGTCCACTGATCGGGATCCTTGACGGTGTTGGAGGGCGTGTCGTCGTCTGGGGGGGTCTTCGGGTTCGTGCTCATGCAGCTTTAACGCAGCTGTACACGCTCTGTTCCCACATTTCAGCGCTGATATGGCAGCGGCAACAGGACGCGGACCGTCACGCGATATGGCCCTCCTGGACCCGGCACGATCACGTCCGCCGCCGGATCGAAATCAGTCAGCATCTCCCGGCAAGCACCGCAGGGCGGCACGATGGCGATCTCGCGCACGCTTTCCTCGGCCTTGGGATGCCGCACCGCAACGGCACACTCCACCGTGCCGTCACCGTCCAGAATCGCCCGGCCGAGCGCCACCGCCTCCGCGCACACAGACAGGCGGCCAACTGTCGCGCCCAGGTGTAACCCAGTCCAGATCCGCCCGTCACGTGACCGCAACGCGGCCCCGACCGTATGCCAATGCGGACGGTAGTGCTTCAGCAACACCGCCCGCGCGGCGTCCACCAACTCCTGGTCGGCGTGCGTCAGGCTCACTCGGCGGCTTCAGCTTCCTCGCCCTCGTCGGGCGCGGTGATCATCGCCTGCTCGACGACGACAGCCTGATCCCGCACGCGCTTCTCGATCGTGTCGGCGACATCCGGATGGTCCTTCAGGAAGGCCTTGGCGTTCTCTCGGCCTTGCCCGATCCGCTGGCTATCGAACGAGAACCATGACCCTGATTTCTCCACTACGCCGGCCTTCACGCCAAGGTCGATCAATTCGCCGCGCTTGCTGATCCCCTCACCATACATGATGTCGAACTCGACTTGCCGGAACGGCGGCGCCAGCTTGTTCTTGACCACCTTTACCCGGGTCTGGTTGCCGGTGACTTCCTCGCGGTCTTTGATCGCGCCGATACGACGGATTTCCATCCGCACCGATGCATAGAACTTCAGTGCATTACCGCCCGTCGTCGTCTCGGGATTGCCGAACATGACGCCGATCTTCAACCGGATTTGATTCAGGAAAATCAGCATCGTCTTAGACTTGGATACGCTGCCCGTCAGCTTGCGCAGGGCCTGGCTCATCAGCCGCGCATGCAGCCCGACATGCGTGTCGCCCATCTCGCCCTCCAGCTCGGCCCGCGGCACCAGGGCGGCCACGCTGTCGATCACCACGATATCGATCGCCCCCGACCGCACCAGCGTGTCGCAAATCTCGAGTGCCTGCTCGCCGCCATCGGGCTGCGACAGCAATAGGTTATCCACGTCGACGCCCAACTTGCGCGCGTAGATCGGGTCTAGCGCGTGCTCCGCATCGATGAACGCGCAGGTGCCACCCCGCTTCTGCGCCTCAGCGATCGCATGCAAAGCGAGTGTCGTCTTGCCCGAGCTTTCCGGACCGTAGATCTCGACGATCCGCCCACGTGGGAAACCACCGATTCCAAGCGCCAGATCCAGCCCCAGCGAGCCCGAGGAGATCACGTCGATCTGCTCGTTGGCCCGCGACCCCATTCGCATGATGGAGCCTTTCCCGAAGGCCCGCTCGATCTGCGTCAGAGCTGCGTCGAGCGCCTTGGTCCTGTCCATTCGCTATTCCCTTATGCCTGGGCTCTGTCCGCGGCGACACACGATTGTGTCACAGGCGTAAACAGCGCCGCAACTTAGGCCGTTGACGTGACACGCCAGCAAGCGCTGACGCGCTCCCCGTCTAACACACTCCGCGTATGAGCGTTAATAAACCACCCCCGATTTGTTCACAAGAACGAAACGGGACCATGAGCGCCTAACCCTTTCGAAACTGAGTGAGAAAGCTGGGTTGCAACGCTGGGTGAGAAAACCGGGCGAGAGAGTTGGGTTTGAACCGTCACATCGGTTGGCAAACCCTGCGTCGGAGCCGTGATGCACAAGGCGGCGCGGCCGGGTGTCAGGCCGGTTCGATCTAAGACTGTCACGTAGGGACTGCTGCCCGCTCGACAGCCTTAACGAGCGCTTGAAGTTGGTAAGGCTTCGGCATGAAGGCGATATCGTCTGCCACCAAGTCGCCTCGCACAGCCTCCTCGGCGTAGCCGGATGCGAGGATCGCGGGCACCAGGGGATAGCGCTCACGCACTGCTCTCACGAGGGCTGGGCCGTCCATTCCTGGCATAACCACGTCGGACACGATGGCGTGGATCGGCTTGTTCAAACCGCGCTTTGTCAACAGCGCCAATGCAGCCTCGCCCGACTCGGCACTCAGGACCGTCCATCCCGCCTTCACCAGCGCCCGCACGGCCAACCGCCGGACACCGTCCTCGTCGTCGACCAACAGGACCGTCCCTAGGGCATTGGCGCCCGTCGCGATGACCACCTCATCGGCATGCTTCGCTTCCGCCCCGCCATCCGCGGGCGCGAGCGGGATCGCGACTTCGTCCCCATCGAACCGCGGCAGGTAGATCCGTATCCGGGTACCCTTCCCGACAAGGCTGTCGACGGCGAGAAAGCCGTCCGACTGGCGGATGATCCCATGCACGGTCGATAGTCCCAGTCCACTGCCACCCCGCTCACGCCGGGTCGTGAAAAACGGATCGAAGATGCGCGGCAGCACCTCCGGCGGGATGCCGACGCCCGTGTCTTGCACCTCGACCATCACGTACCGGCCGGGCGGGATCGTCTCCTCCCCGCGTACCAGCGCGCGGTAAAGCGTGATGTGGCCGGTTCGCAGCGTGAGTTGGCCACCATCCGCCATCGCATCCCGTGCATTGACGGCCAGGTTCACCAGGACTTGGTCCAACTGTGTCGGGTCAACACGAACCGTCCGACCCGGCTGCTCCAACTGCAACTCAAGCCGGATCGTGCTGCCGAGCAAGCGCCGTAGTAGGTTGCTGAGCGACTTCATGGCCGCGTTGATCGAAACCGGGCGGGGTTGCAGCGTCTGTTGCCGGCCAAAGGCGAGTAATTGCCGGACCAGGGCAGCGCCTCGCTCGGCACTGCTGCGGATCTGCTCGAGATCCTCGACCGTTTCCGCATCCGGCAACATGCGCCCCAGAACAGCTTCCGAAGCCCCCATGACGGCCGTTAACAAATTGTTGAAATCGTGTGCGATACCACCGGCAAGTTGCCCGACGGCCTGCAGCTTCTGACTCTGCATCAGTTGCGCCTCAAGCCGCCGCTGCGCCGAAATGTCGTTGAGCTGCAGGATGGCACCGCTGATCGACTCGTCGGCCTCCCGCAAGGCCACCGCGGACACCTCGACCGTATGTTCGGCGAGCCCGCCTTTGCCGTGAAGCATCGAGACGAAGGCACGCGGTGGCCGCCGGCCCGCCAGCGCCGGCGCGAGTTCGTCCCAAACCTCGTGCCGGCACTCGTGACAAAAGATGTTCTGCGCAGGCTCACCAGGCGACAGGTCGCATTCATGGTCCACCATCCGGCGCAACGCGTCATTGATCCGGACGATTCGGCCGTGCCGGTCGATGATCGCGATGCCGATGGCTGCCTCCTGCACCAGGACCTGCAACATGTCATCCAGCGGTCCTGCCAGACGATCGATCAGGCTCTTGGCCACGGGCTCGCCTCGCCGCCAGGGCCACGCCAAGCCTGCGCTCCAAGCCCACCGTGCCGGAACCATCGTCGCACTCATCGGGGTGTCACCCGGCCACGCAGCCGCCACACATAGGCGATGATCTCGGCCACGACCTTGAAGTGTTCCGCCGGGACCTCGGCATCCAACTCGACGGTGTAAAGCGCCCGGGCAAGCAATGGGTTGGCGACGAGAGGAACCCGGCTGTCCTGAGCGACCTCGCGGATACGGGCTGCCACTTCGTCCACCCCCTTGGCCACGACGCGCGGCGCGCCACCTTTGGTACGATTGTATGCAAGAGCAATAGCGTAATGGGTCGGGTTCGTCACTACCACCGTGGCACGGGGCACCGCGGCCAGCATCCGCTTGCGCGCCCGGGCCATCCGCATCTGCCGCAGGCGTTGCTTGATCTGTGGATTGCCGTCCGCATCCTTCGCCTCCTGCCGTACCTCCTCCTTGCTCATCCGTAGTTGCTGCGCGTAGCGGCGGCGCACCCAAACGATGTCGGCCCCTGCGATCACCACCTGCGCCCCGAGCAAGGTCACGGCAAGCTGCATCACGAGAGCCATCGAGTGGCTGACCATCTGGCCGGGCCACCAGAAGAGAGCCCCTTCCACCTGCTTCAGATTACCCGAGAACACGTGGTAGGCGGCGAAGCCGAGCACGGCCAACTTGACGACCGACTTGCCCGCCTCCACCAATCCCGCCGGACCAAAGATGCGCTTGATCCCGCGCGCAGGGTTCAACCGGGCCGGATCGGGCCGGAGCGCTCGCGGGTTGAAGGCAAGTCCCGTCTGCAGCAGCGAGGCGGCGACGGATGCGGCGAGCACACCCAGGACAACCGGCCCGGCCAGTGCTGCCGTGGCGGCGCAGCACGCCAGCAACGCCATGCTGACTGTGTCGCCTGGGCTGGCTCCAGGCGACACAGTCAGCATTGCACCGAGCCGGCTCATGACGCCGCTACCGAGCACCGGTCCCATGACCCCGATCACCAGCGTCGCCGCACCCAGCCCGGCCAGCGCCGGCACTTCCCGGGAGATGGCGACCTGACCCTCCTCCCGGGCCCGTTGCAAGCGCCGCGGTGTCGCAGCCTCTGTCCGGTCCTCGGTCGCCACTTAAAGCAGGCCCGGTAGACTGTTGAAACTGGTATGCGCCGCCTCGATCCAGGCTTCCGCGATCCCCGCCGAGAGCAGGCCCAGCAGAGCAAGCCCGCCGAGGATCTGCCCGGGCACCGCCGCGAAGTAGACCTGCATCTGCGGCACCAGCCGGGCAAGGAAACCAAGAGCCACCTGCCAGACGACGCTCGTCACCACGAACGGCGCGGCAAGCCGCAACGCCAACGCGAATGCCTCGGCAACGGCAGCCAGTGCCGCCTGGGCACTATCCGCCACGGGGATGAGGTGACCCGGCAGTACCAAGCCGTAGCTGCCGAGCAATGCGGCCACCGGCAGCGCCCAGAGCCCGGTCTTGAGCGCCAGGACGGGCGCTGCGATGGAGAACAGCCGCATGATCCCGCTGGACTGGCCGAGCGCCGGGTCGGGCGAGACGACGCTCGACAAGCCGGTCATGAACGAGATCAGCTGCCCCGCCATCGGCAAGGCCAAGCTCACGCACCGGGCCAGCCAGCCGAGCACGCCGCCGCAGAGCAACTCCGCCGCCACCATGGCAGCGGACGTCCAACCTTCGGCCGGCGCGACCTGGCCCACGCCAGGCAACACCAGCACGACGAATGTCACCGTCAGCCCGGCGCGGAACACCGCCGGCGCCTCCGCTTCCCCGACGCCCGGCAGCAGCATCACGGCCGCACCACACCGGCACAGTACGAGCACGAAGGCGAACGCCCACGCCGGCAGGTCGGACAACGCGATCAAGGCCTCACTGCCCACCCACGGCGACCATTTGGTCGATCAGGGATCGCGTGTAGTCGGTCATGGTCGACAGCATGAATGGCCCGGCAAGCACGAGTGCCGCCACGATCACCAGGGCTTTCGGCACGAAGGCGAGCGTCGCCTCGTTGATCTGCGTCACTGCCTGGACCAGGGACATGACGACGCCCACGGCCAGTGCGGCCAGCAAGATCGGCCCCCCGAGCTTGAGCACCACCAGCATCGTCTCGCGCAAGGCGGCACCGACTTCGCCCTCCCCCATCAGATCGGCATCCGCATGATGTCCTGGTAGGCCTGGACGACACGGTCCCGGATAGCGGTCGTGGTCTGCAAAGCCAGTTCCGCCCGGTTCACTGCCGTCACCACGTCCGTCAAGTTGCCCGTACCAGCGATCCCGGCGGCGGCCTGGGTGTCGGCCTGGTGCCCGGCATCCACCACACCCTGCAGCGCCGTGGTCAACGCCTGGCCAAAGCCTTCGAGGCTTGCCGGCTGACCCGCCTCCGTGCGGGCGTAGGCACTGGCCGCGGTGGTAGCCGAGATGGCGGGGAGGCTCATTTCAGCAACTCGACAGCCCGCGACAACATGGACCGTGTTACCTCCATGACGTTGAGGTTGGCGCTGAACGAGCGCTGCGCCTCCCGCATATCCATGACCTCTACGAAGCTGTTTACGTTCGGCGTGTGCACATAGCCCTGCCCGTCCGCGGCGGGGTGCGACGGATCGAACCGCTTCGGAAACACGCTCTTGTCGGTGCCGATCTCCTTCACGCGGACGGTCGCGGCGCCCAGCGACGTGTCCATTTTCTGTTCGAAGCTGATGGTCTTGCGCCGATACGGGTCGGCCCCCGGAGTGTCACCGGTCGTATCTTGGTTGGCCAGGTTCTCCGCGATGACCCGGAGCCGGGTCGTCTGAGCATCCATGCCGCGTGCGGAGATCGCGAGCGCTTTGGTGAGATCCATCGTGGTCCTACTTGCCGATCACGGTCCGAAACAGGCCGAGATATTTGTGATAAAGGTTGGTCACCAACGCCTGCGTGTCGTCCGTCTCCGCGACCTTGGTCAGTTGCTCCTCGATCGAGACAGCATTGCCATCCGGCGCACGTTCGGTGGGGCGCAGGCGCCGGTCGTCACCGCCGGCCGATCCCGCACCGGACAGGTGCAGCGGGTTCGTCACCGCCAGCTCTGGGAGAGCCCGCGCCAGAGCCTGCGCGAACGGCTGCAGATCCTTCGCGACGTAGCCGGGCGTGTTCGCGTTTGCGATGTTCTGCGCCAGCACCGCCTGACGCCGGTCAAGCCAACCAAGTCGGCGCTCCGCCAAGTCGAACAGGTTTAGGCCGTCGTTGCTCATGAAGGGCATGGTGCAGAAAAAGGGTTGCGGAACAGTTAACGAACGCGAGTAACGCCTCGTTAATCTTTCGATGCTTCTCTGTTCTCCATGATGAGCACAGGCCTCCTCCCCTTCGACGACGCCAAGTTTGACGCCGATGCAATTCAGGCCGCCATCGCCATGGCTGAGGGCCTGGCGCGCATGATCTGCATCGCCCGCATCCTGGTCGAGAACGGCCGGACGATCGATCTGGCAGGTCTCGACCGTGGCGTCGGGCTGCTGTGCGCCAAGGCGCTCGACTTGCCGGTCACCGCCGGCCGCGCCGTGCGGCCGTCGCTGGTCGCCGTGTTGAGCGAGGCGGACACCCTGCACGAAGCCCTTCGGAACCAAGCCGAAGCATAAACCCCGTTTCCCAGGCAAAAAGCCGAAAGGACGTCATGACGCCCGAATCCATTGCGTCCAGCCTAGCCGCACTCGTCGCAGTGCTGGCGTTCATTCTGTTTGGCGGCCGCATCGCCCGCTTGACGCGATCCGGGCGCAAGCCTCAGGGGGCAGGCGGCCACTTGGCGCTGGTCGATACGTTGAACCTGGACCCGCGGCGGCGATTAGTGCTGGTGCGGTCTGAAGGGCGCCACGTGCTCGTACTCACGGGCCAGCAGGATCAGGTCATCGGCTGGATGCCGGAGGCGCTACGATGAAGTGGGTGTGGATCGCCGGGCTGCTGCTGATCCCCTGCTGTACCAGCGCCCAATCCGTCAACATCGACCTTGGCGCGGCTGGCCAAGCCGGAGCCACGGGCCGCTTGGTGCAGCTGACCGCACTCATCACCGTGCTCTCGATCGCACCAAGCGCGCTCGTCATGGTCACCGGGTTCACCCGGATCGTCATCGTGCTATCGCTGCTCCGTTCCGCGATTGGGGCCCAGTCCACGCCGCCGAACACGGTCCTGATCGGCCTAGCCCTGTTCCTGACGTTCTTCGTGATGCAGCCGGTGTTGGACCAGGCATATAGCACGGGCCTGTTGCCCATGAGTGAAGGGCGGATCGGCGAGCTCGAAGGCCTCCGCCTGGCTGCCGAACCTTTCCGCCATTTCATGGCCGCGAATGTCCGGGGAACCGACCTGCAGCTTTTCCTCGACATGGCCCATTTGCCCGCCGCCGACACCGCCGATGCCGCACCATGGCGCGCGCTGGTGCCGGCCTTCTCGATCGGTGAGTTGCGGCGTGCTTTCGAGATGGGCTTCCTGCTTTATCTGCCATTTCTCGTCATCGACATGGTCGTTGGCAGCGTCTTGATGAGCTTGGGCATGATGATGCTGCCACCCTCGGGAATCAGCCTGCCATTCAAGTTGATCTTCTTCGTCCTCGTCGATGGCTGGCGACTTGTCTCCGGTGGACTCGTGCAAGGGTTCGTCGGCGGCGGCTGATGCTGACCCACGATGCAAACACGGGGCGAGCCTCGCGTTAAGGAGCGCGAAGCAGAGGAGTCGAACCGTGAAGCAGCCCAATACCGAGCAGTCGATCAAGCACACCGACGACGAGCAGAACACGGGCAACCACAAGGAGCCGGACGCGAAGGACTCTGGCGGCGCAGACCGCTTTGGGGGCACGCGAGCGGGCGCCGAGAATGTCGAGGGCCCCGTCGCGACGTCCCGCGACAGCAGGGAAGAGTCGGTCGAAACGGGCACCGACGTGGACAAGGTGTCCGGGCTGGACGAAAACAACGCCAGCACGAAGCAAATCGGCAATTCCCATGAACGCCATCCGGAGCGTGACGAAAACGGACGACTCTAGACCGCAGGACGCGGCCGTCGCTCGGGTGACAAGGTTCCGAGTCATACAGCGGAACGATAGGCACGAGCGACGGCCAGCGCGGATCATAAACGTGGGACGCAGCTCAGACTGAGGCTGAACTCGATAGTTCGCAGACATATTGGGCGATATAAGGCGGCAATGCGAATGCCGCGGCGTGCATCGAGGGCGACCAATACCTCGTCGTTCCTAGAATGCCCGCAGTGGTCGCCCTTTGTCGGACGCTATCGGACGAGAGCAGTTGCATTGCCCCCATGCTGGCGATACCGAGGGCCATGAAACCCCCGATATAGGTCGGCACCGCAGCCACATAGGCTGACACCGACGTGAAGATGCGGCTTCGCAGGACTGTCGTCCCGGCAAGTTCGCCGCCTTGCATGAACGGCACGCCAGCCTGATTAACGAGGAGCCCAGCCGGCGTCAGAACGCGGGCGCAATTTCGGTAGAATGCCTCGGTGAACAGCCCTTCCCCAGGACCTGCCGGATCTGTGCTGTCGACGATGATGACGTCAAAGGAGGACGGCGGAGCGTTCGCGACATAGGCAATGCCGTCGCCGACGATCACCTCCGCCCGCGTGTCCTGCCAAGCCGTCCCACCGATCGTCGGCAGGAAATCCTTGGCGAGCCGGATCACCGCCTCGTCGATCTCCACCATCGTGACCCGCTGCACGGTGCGGTGCTGCAGCACGCGCCGTAGCACACCACCATCGCCGGCACCGATGATCAGAACGTCCTCGACGGCGCCGTGCTGTATCAGTGGCACGTGGGCGATCATCTCCTGATAGGCAAATTCGTCCGCTTCCGTGATCTGGACGACACCGTCCAACAACAGCACGCGGCCGTGGCTTGCGGTCTCAAGGACCCGAAGATCTTGGAAGACGGACTGCTCCCGCGCCAGCTCCCTGACGACGCGGAAGCTCTGAGCCCAGTCAGGGTAGAGGGATTCGGCGACCCAACCCATTGCCAAGCTGCCGCCGAAAGCTAGAACTTGCCCCGGCGTTGCTCGTCCAAATCGACGCGACCGGGAGAGAACGCCTCGCGGAGCACAGGTATCGCGTCATGCGGGTTGCAGCACCCGCACATAAAGATATCCACCGCCGCGAATTGGCGTTCCGGCCAGGTGTGGATCGAGATATGACTTTCCGCCAGCACAACGACGCCAGAAACGCCGCCGTTTGGCGTGAAATGGTGGAAATGGCTGTGCAGGATCGTAGCCCCGGCACGCTCAGCGGCCGCGCGGAGTGCGGTGTCGATGTGCACGGGGTCAGACAAATTTTCAGCGTCCCACAAATCCGCAAGCAGATGAGTGCCGGCAAATCTCTCCCCGTCCTTCTCGACGAAGTAATCCTTCCGATCCTCCTCCCCGATAGCGGGAAGAGTCGCGATTGTCGTCTGGTTCTCGCTCGGAAGCTCCGAGACCATCCCCAGTTGAGCAAGTGCGTTCATCACGTACCCCCAAACCAGTAGATAGCCTGTTGGACGAAGGTCGTCCCCTTGGGCCAGGACGCGGGAAATAGGGCCCCGAGCCCTGAGGCGCAAGTCATATTCCGTCGTCAGGCCCGGCGGGACGATATTGTCATTTTGCTCCAAGGGCGGCGAGGGAGGTGGGAAGCGCCCGTGCCATTGCCACCTCCGACGTCACGCGGGGCAAATCGGAGACGCCGCCGACGGGCCCTGATGTCAGGAGCCGGAACATATCCGCACGCGGACCCGACATCCGGCCAGCTTCCTGGACCCCGAGGCTGTGCACCGCCGCGTCATCACCCGCGCGAGAGCGGGCAGAGGCGAGGCGGAGCACCAGATCCTGTTGTTCGGGACTGAGCGGGCCGTTGTCAGGCAGGCTGCGAGCGACGACGTCCTCGAGAGCCGAGGCGGCACCATGCCAGTCGCCACTGTTGCCCAAGACGTCCGCCCGCAGCGTGTCAGCGGCGAGCGTGCCGAGCTTGGCCAGGATCGCCGCCGCTCCGGAGACGTCGTGCGAGAGCGCATGGATACGGGCGTCGGCCAGGCCCCTCTCCTCCTGCAGGGTTGTTGGCAGATCCGGCGCATCCGTCGTCGCTAGTGCCTCCGCAGCACCCGCCACATCGCCTTCGGCCAACCGCAGCGATGCCAGACGCGCTCCCAGCCCTGCCCGGCCTGCACCCGGCGGCAGTGCTGCGGCCATCTGCGCGATCACGGGACCTGCACGATGCGGCAGGTCCAGCGCCGTGAGCTTGTCGGCGAGCAACAGGGCCATTCCGGATGCGTCGGACTTGGCGATCGCACTAGCATTCTCCTCCGCGAGGGTCACGAGGTCGATCGGCCTGATCGCCGAAGCACCGGGTCCGTGAAGCAAGTCACTCAGGAGGGCGGTTATGCGGCCGCTGATGACGGTCGCGTCATCCGGAAAAAGCTGGGCTGTCTCCTTCAGTATCTCGAATGCCTTGTGCCACTTGCCTGCTTGGGCGGCGATGCCGGCCGTTCTTACGTGCAGATCACGCTCTCTCGAGTCCCCCCGCCAGTCACCAAAGCTCCGTTCGAGCCCGTCCGCCGCCTCTGCCGGGCCGATCGCTCCCGAAGCAAGCCGGAGCAGCGTGGCACGCGTGGCGGCCCGTGCGCTGCTCAAGCGGTCCCGCCCGGTCGCCAATGCGTCGTAGAGGGTGAGCGCCGCGTCCGTGTCTCCTTTCTGCTCGAGACGTACCGCTCGCGCGAAGGCGAGCAAAGGCTCGTCCGGGAGACTGGCGAGAAGAGCGTCGGCGGCCTTGCCGGCTCCGCCGGACACCATGGTCTCGGCCGCAAGCGGGAGGAGGCGGCTCCGCACCGCCGCCGGGTAAGCAAGCACGAGCGACGCCGTGGTCGAGAACGCCTGTGCCGCGGCCGGCGATGTGTTATCCAAGGTCGCCATGCGAACAGCACGCCAGAGGGTGATTTCGTCACTGCCCGACAAGGCCGGCAGGTCGATACCATCCGCCTCCTGGGGACGGCCGCTCAGCAGTGCCGCGATCGCAGTCAACCCGCTCGTGTCCGCATCACTCGCTGCACGCGGATCCTCGGTGATTGCCATGCGGAGCAACGACTGCGCTTCTGGACCGAGGCCGAGCGCCAGCATCGTTTGGGCGGCGGCTTTGCGGGCAGCGAGGCGGCCTTGCGGCGGAGCCTGCCCCTCCTCCTGGACCTGGGCCTGGAGGCGGCGCAGCAACGTCGCGACCGGTTCCGCAGGCAAGTCGAACCGGCGGGTCAGGATCGCGGCACTAGCCAGTGCGGTCCCTGTCTCAGACGGGCGTGAGAGGGCACCACCGGTCTCCAACGCGAACCCTTCCGGCACGGTGCGCAGGACGGTCCTGTCGGACACCGGCTCCACGACGATGCCCTGCCAACTCGGGTCGATGGCAAATTCAGGAACGTGAAAGGTGACGGGCACGCCCGGACCGGACGACTTCGTGGTTCCGACCAGCAGGTTACGGCCCGTGTCGCTATCCGGCACCGTCACCACCTGACCCGGCGTCGCCACGGAGAACAACAGGCGGTCCGGCCGGGCCGTCGGCATGGTCACCGGCTGGGCGACCGGTCCGTCCCTGGTCGAGACCGACCAGCCATCCGCCTGACGGTCGAGGAGCACCACGCGATCCGGCGGCAGCTGCAGGCGCAGCAACGTCGCGGACGGCAAGAGTTCGACGGCAGCACCGGCGAATACCGGGTCACCGGCCAGGTTCGCCAGATCGAGCGGACGCCGGTCGTCGAACACGATCCAAGCCTCCTCACCATGGCGGAACGACGCGGCGCCGACGCCAGGACCGAATGGCAGCAAGACGCCGCTGATTCCGACAGGCAGCAGAGTCTGGGTCGCCGCCAGCGCGAGGGTGCGCTCCGGCCCCGCATTCGCGGTTGGCGGCGGGGCCGCATCTGCCGGGCTTGCAGCCGGTGGGTCAGCCGAACGCCATGGCGCCGGTGCGGATGCTGACGGTGCTGCAGGAGGGGCCGTAGCCGGCACGATCGATGCGGCGGGCTCCTGCGCCGGAGGGGCTGTCGTGCGCGCCGGCACAGCCGGGCTTGCGGCAGGGCGAGGGGGATTGGCCAGCCTGGCCTGTACCGGGTCAAGCACGTCGACCACGACCCGCGTGCCGATTCGCAGCATCCGGAGACGGCTACCGAGCGCGATGGTGACCGTCGCCATCTCGCCGCCACCGGTCACTGCGGCGATATTTCGCGCCGCGGCAGGACTATCCGGAACATCGCCACCGCCGGGGAAGCGCAGCACGAGGGTGGTGCCGGTCCGCTCGGATGTGAAGCTCTGCGGCTGAGGGAAGTCGAACACCACGCGGCCGAACCCGCCATGCGTGCCGACCCGCACGCCCACCGGCTCGGCCGCTACCGGGCCAGCTGCGAGCAACGGAAGTAGCCAGAGCGCATACTTCATTCCAGGTTCGCCAGCAGAGCATCGATCGCGGTCTGGTCCATGGCGTCCCGCGGACGCTGCGGGCCGTTCAGCAGCGGACCCGGCCCGGCATTGGCCACCTCAAAGGGTTCGTCCGGGCCGAACACGAGCAGGATTGCCTTCACCCTCGCCTCCACCAGTTGCAATGTCTGCACCACCTTGGCGACGCGTTGTCCGGTGATGTCCTGGAAGGAGCAAGCCTCGTAGATCCGCGCCGCGGCGGAACTGACCGCGGCTTGGCTGGGGGTATGCTCGACCACCTGCTCCAGCCACTCGCAAACGTCCAGGATCGTGCCCGTCGCCGCCGCCGTATGGGTCACGACCGCGTCAAGTTCGTCTGCCGCGGCAGGGACGTGGCGGGCCACCATCTCGTCCGCGCCGAGTGCCGCCAAGTCATGGCGCGCGCAATCGATGCACTCGGCCAGCGACTGCACTTCCGCGAGCAAGGCCGCGAAATCGCTGGCGTCGGCCTGTCCGGAGCCGGCCCTGGAGCACCGGAGCTGCACCGCGGCCAGGTGGCCGACCAAGTCGCTGCGCGCCGCTTCACCCACGGTCGAGCACTTTCTCGATCTTGGACTGCAGCGTCTCGGCATTGAACGGCTTGACAATGTAGTTGCTGACGCCCGCCTGCTTGGCCGCGATCACGTTTTCCGTCTTGCTCTCGGCCGTGATCATGATGAAGGGCGTGGCACGTAACCGCGCGTCCGCCCTCACCTCGTGCAGCAGCTCGAGACCCGTCATCGGGGCCATGTTCCAGTCGCTGATCACCAGGCCGTAATCGCCCGCGCGCAGCTTGACGAGCGCCTCCGATCCGTCACTCGCCTCGTCCACGTTGTGGAAGTTGATCTGCTTGAGCAGGTTGCGAACGATCCGCAGCATCGTCTTGTAGTCATCGACAATCAGGACGCCGGTCGATGTATCCATCATGAGTGCGACGATCCCTCATTGGCTGGTGTGTCTGGATGATCCATGGCGGTGGTGCGGCTGCGCTTCGCCGCCAGCTGGGCCGTGACGAGGCGCGCGCGGTCCGGCTGCATCGCCGCGAAGATCAGCGCCGTCTTTGCCTCCCGCATGCGGTCCACGATCTGCAGCAGGACGGCCATGTCCATGTCGTTGAAGATCGCGGCGGCGTCCCGCGGCTTCATCGTCTCGTAGACCTTCACCAAGCCGGCCCAGTTCGTGTCGTCACGTTCCGCCCGGCCTTTCTCGAGCTGTTCGAGCTTGGCCTGCAGCGTCGCGAGTTCGCCCGCCCGGGCGACGATGCGCTGCTCGGCAGCGGTCAGCACCTGCTCGCGCTCGGTCAACGTCCGGTCCCTGGCCTCCCACTCCTTGCGGCGGGTGCGCAGGTCCTGCAGCAGTTGACGCTCCTCGTCGCTGATGGTGGGCGGTGGTGGGTCGCTCGGCTTGGGCGCGGCCGTCGCCGGTTTCGGCTCTGGCAATGGCCGGGGCGGGCTTGCCGGCGGATGAACCGCCTCCGTCGTGGCTGCGGCTTCTGCCACGGGGACCACGGCTGCGGTGATGGCCCAGCCGTTCGGCAGGTTGGCGAGCACCAGGCCGAGGCTCTTGCTGACGAGCAGCAGGCCCGCCACGCCCATCGTCGCCGGTAGCAGGCGCAACCGCATCACCGGGTCACCCGCAGGGCGCGCAACAAGTCACGCTCGGCCTGGCTTCGCACCCGTGTTCCGGCGGCGGTGTCAGCAGGCTCGGGCTCGGGTGCAGCAAAGCGGCGCGGCGGTGGTTCTGGTTCGCGGTTGGCACGGACAAGGCCGTCCATGCGGTCGGCGAGCCGTTCGCCCCGGTCGATCAAGGTGGCGAGATCGTCCTTGAGGTTGGCAGCGGCCTCGATCTGCCGGGCGATGTGCCGCCCTGCCCCCTCGGCGGCTCCACGCAAACGCTCGGTCGCGTTCTCGGCCTGGTGCGTACTGTCATTGAAGCCGCGCAACATGGTCTCGAGTTCGGCCCGATCCCGCCGGACGACGCCCAAGGCCCGTTCGAGCCGTACCGCATGGAACAGGGTTACGCCGAGCAGGCCGATCAATCCGAGTTCCAGCAGGATCTGCCATCCACTCATGCGCGCCCTCCCTCAGGCCTGCCGCGGCGGTTGCGCGACTTCGCTGTCGATCCTCACGGCGACCCGGTTCTTGCGGCGGCCGACCCGGCCTTCGAACAGGGTCACCGTGCCGCATCGCAGCTGGACTGCACTGCCCGGGCTGCTGGCCAGCAGGATCTGGCTCCCCGGCTGCAGCGCCATGACGTCGGCCAGGCTCATCACCTGCTCGTCCAGCACGACGTCGAGATCGACGTCCGTGGCCCAGAGCTCCTCGGCCAGGTGGGTTTCCCAGATGCTGTCGCGGCCGAACTTCTCCCCCATGAACTGCTGCAGCAGCAGTTCTCGCACGGGCTCCAGCGTGGCGTAGGGCAGCAGCAACTCCATCCGGCCACCACGGTCCTCCATGTCCACGCGCAGCCGGGCCAGGACGGCGGCATTGGACAGTCGGCTGATGGTGGCGAAACGCGGGTTGACCTCCAGCCGCTCGAACTTGAACGTCACGGGGCAGAGCGGGTCGAAGCTGGCCGACAGGTCGGACAGCACGACCTGGATCAGCCGCTCGACCAGCGTGCGCTCGATCGTGGTGTAGGGCCGGCCTTCGATGCGCATGGCGGCGGTGCCGCGGCGGCCGCCGAGCAGTACGTCGACGATGGAGTAGATCATCGCGGAGTCGACGACCATCAGCCCGTAATTGTCCCACTCCTCAGCCTTGAACACGGCGAGCATGGCGGGGAGCGGGATCGAATTCAGGTAGTCGCCGAAGCGCAGCGAGAGGATGTTGTCGATCGAGACCTCAACGTTATCCGACGTGAAATTGCGCAGGCTGGTGGACATGATGCGAACCAGGCGGTCGAACACGATCTCCAGCATCGGGAGGCGTTCGTAGGACACCAGGCCGGAGGAGATGATCCGATGGATACCGGACCGGCTGTCCTCCGCGGCCGGGCCGTCATCGAAGCCGAGCAGGCTGTCGATCTCGGCCTGGTTCAGGACCCTTGCCGGGGAGGCACCCTCCGGCGCCAAGCCGGTCTCGGCACCCCAGGACGCGGCAAGTGCGTCCTCATTGCCGCTCATTGCACGAGAAGCTCACTGAACAGCACGTCCACTACGCGGGCCGGGGCGACGGCGATGTTGGCGCGGGTGATCAACTCCTCCCGCAGCCGGTAGGTGCCGGCGGACCCGCGCAGTTCCTCCGGCCGTGTCTCCCGCAGATAGGTCTGGAACAGGTCGATGATTCGGGGCTGGGCAGCGGTGAAACCCGCCATGTCCTCGGCGCGGGCGAGCTCGACCCGGGCCTTGAGCTTCACGAAGGAGGCCCGTCGGCCCGGCGCGTTCAGGTTCGCGACCATCTCCGGCAACTCGACGAACACGGGGACATGCGCCCCCCCCTCCTTCGGGTGCTCCTCGGCGGCGGGTGGGTGGGACATGCCGAGTAGGCCGGGAAGGATACCGCTGAACCAGAGCCCGGCGGCGATCACGAGCAGCAGCACCGGCAGGGCGAGAAGCAGCTTTTTCTTGCCACTCTTCTTGCCGGACGCCTTGCCCGTGACCGGCGCTACCTCGCCAACCCCCGCCATCGCGGCCGCTGCACCCATGAACCTGACCTCGCCGTTACCGTGAGGCAGTGTGCCGGGAAAAGGTTAACGAGATGCCAACGTAGGGCGCTTGGGCCGCAGTAAGGTCTGCTTGTGGTGGGAAGCGAAGGCCGGCTTCGGACGATTATGCCAAACAAAAGACTTTGGCTGTGACAGCGTCCCCGTCGCGGCAGCATAGTGCGACAGCGGGTAGACCGGGACACGTGTCCGCTGTCCCGTTCGACAATCAACGTGCCCGCCTTGCATCAGGCCTGCCCACCTACCCGAACAGGATGATCGCGTCCGCTCAACGGTGGTTTGGCGAACACACATCCTGCGTCACGCTACCCGAGGATTGCGGTCTGC
>CAXSEG010000007.1:0-20399 GCA_964235545.1 uncultured Acetobacteraceae bacterium
CGCGCGCGATTACCCGGCCGCCGATCGCGGCCTGGATGGCGATCTTGAACAGCTGGCGCGGGATCAGCTCCTTCAGCTTGGCGCAGATCGCCCGGCCCCGCTGCTCGGCGGCGCTGCGGTGGGCGATGAAGCTCAGCGCGTCCACCGGGTCCTGGTTGACCAGGATGGAGATGCGGACGAGGTCGCTCTCCTGGTAGTCGGCCATCGCGTAGTCGAAGCTGGCATAGCCGCGGCTGATGGATTTCAGGCGGTCATAGAAGTCGAACACCACCTCGTTCAGCGGCAGGCGGTAGACGGCCATTGCCCGGTTGCCGACATAGGTGAGGTCCTGCTGCTGGCCGCGGCGCTCGTTGCATAGCGTCAGCACGCTGCCGAGATAGTCGTCCGGCACCATGATGGTCGCCTTTATCCAAGGCTCCTCCATGTGGTCGATATAAGTTGGGTCCGGCATGTCCGCCGGGTTATGCAGCTTCTCGACCGAGCCGTCGTTGCGGAAGATGTCGTAGACCACGGAGGGTGCGGTCGCGATCAGATCGAGGTCGAACTCCCGGCTTAGCCGTTCCTGGATGATCTCGAGGTGCAGCAGGCCGAGGAAGCCGCAGCGGTAGCCGAAGCCGAGGGCGGCGGAGGTCTCGGCCTCGTAGTGGAAGCTCGCATCATTCAGCCGCAGTTTGCCCAGGCTCTCGCGCAGCTTCTCGAAATCGTCGGCGTCCACGGGAAACAGGCCGCACCAGACGACGGGGATGGAGGGCTTGAAGCCCGGCAGCGCCTGGGTGGCGGGATTGCGGTCGTCCGTCACCGTGTCGCCCACGTTGCAGTCTGCGACCGTCTTGATGGCGGCGGTGATGTAGCCCATCTCGCCCGGGCCGAGGTCGTCGGTGGGGATCATCTTCGGGGTGAACACGCCGACCTGCTCCACCGGGTGAGCGGCGCCGTTGCTCATCATGCGGATCTTCATGCCGCGCTTGAGCCGGCCGTCGCGCACCCGCACCAGGATGACGACGCCGAGATACTGGTCATACCAGCTGTCCACCAGGAGGGCGGTGAGCGGCTTGCTGGCGTCGCCCGTCGGCGGCGGCAGGCGGGTGACCAGCGCCTCCAGCACGCCGCCGATGTTCAGGCCGGTCTTGGCGCTGATC
The DNA here is from genome assembly GCA_964235545.1 of uncultured Acetobacteraceae bacterium. Taxonomy (GTDB): domain Bacteria; phylum Pseudomonadota; class Alphaproteobacteria; order Acetobacterales; family Acetobacteraceae; genus LMUY01. The sequence goes on from CAXSEG010000007.1 coordinate 1,140, forward strand.
ATCACGGCATCGTCGGCGGGGATGCCGATCACGTCCTCGATCTGCTGCTTCACCCGCTCCGGCTCGGCGGCCGGCAGGTCGATCTTGTTGAGCACGGGGACGATCTCGTGGTTGGCGTCCATCGCCTGGTAGACGTTGGCCAGGGTCTGCGCCTCCACCCCCTGGGACGCGTCCACCACCAGCAGGCTGCCCTCGCAGGCAGCGAGCGAGCGGCTGACCTCGTAGGCGAAGTCCACGTGGCCCGGCGTGTCCATCAGGTTCAGCTCGTAGGTCAGCCCGTCCTGCGCCTTGTAGGCCAGGCGCACGGTTTGTGCCTTGATGGTGATGCCGCGCTCCTTCTCCAGTTCCATGTTGTCGAGCACTTGCGCCGTCATCTCCCGGTCCGTCAGGCCACCGCAGGCCTGGATCAGCCGGTCCGCGAGCGTGGACTTGCCGTGGTCGATATGGGCGATGATGGAGAAGTTGCGGATGAGGTGGAGCGGCGTGTCGGTCATGGGTGAGATGTAGGCGGTCTGCCAGTGCTTGTCAGTCACCGAGCAGGGAAGGGCGTGGCGGCCGAGCCACGTCCGTTCGTCTTGTGTGGCCGCAACGGACACGATAGGGGCTACGGACGCGGCTATCTTGACTTGGCCACGATCGCTGGTACGGGGCGTTCGTCAACACAGCTGACAAAGATCGAAAAATGCCGGCCAACACTTTTAAAACGATCTCTGGGACCGCAGCCTGGGACGTCGCGGCCAACTGGTCGACAGGCACCGTTCCGCAGCCGGGTGACGCCGTCACGGTCAACGCGCCCTCCAGCGGCTACTCGACCGTCGCGATCGCGGCGACGGATCCGGCCTACACGATCCAGTCCCTGTCCATGACGGGGGCGGGGTCAAACAGTATCACCGACAATCTTTCCGATTCCGGAAGCCTGACGGTCACGGGGGCCACCACGCTGACCTACGCCGGCTTCACCGTTGCAAATGGCGGCACGGCGATGTTCGGCACGGTGGCCCTGGGAGGCTCCGCCGGGTTCACGGTTGGCGGCTTGGCGGCGGGGTCGGCGGGCACGCTGACGATATCTGCGCTGTCCGCAACCAGCTACACAGGCGTTGTCGTCGATGCCGGTACGGCCACGATCGGGTCGGTGTCCGGATCGATCGATTTCACCGTCTACGCCAAGGGCACGCTCGCGATCGGGAGCACCTCTGGGAACAACAGCTTCAACCTGCGGGGCGGCACGCTGGACCTTGCCACGACGGCCACCAGCCTGTCCGACGATATCGAGTTCCTCAATGCCAGCACTGTGGACCTGACCCACCTGGGCTACCAGCCAGGCGAGACGGTCCAGGTCACGCCCACATCCTCCGCGTCCAACGGCTACTCCGCAGCTATCCGGTCGGCCCAGGGCGCCACGCTGTTCACCTTCGACTATATCCAACCCGGGTCGAGCAACCCGAGCGGCGCTCCACTGGTCACCGTATCCAGCGACGCTGCCGGCGATACGCTCGTGTCGATCGCCTGCTATACGCCGGGCACGCGGATCCAGACCCCGGCGGGCGAGCGGGACGCGGGTGCCCTGCTCATCGGGGACCTGGTCACCACGGCGGACGGCCGGTCCGAGCCGGTGCGCTGGATCGGGCGGCGCAGCTATGCCGGGCGCTTCCTGGCGGGCAAGGCGCATCTGCTGCCGGTACGGATCGGGGCGGGGGCGCTGGGGAGCGGGTTGCCGCGCCGCGACCTGCTCGTCTCGCCGTGCCATGCGATGTACCTGGATGGCGTGCTGGTGCCGGCGTCCTGCCTGGTCAACGGGATCACAATCACGCAGGACCGGGCGGCCAGACGAGTGGATTACGTGCATATCGAACTGGCCCGACATGACGTGATCCTGGCCGAGGGCGCCCCGAGCGAGACCTTCCTGGACAACGACAGCCGCAACGCGTTCCACAACGCGGCCGAGTTCGGCCGGCTGTATCCGGACGCGCCCCTTACGGAGCCGGTGTTCTACGCGCCGCGGGTGGTGGACGGTTTCGAGCTGGAGGCGATTCGCCTACGGCTGGAACTCGTCGCCGGGCAGGCGCGCCGGGCCGCCTGAACCCTAGCTGGCCGGCGACGTTGAACCTAAATCTCTAGCATTGAGGTCGAACGCCATGTCCGCCCATCCGCCCCCCGTCCCGCCCGATCAGCGCCCGAAGCACGGCGCCGAGCCGGAGAAAGCCTCCGTCACCGACCACACCAAGGTCGATCCGCAACACGCAAACTTCGGCGAGCAGGGCGACACCGCGAACGTGCGGCAGAACACGACCAACAAGGGCATCCAGAAGGCTTGATCGCCGTCATGCTCCCTCTCCCAGCAGGGAGGGAGCAGGACGGCTGCCCTGCCTCTGGCGAGAGGGAGATGCTATGACCTCTCGCTATCCCGCCAGGCCGAGCAGACGGCTCTTCAGCGACTCCATCGGTGGGTGGGGCCCGATGAAGCCGGAGAGGATACGGAAACCAAGGTCCTTGTTGGTGAAATTGCCAATTGGCGCGTTGTTGGCGAGAACCTGCAGGCCCTGGTTGGTTATGATGTAGGTAGTCGTGTCGCCCACCTTGACGCCCGGGGCAGCGGCGACAAGACGGTCGAAGTCCCCGGCGTCCGCCTGGGCGCAGCCGCCGCCGCCGCAATTGACCTGCTCGCCCTTGCGGTATTCCTCTTGCACCTCCGTCTTCGATCCGCCGTGCAGGTATTGCAGCAGGATCACCTTCGGCCCGGTCGAGCCCAGGATTTGCGCCGCGTCGTGGTTCGGCTGCGGCAGATACAGTCCGGCCACGTAGATGCGCACGTTCAGGAGGGTCACCGTCCGCACGCCGATGCCGTTCAGCACCAGCGACTGACCACCGACCTGGTAGTGGTCAGGCAGCGTGATCCCGTCCAGCGTCGCCGCGCGCGCCGCCCCCGCCGCCAGCATTAAGGCTAGAACGACGCCGATACGCCTCATCACCACGACCGCCTCCCGATTGTCACGATGACGTATCGCATCGGCCCGGCCCGGGTTCCTGCCCCTCACCGGCCAAGAAATTGCTTCACCCCTAAAGCATCCTGTTCCATCCTAGGCTGTCATCCGGAGATGGATCGTGCCCGACGCGCTGTCTTCCCTCATCGAAGCCTTGGCAAGTGGCGCGGTGCGCGTGGTGGACCTGGCGCAGCCCTTGTCATCGGAGACGCCGGTGATCGGCCTGCCGCCGCCCTTCGCGCAGTCGGCCCCGTTCAGCATGACCGCGGTCTCCGCCTATGACGCGGCCGGGCCGGGCTGGTACTGGAACAATCTGAGCATGGGTGAGCACACCGGAACCCATTTCGACGCGCCGGTGCACTGGATCAGCGGGCGGGACCGGCCGAACGGCAGCACCGACACGATCCCGCCCGGCCGCCTGGTCGCCCCGGCTTGCGTGGTGGATGTGGAAGCGGAGTGCGCGGCCGATGCCGGCTATCTGCTGACCCGCGCCCGGCTGGAGCGGTGGGAGGCGGAGCACGGCCGCATACCCGCCGGCGCGTGGGTACTGCTGCGCTCCGGCTGGTCCAAGCGCACCGGGGGGGCGTTCCTGAACATCACAGAGACGGGGCCGCAGACGCCTGGGCCGGACGCAGATTGCGTGCGCTTCCTGGTGCAGGAGCGCGACGTGGCCGGGTTCGGCACGGAATGCGTGGGCACGGATGCGGGGGCTGCGCACTCGTTCGACCCGGCGTTCCCCTGCCACACCTACATGCACGGCGCCGGCAAGTTCGGCCTTGCCAGCCTGGCCAATCTGGACCAGCTGCCGCCGACCGGCGCGTTGCTGATCACGCCGCCGCTGAAGATCTCCGCCGGGTCCGGCAGCCCGTGCCGCGTGCTCGCCCTGGTCAGCGCATAATGGCCGAGCGGTCGTTCAAGGCCGAGGTCGAGCTGCTGCGGCTCGGCGAGGGCGAGGAGTTCCGCGGCGAGGGCATCCTGGCCATCACCAAGGCGCTGCTGCAGTCGGGCGTGGCCTATGTCGCGGGCTACCAGGGGGCGCCGATCTCCCACCTCATGGACGTGCTGTCGGACGCGCAGCCGATCCTGGACGACTTGGGCGTGCGGTTCGAGAACTCGGCCAGCGAGGCGGCGGCGGCGGCCACCCTGGCTGCGTCCGTGAACTATCCGCTGCGGGGCGCGGTGACGTGGAAGTCCACCGTGGGCACCAACGTCGCCTCGGACGCGCTGGCGAACCTGGCGTCCGGCGGCGTGGTGGGTGGGGCGCTGATCGTGGTCGGGGAGGATTACGGCGAAGGCTCCTCCATCATGCAGGAGCGGACGCATGCCTTTGCCATGAAGTCCCAGATGTGGCTGTTGGATCCGCGGCCGAACCTGCCCTCCATCGTGGCGGCGGTGGAGCACGGTTTCGCGCTGAGCGAGGCGAGCAACACGCCGGTGATGCTGGAGGTGCGCATCCGCGCCTGCCACGTGCACGGTCGGTTCACGGCGAAGGCGAACCGGCGGCCTGAGTTCACCGTGCGGGACGCGATGGAGCAGCCGCGGCGGGACACCAGCCGCATCGTGCTGCCGCCGGCCAGCTACGGCCATGAACAGGAGAAGATCCGCACGCGGTGGCCGGCGGCGGTGAAATACATCCAGGACCACCAGCTGAACGAGGTGTTCAACGACGGCGTGCAGGATTGCGGCATCGTGCTGCAGGGCGGCATGTACAACGCCGTGATCCGCGGCCTGCAGCGCCTGGGCCTGGCCGACGCGTATGGCGAGAGCCGCATCCCGCTGTATGTGATGAACGTCACCTATCCGCTGGTCGATGCGGAGATCGTGCGGTTCACCGCCGGCAAGCGCGCCGTGCTGATGGTGGAGGAGGGCCAGCCCGAGTTCATCGAGCAGGCGCTGCACACCATCCTGCGCCGGGCGGATGTGCAGACGGCGGTGCACGGCAAGGACATGCTGCCGATGGCCGGCGAGTACACGCCGCCGGTGATCGAGGCGGGGCTGCGCGCGTTCGTGGCGCGCTACATGCCGGATCTTGCCGCGCCGGTGCCGGCGAAACCGGTGGTGCCGGTGGCGGAGGTGCATGGCCGCCCGCCCTCCTTCTGCACGGGGTGCCCGGAGCGGCCGATCTTCACCGCGATGAAGCTGGTGGAGCGCGAACTCGGGCCGCATCACGTGTCGTGCGACATCGGCTGCCACCTGTTCTCCATCCTGCCGCCGTTCAATATCGGCAACACCACGATGGGCTACGGCCTGGGCTGGTCCGGCTCGGCGGCGCTGAACGACCCGGGGGCGAACCGGCGCACCATCAGCGTGATGGGCGATGGCGGGTTCTGGCATAACGGGCTGACCAGCGGCGTCGGCAACGCGGTGTTCAACAAGACGGACAACGTGCTGCTGATCGTGGATAACGGCTACTCGGCGGCGACTGGCGGGCAGGACATCCTGTCGTCCAAGGCGGAGAACGCAAACCGCGCGACCAAGAACCCGATCGAGGCGGCGGTGCGCGGGGTGGGCGTGAAGTGGGTGCGCACGCTGCATCGCACCTACAGCGTGGGCAAGATGCGGGACCTGCTGCGGGAGGCGCTGACCACGGCGGAGCGCGGCCCGAAGGTGATCGTGGCGGCGAGCGAGTGCCAATTGAACCGCCAGCGCCGGGTGAAGCCGCTCGTGCGCGAGGCGCTGAAGCGCGGCGAGCGGGTGGTGCGGGAGCGGTTCGGCGTGGACCCGGACACCTGCACCGGGGACCATAGCTGCATCCGGCTGTCCGGCTGCCCGTCGCTCTCGGTGCGGCCCAACCCCGACAAGCTGCGGCGGGACCCGGTCGCGGCGGTGGACAACAGTTGCGTCGGCTGCGGCGTGTGCGGCGAGGTGGCGGATGCGGCGGTGCTGTGCCCTAGCTTCTACCGCGCCGACCTGATCAGCAACCCGAGTTGGTGGGATAAGCTGCGCCACCGAGTGAGCGCCGCCGTGATCGCCCGTCTGCAACATGCCTGACGGCACCGTTCTTCTCCCGCGGGGTGACGCCCGCACCGACCCCAAGGCCATCGGCGTCGCGATCCTGGCCATGGGCGGCGAGGGCGGCGGCGTGCTGGCCGACTGGATTGTCGGCATGGCGGAGGCGAACGGCTACATCGCGCAATCCACCTCCGTGCCCGGCGTGGCACAGCGCACCGGGGCCACGATCTACTACGTCGAGCTGTTCCCCGTGACCGGCCGCGAGCCCGTGCTGGCGCTGATGCCGGTGCCGGGTGACGTGGACGTGGTGATCGCTTCCGAGCTGATGGAGGCCGCACGGGCGGTGACCCGGGGGTTGGTGACGCCGGACAAGACCGTGCTGATCGCCTCCACCCACCGCGTGTATTCCATGACGGAGCGTACCGCGATGGGCGACGGCCGCATGGACAGCGCGCCGATGCTGGCCGCCTGCACCGGGGCGGCGCACCGTCTGGTGGCGGCGGACATGGCGCGGCTGGCGGAGGCGAATGGCAGCGTGATCAGTGCGGCGCTGTTTGGCGGCTTGGCCGGGTCGGGTGCGTTGCCGTTCAGTCGCGCGCAGTTCGAGGCGGCGGTCCGCGCCGGCGGGGTGGGGGTGAACAGCTCGCTTGCCGCGTTCGCCGCGGGGTTCGAGGCGGCTGGCACGCCATTGCCGGTGGACGCGGTGCCGGTCAGCCCGGAGGCGGCGGAGATCATCGCCGAGGGCGTGCGGCGGATGACGGATTACCAGGATGCGGCGTATGCCGCCGAATACGAGCGCCGGCTGGCGCCGCTGCACGGCACGGGGGCGCTGCTGACCGAGACGGCGCGGCACCTGGCGTTGTGGATGAGCTACGAGGACCCGATCCGGGTTGCGGACCTGAAGATCCGCGCCTCGCGCTTCCGGCGCGTGGAAGGTGAGGTGCGGCTGCGGCCGGGCCAGGTGCTGCGCATCCGCGAGTGGATGCATCCGCGGCTGGAGGAGATCGCGGAGACGCTGCCGGGTGCGTGGGGGCGTTGGCTGCTGGGCTCGCGGGCGGCGCGGGCCGTGGTCGGGCGGCTGACCCGGTCGGGGCGGCGGGTGGAGACGACGTCCATCTCCGGGTTCCTGTTGCTGTGGGCGGTGGCGCGCGGGCGGCGGTGGCGGCGGGGCACGCTGCGGCACGGGGCGGAGATGGCGGCGATCGATGCGTGGATGGCGCGGATCGTGGCCTTGGCGGAGAGCCACCCGGCGATGGCGCTGGAGGTGACGCAGTGCCAGCGGCTGGTGAAGGGGTACAGCGACACGATCGCGCGCGGGCGCAGTAATTTTGCGACGCTGATGGCGGTGGAGCCTAAGTTGCATGACCCGGCGGCGCTGGCTCGGCTGCGCGATGCGGCGCTGGCGGATGACAGCGGGGGGGCGCTTCGGAATGCTCTCGAGCGTGAGTGCCCTCCTGCCGCTGCTGCAGCATGAGCGAGAGCACGCAGCCGACGAACCATGAAGGTTCCCCTCTCCTTGAGGGAGGGGCGGAGCTGCCAAAGGTTCCGCGGGCTTCTTCAGCCCGTGGAATGGCAGTGGAGGGTAGGGGAGGGATGCAAGCGGCACTGGCGCTCAAATGTCGGCCAGGCAAAGCGGGACCGATCGAGCGTGTGGCCACCCCTCCCCCTGGCCCTCTCCCTCAAGGGGAGGGGGAGAGCTTTCGCCGTGCGATCGGCGTGCTGCACCGGAACAAGCAGGATTTCGAGGGAAGCCGTCCATGAAATCCGTTGCCGAGCTTGTGCAGCCCGACCGGGTGCACCGTGACGTCTACACCTCGCCCGAGGTGTTCCAGCGCGAGATGGAGCAGCTCTGGCCGCGGACCTGGGTGTTCGTCGGCCATGACAGCCAGGTTCCGGCGGAGGGCGATTACTTCACCACCACGATCGGCCTGCAGCCGGTGATGATGGTGCGGCAGCGGGACGGTAGCGTGCGGGTGATGCGCAACCGCTGCTCGCACAAAGGCGCCAAGCTGGTGTCCGATGGTGCGGGCAACGTCGGCGGCTTCTTCCGCTGCCCGTATCACGCCTGGACCTACCGGCTGGACGGCGCGTTGCGCGGCGTGCCGATGAAGGGGGCGTACGCCAACACGTCGTTCGAGCAATGCGATGCGGCGCGCGGGCTCGCGGTAGTGGCGAGCCATGTCTACCGCGGCTTCGTGTTCGCCCGGCTGAGCGAGGATGGCCCGGCCTTCGACGAGTATTTCGGCGCATCGCTGTCCTCGATCGACTATTTGGCGGACCGCTCCCCGGTCGGCGAGCTGGAGATCGTCGGTGGTGTGCTGCGCTACATGCACGACAGCAACTGGAAGATGTTCGTCGAGAACCTGAACGACACGATGCATCCGATGGTGGCGCACGAGTCGGCGGCGGGCACGGCCAAGCGGTTGTGGGAGGGCAAGCCGGAGGACGAGCCTAAGCCGATGGCGATCGAGCAACTGGTGCCGTTCGCGTCCGGCTACGGCTTCTTCGACAAGATGGGCGTGCGGGTGTTCGAGAACGGGCACAGCTATTCCGGCGTGCATTTCTCGATCCACTCCTCCTACTCCAAGATGCCGGAATACGAGGCGGCAATGGTCGCGGCGTATGGCGAGGAGCGGGCGCGCGACATCCTGGGCACGGTGCGCCACAACACGGTGTATTACCCGAGCCTGACGATCAAGGGCGCCATCCAATCCATCCGCGTGGTGCGCCCGGTCGCGGTGGACAAGACGCTGGTGGAGAGCTGGACGTTCCGGCTGAAGGGCGCACCGGATGAGATCCTGCACCGGACGATTACGTACAACCGGCTGATCAACTCGCCTATGTCCATCGTGGGCCACGATGACCAGTATTGCTACCGGGTGATCCAGGAAGGCCTGGCGGCGGACGGCAACGAGTGGGTGAACCTGCAACGCGACTGGGACCCGGCGGAGGCCGGACCGCCGGATCTGACGGTGAACGGCACCAGCGAGATCTCCATGCGCAACCAGTTCCGCGCCTGGTCCCGGTACATGGCTCCCGCTTGAACGAGCAGCTGGTCCGGTTTGTCAGGCACGAGGCACGGCTGCTGGACGAGCAGCGCTGGGACGAGTGGCTGGCCCTATTCGCGGAGGACGGCCATTACTGGGTGCCGCTGGCGCCGGAGCAGACGGACCCGCTCGGGCACAACTCGCTGGCCTACGAGGATACACTGTTGCTCAAGCTGCGGGTCGAGCGGCTGAAGGAAGGCCCGTTCAGCCAGCATCCGCGCAGTCGGTCGCAGCATGTGCTGCAGGAGCCGGAGATCGAGCTTTCGCAATTCGGGTTGGAAGTGGTGCGTACCGCGTTTGTCTACGTAGAAGTCCGCGGCGACGAGCAGCAGGTGCATGCAGGGACGGCGACGCATCACCTTCGCGCCATTGGCGAGGAGCTTAGGATTGTCCTGAAGCGGGTGGATCTGTTGTCGGCCGGCATGGCGCTGCCGTCCTTGCAGCTGTTCCCATGACGGTCGCCGAGGCGTTCCGCTGTAGCGTCGCCGCGTGGCCGGACCGGCCGTTGCTGTGCATCCTGCCGGAGACCGCGGCGGCGTATGGGATTGCGGCGGGTGAGACGAGCTATGCCGAGGCCGGGGCGCGGGTGGACGGTTTGGCCGCCAGGTATGCGGGGCTGCATGGCCGGGTCGGGCTGATGCTGGACAACCGGCCGGAGTTCTTCTGGCACTGGCTGGCGCTGAACGCATGCGGGGTAAGCGTGGTGCCGCTGAACCCCGATCTGCGCCCGGCGGAACTCGATTACCTGGTCGCGCATAGCGGGCTGTCGCACGCGGTGGTGGCGCCGGTGCACCGGGCGAAGATGGAGGCGGCGGCGGAGCGGGCGCCGCATGGGGTTGTCGTCATGCCAGGGCCTGACCCTGGTAGCCACGGGCTGGGGCCGGGCACGTCCCCCACGCGCGCGCACGCTGGAGAAGCCGGCGGCGGTTCCACGCCGTGGATACCAGGGTCAAGCCCTGGCATGGCGGGATCCGGTGAGTGCGCCCTGCTTTACACCTCCGGTACCACCGGCAAGCCCAAGGGGTGCGTGCTGTCCAACGACTATTTCCTTTGCGCGGGGCAGTGGTATCTCGACGTCGGCGGGCTCGCGACGATCCAGCCTGGCGCAGACCGGCTGATCACGCCGTTGCCGATGGTGCACATGAACGCGATGGCGTTCTCCACCATGGCGATGATCCTGAGCGGCGGTTGTATCGTGCCGCTCGACCGTTTCCATCCGCGGAGTTGGTGGGACAGCGTGCGGCAGAGCCGGGCGAGCATCGTGCATTATCTGGGTGTAATGCCGTCCATGCTGCTCGGGGCGGCGGCGGAAGAGTCCGACCGGGCGCACGCCGTCCGCTTCGGCTTCGGGGCGGGGGTGGACCGCCGGCACCACGCCGTGTTCGAACAGCGCTTCGGTTTCCCCTTGCTCGAAGCCTGGGCCATGACCGAGACGGGGTCCGGCGGCTGCGTGATCGCGAGCCAGGAGCCCCGCCGCGTTGGCACCGCCTGCTTCGGCCGTGCCGGGCCGGAGATGGCACTGCGCATCGTGGACGAGGCTGGTGCGGACGTGCCGGATGGCACGCCGGGCGAGTTGCTGGTGCGCGCCACAGGGCCGGACCCTCGGGCCGGGTTCTTTACCGAGTACCTGCATGACCCGGAGGCAACCGCGGAGGCGTGGGCTGGCGGGTTGTTCCACACCGGTGACGTGGTGCAGCGCGAGCCTGGCGGCGACCTGCTGTTCATCGACCGGCGCAAGAACGTGATCCGGCGCAGCGGCGAGAACGTCTCCGCCGTCGAGGTGGAGAGCGTGCTGCGCCGCCATCCCGCGGTGGCCGAGGTCGCCGTGGCGCCGACGCCGGACGCGGTGCGGGGCGAGGAGGTGCTCGCCTGCATCGTCCCGCGCGGCCCCGCCACGGGGGACACCGCTGCCGCCATTGTGGAGGCGGCGTTGGCGGACCTGTCCTACTTCAAGGTGCCCGGCTGGGTCGCGTTCGTGGACGCGCTGCCGCTGACCGCGACCAACAAGGTGCAGCGCGGCGAGCTGAAGGCGCGGGCGGCGGCGTTGCCGGGCACGCCGGGCTGCTTCGACATGCGCGAACTGAAATCCCGCGCGCGGCAGCTGGCGTGAGCGGATACGACGATATCGTGCTCGCCTGCCCGGTGACCGAACCCTATGTCCGTCGCTCCGACCGCAGCGCCACTTGGTGGCTCGGCCGCGCGCTGGCCCGGCTGCTGGAGGCCAGCGGGTTGGCGAAGGCGGCGGTGGATGGGCTGTGCCTGTCCTCCTTCACGCTCGCGCCCGATGGTCCGGCGCCATTCGTGCAGCATGTCGGCGCCTCGCCGCGCCACCTCGACTGGATTCCGACCGGAGGCGCTTGCGGCATCATGGCCGCGCGCCGGGCCGCGCGTGCGGTGCAGTGCGGGGATGCGGAGGTGGTGGCATGCCTGGCCGGGGACACCGCCAACGAGGTGAGCTTCGGCGAGCTGTTGCGCGGCTTCAGCGTGTGGTCGCGCGATGCGGTGTGGCCGTATGCGGCGGGCGGCCCCAACATGAGCTTCGCGCTGCTGACGGACGCGTACATGCGCGCGAACGGGGCCACGCGGGAGGATTTCGGCCATCTCGCGGTGGCGCAGCGCACGAACGCGGCGGCGAACGAGGGCGCGCTGCTGCGCCGGCCGATCACCATGGCGGACTACCTCGCGGCGCGGCCGGTTTGCCCGCCGGTGCACCTGCTGGATTGCGTGATGCCCTGCGCCGGTGCGGATGGCTTCCTGGTCATGCACCGGGCCCGGGCGGCGGCGTTAGGCCTGCCCTTTGTCCGCCTGTTGGCCGTGATCGAGCGCCACAATGGCTTTCCGGAGGACCCGGTGCAGCACCGCGGCGGTTGGGCGATGGACCGGGATGCCCTGTGGGCGCAGGCCGGCGCCGGGCCGGGGGAGATGGACCTGGTGCAGACCTATGACGACTATCCCGTGATCAGCATGCTGCAGTTCGAGGGGCTCGGCTTCTGCGCGCCCGGGGAGGGGGCGCGGTTCCTTCGCGGCAAGGACCTGACGGCGGCCGGCAACCTGCCGCACAACACCGGGGGCGGGCAGCTTTCGGGTGGGCAGGCGGGGGCGGCGGGCGGCTACCTCGGCCTGGTGGAGGCGATGCGGCAACTGCTCGGGGCGGCGGCGGGACGGCAGGTGGCGAGGGCGCGGCTGGCGCTGGTGAGTGGATTCGGCATGATCAGCTACGACCGCGGAATCTGCACCGCGGCCGCCGTGCTCGCCGCATGAGCCGCGCGGCTGCCATGCTGGCGATGGACGCGGCGGCGGGGGAGCGGCGCATTGCCCTGCAGCATTGCGAGGCTTGCGGCGCCGGCCAGTTTCCGCCGCGTGAGGTTTGCCGCGTCTGCCTGTCCGACCGCCTCGCCTGGCGGGTGGCCGACGCGGTCGGCGGCGAACTGCTGGCAAGAACCCTGGTTTGCCACAGTTTCGAGCCATCGGCCGAGGGGCCGCGTGAGGTGGGGCTCGTACGGCTGGGGCCGGGGATGGTCGCGGTCTGCTTCCTGGCGGCTGGCGTCCCGCCCGGCCCGGTCACGGTGCGCGCCGGGTGGGACGGGGCCGGGCGCGCCGTGCTGACCGCATGCTGACGGCATTGCTCACCGGCGGCAGTGCCGGGATCGGGCGCGCGATTGCGGAGCAGCTGTTGGCCACGGGGCACCGCGTGGTGTCGCTGGACCACTCGCCGGCGACGCTGGCGCACGAGCACCTGCATACGCTGCAAGTGGACCTGCTGAGTGCCGCGGCGACGCACGATGCGGCGCTGGAGGCGGCGGAGACGTGGCGGCCCACCATCCTGGTGCACAATGCCGGCGCGATTCGCCCGGCGCTGCTGCCAGACGTGAACCGGGTGGACCTGGACGCGCTGGTCAGCCTGCACCTGGGCGCCGCCATTACCCTGGTGCAGGCGACGCTGCCGGCAATGCGGGAGGATGGCTGGGGCCGGGTGGTGCTGATCTCCTCCCGCGCGGCGCTCGGGCTCGCCACCCGCACCAGCTATTCCGCGACCAAGGCCGGGATGATCGGCATGGCGCGCACCTGGGCGCTGGAACTGGGGCCGCTGGGTGTCACGGTGAACGTGATCGCGCCGGGCCCGGTGGAGGCGACGGCGCAGTTCCACGGCGTGTTGCCGGAAGGCGATCCGCGCATCGAGCAGCTCGCGCGCACGATCCCGGTACGGCGCCTGGGCCGGCCGGCGGACGTGGCGCGGGCGGTGCTGTTCTTCGCCGACCCGGCCGCCGGTTTCGTGACCGGGCAGACGCTGTTCGTGTGCGGCGGCACGAGCGTGGGCAGCCTGCAGATATGAAGCGCATGGGCCGGGAGAAGGCCGGTGCCATGCAACTGCATCCGATCGTCAGGCTTATCAGATCGGTGACAGTAGCGGAACGGTTTGGGCCGCTTGCACCACAAGGATAGATTTCCATGACCAAACTTCTTCCGCTCTCGATCGCGACACTGGGACTGCTCACCCTGGCCGCCTGCAGCGGCACGCCGCGGTCCGATCCGCGCGCCCCGACGGACACCGGCAACATGGCCTATCCCACGCCGCTCCCGCAGGGCAACGTAACGACGACACCCACCCGGTAGGCCTGTCGCAGTGCCCTGCCTGATGGGGCAGGGCGCCGCGCTCACACCGTGAGCACGATCTTACCGAAATGCCCGTTGGCCTTCATGTGCGCCTGGGCCTCGACTGCCTGTTCCAGCGTGAACACGCGGTCGATCGGCAGCAGCAGCCGCCCGGCCTCCACGGCTGGCCATAGATCCGCGCGCATGCGCCGGTTGATCTCGCGCACTTCCTCGACGCTTCGGGTGCGGAACGTGACACCCACGTAGCTGATGCGCCGCATGGCGTGCAGGTCAAAGTCGAACTCGCCTTTGCTGCCGCCCAGCCGGCCGACATTGACGATGCGGCCCAAGATGCGCGTTGCTCGCAGACTGCCATCGATGACCGGGGCCGAGACCTGGTCGACGATCAGGTCAACCCCGCGGCCGCCGGTCGCTGCCAGCACCGCCTCCGGCCAAGCCGGGTCCGCGCTGTCCACAGCGAGGTCCGCCCCGAACTCGGCCAGCCGGGCCCGCCGGTCCGCGCTGGTGGAGGTGCCGATCACCAGGGCGGCGCCCATCTCACGCGCGACCTGCATGCCCATCAGCCCAACGCCGGAGCTGGCGCCCTGGATGAGCACCGCCTGGCCGCGCTGCATCTGGCCGTTGGTGACCACGGCGTCGTGCATCGTCTGTAGCGCGATTGGCAGCGTGGCGGCCTGCTCCCACCCCATGTTGCTGTCCGGCAGGGCGCTGACCCGGCCGTAATCGGTGACCGCGTATTCCGCGTAGCCGCCGTTGCCGGAGCACATCACGCGGTCCCCTTCGTGCACACCGGGCACGCCGGGCCCCATGGCAGCGACCTCGCCCGCCCACTCCAGCCCGATTGTGGCGCCCTTGCCACCCAGGGCACCGTGCGCGTGCCCAGCGGCCATCGCCAGCTCCGCCCGGTTAAGCCCGGCCGCCCGCACCCGCACCAGCACCTGGCCCGGCCCCGGGACCGGCACCGGAATGTCCTGCAGCTCGAGCCCGTCATCGCCCACCACCATCGCGCGCATCGGCGTTGTCTCCCCTGCTTTGGACCTGACGATCGGGGCGGCGCGCGGTAGTGTCAAACGGCACGCAGAGGGGAAGCCGCCGATGGACGCGACCGTGGGGACTGCGCCGGAGGATGTCGGGTTGTCGTCCCAGCAGCTCGGCCGGGTGCGGGACTGGGGGCAGCGGCTGGTGGACAGCGGCAGGCTCGCGGGTGTCACGACGATGGTGGCGCGCCGCGGCCGGGTGGCGCAGCTGCATTGCTGCGGCATGGCGGATCAGGCGGCCGGGCTGCCGATGGCGCCGGACACGATCGTGCGCATCTATTCCATGACCAAGCCGCTCACCAGCGTCGCCGTGATGATGCTGTACGAGGAGGGGCGGTTCCAGCTGGACGACCCGGTCAGCCAGTTCCTGCCGTGCTTCACCACTATGCGCGTGGCCGCCGGGGGGCAACGCGGCAAGATCGACACCGTGCCGGCGGCGCGCCCGATCACCATCCGCGACCTGCTGACCCACACCTCCGGGCTGACCTACGGGTTCATGCAGTCCACCCTGGTCGACGCGTTGTACCGCGACGAGGGGATCGACTTCCAGACGGCGGAGTGCACGCTGGGCGAGTTGGTGGAGCGGGCGGCGGCGCTGCCGTTGCTGGCGCAGCCGGGGGCGGAGTGGAACTACAGCATCGCGACGGACGTGCTGGGCCACCTGGTCGCCACCGTCTCCGGCGAACCGTTCGGGGATTTCCTGATGAACCGCGTGGTGGCCCCGCTCGGCATGATCGACACGTCGTTCCACGTGCCGGCGCAGAAGGCGGGGCGGTTCGCGGCCAATTACGCGCCGTCCGCGGCTGGTGGTGTCACGCTGCTGGATGACCCGGCGACCAGCCGCTACCTCTCGCCGCGCGCGATCTGCTCCGGCGGCGGCGGCCTGGTGTCCACGGCGGGCGACTACATGCGGTTTTGCCAGTTCGTGCTGAACCGGGGCGAACTGGACGGGGTGCGGCTGCTCGGGCGCAAGACCGTGGAGCTGATGACGGGCAACCATCTGCGTGGCGACATGGCGGCGATGGGCATGCCGCGCTTCAGCGAAAGCTCCTACGAGGGGATCGGGTTCGGCCTGGGCTTCTCCGTCATGCTGGACCCGGCACGCGCGCAGATCGTGGGGACCCCGGGCGAGGTGGCCTGGGGCGGTGCGGCGAGCACGGCGTTCTGGGTGGACCCGGCGGAGGAGCTAGCGGTGGTGCTGCTGACCCAGCTGACGCCGTCCTCCACGTATCCCATCCGCCGCGAGCTAAGGGTGCTGACCTACGCGGCGCTGGTGGATTAGCGCGATCGATTGGGTGGAGCGACTGCCGTAAGGTCCTTGCGTCTCACGTCCGTGCGTGTGTTGGTGGAATGCCAAAGCGCATTCCATCCTACGCAGTGAGGACGCGGGCGGCGAAGTAGGCGAGCATGCTGACGGCCACCAAGGCGAGGCATTCGTCCCAGCTGTTCAGGGTGGCGGCACCGGGCTTTTCCCGCTGGCGGGCGGCGATGAAGACGCGGAGTAGGGCGCCGAACGAGCAGTAGGTGCCGAGCGAGGCCGCGGCACTGGCTTCGGTCGTGATCCCGGCGAGCGCCGGCCCGAAGGCGATCATGCCGAACCATCCCAGCCCGAAGCAGAAGCGGGCGAGCACGCGGCGGGACGCGGCATCCAGTCCACGCGGCGCCGGCCGCTGGCGGTTGCTCGTGATCAACGGCGGGCGAGACCGAACCGGCCGCTGGCTAGGATGTCGCCGGGCCCGCATCCCGGGGAGTGGCGGGAGTCGCAGTGCACGGTGGAGAACGGCCAGACCGTGCCGAGGGTCTGGTTCAACGTCGCCGTGACCGGGCGGACGATCATCGAGAGGCCCATCGCGATCAGGACGCTGACCGCGATGTTGGCGATCCCGCCAATCCGGCCGGAGATCACCCGCATGGCGCTATGCACATTTCAGCTGCCCGAAGAGTGGCAGGTCGGCGAGCAGCACAGTGCAGCCGCCGACGGACGCTGTCCGCCCGACGCTGAGGCCGCTCTCCGCCAGGCGCTGCCGGACCTGCGGCAGCAGGGTGGAGGGCGCATCGGGCGCCAATTGCAGCACCATGACGTTGAGCGGCCGGATGGCCCGGCGTGCATAGTCGATGGCGGACGCGGCGGTGGCGGCATCGCGCACGTGCAGCACGAGGGCGGCATCGGCCGCGTCCGTTCGCACGCGGGTGCCGGTGCGCACGGCCGTGACACAGGTGGCGCCACGCCGGTGCAGCGCCACCACCGGGCCGAGGCTGCCGGGCCCGATGACGAGCACGTGGAGGCCATCGACCGGGCCGAGCAGGTCAAGCAAGGCGGCGTCGGCGTCGACCGGTCTTGGCCGCGACCATTGGACGACTGAACTTGTGCTGTCGAAGGGCATGGGGCGTTCCGTGGTTGGAAGGCGGTGTGTCCGCCCGGCGCCGGCAGCCGAGGCCGAAGCGGGGACAAGCGGGCGTTGCGGACAGGCAAAATGTTGCGTCCGGCGCACATAAAGGGACAATGCGGACCATGGTCAGCGCCGTCCGGCACCTCCGACACCGCCCTTCGCTGTTGTTGGGTGCCACCACTGCGGTGGTCGTCACCCTGGCCGCCGCCTTACGCTTCCGACCCGTCACGGCGCTGCTGCTCGGGTGGGATGCCGGCGTGCTCGCCAACGTCGTGTCGTTCCTGATCCGCATGCGCCTGTACACGCCCGAGCGGCTGCGGCAGCTCTCGACCGACCTGGACGAGGGGCAGTGGGGGGTGCTGGCGGGCACCATCGTGGCGGCGGTCGCGTCGCTCGGGGCGATCGTGGTGGAGCTGGCGGGCGCGCATGGCCAGCCGCATGCGGGGTGGGCGGAGGGGCTGGCCGGGGTGACGGTGCTGCTGTCCTGGGTGTTCATCCACACCATCTTCGCCACACACTACGCCAGCGTGTTCTGGCGGGACGGCAAGGGCCTGGTGTTCCCCGGCAACCCCGCCCCGGATTACGGCGAATTCCTGTATTTCTCGTACTGCATGGCGGTGGCCAGCCAGGTGAGCGACGTCTCGACGCAATCGGCCGAGATGCGGCGGCTGGTGCTGGCGCATTCGTTGGTGGCGTACCTGTTCAACACGGCGGTGATCGCGCTCGGCGTGAACATCGCGGCGTCGCTGGCCGGTTAGGTCCGCCCACCGGCCGGAAGCCAAATGGTGAAGGTGGCGCCCTCGCCCTCCTTGCTGTCGATCGCCAACTGTCCCCGGTGCCGGTTCAGGATGTGCTTGACGATCGCCAGGCCGAGCCCCGTGCCGCCGACGGCGCGGGAGCGGCCCGTGTCCACGCGGTAGAACCGCTCCGTCAGCCGCGGCAGATGCTGGCGCGGGATGCCCGCCCCGTCATCGGCGACCGAGACGGTGACACCGGGGCGGGCCGGCCAGCGCCCGCCCGGCGGGACACGCGCTGCGGCGAGCCGGACCGTGCCGCCTTCCCGGCCGTATTTGACGGCGTTGTCCAACAGGTTCTGCAAGACCTGGCCCAGCTGGTCCTCGTCACCGGGCACGTCCGGCAGGTCCGGTGCAAGGTCCAGTTCGAGGCGGATACCGCGCGTCGTGATCCGCGGTTCGAAGGATGCTGCGGTGAAGCGCAGCAGGTCGTCCAGCGCCACGTTGTCGGTGGGGGCCTGGTGCTCCGTCAGCTCGATGCGCGAGAGGCTGAGCAGGTCGTCGATCAGGCGGTTCATCCGTCCAGCCTGCTCGGCCATGATGGCGAGGAAGCGGGCCTGCGCCGGAGGGTCGTCCGCCGCCGGGCCGCGCAGGGTGTCGATGAAGCCGATCAGGCTGGCGAGCGGCGTGCGCAGCTCGTGGCTGGCGTTGGCCACGAAATCGGCGCGCATGCGTTCCAGGGCGCGTTCCCGCGTACGGTCGGACAGCACGGCCGCCATCCGCGCGCCGCTCAGCCGGAACACCGTGGCGTGCACCTCGCGCGGGACGGGGACGGGCAGGGACAGATCCGCCCCCTCGGACGTGCCTTGGGCGGTGCCCGTGGCCAGCACCCGGTCAATCGCGCCGCGCAGGCCGGGATGGCGCAGCACGGCCGAGATCTCGGCGCCGTAAGCGGCATGGGCGGCGGCGTTGGCGCGCAGCACGGCGCGGTCCGGCCCGATCACGATCAGCGGGTCGGGCAGCGCCTCGACGATCGCCTCCTCGGTGCGGACCTGGCTGGCCAGCGTGTCCCACCGCTTGCGGAACAGGCGCAGGGCGCGACCCAGCTCACCATCCAGCTGCGGCGGCAGACCGTCGGACAGGGCGCCGTCCGCCGCCCGCCGGACTTGCGCGACCACGAACGCCTTGTCGCGTGCCCACATGCGCGCGAGGCCGACGGCTGCCAGCACGTCCAGCCCGCCGGCCGCGACCGCCGGCCATAGGCCGAGCTGCCCGGCGACCGCCAAGGCCACCACCGTCAGGATGGGGATCGCGGCAAGGGCGGCGGTGGCGAGCATCGGCCTCGTGGCGGGGCTAACTGCCGTCGGCGATGCTCGCCGGGACGGGGTCGACGATCTGCGGCCCGCCTGGCCCGACGGCGAACACGGCCAGCCCGCGTGCCACCTGGCCGTTGGGGCGGAGGGCGAGCGGCCCGTCGGCGCCCCGGAAGCCGCCGGGCTGGGTGA